>JBJHBY010000175.1:0-7538 GCA_050485745.1 Gammaproteobacteria bacterium | reverse complement strand
TGGCAACAACATCTCGTTCATCGTCGGCGGCTCCTTCCTGATCGAGACCATCTTCAATATCGACGGCATCGGCCTGCTCGGCTATGAGGCGGTGCTGGAGCGGGACTACCCGGTAGTGATGGGGATTCTGGTGATCAGCTCGCTGTTGTTCCTGATCGGCAATATCCTGTCGGACCTGTGCGTGGCCTGGGTCGATCCGCGCATTCGCTTCGGGGAGCAGCGCTGATGTGGCGTCCCCGGCTCAATCCGATCACCCGGCGCCGCTGGCAGCGCTTCCGCCAGATTCGCCGCGGTTACTGGTCCGCCGTTGCCCTCGCCGCCCTGGTGCTGGCCAGCCTCGGCGCCGAGCTGCTGGTCAATCACCGCGCCCTGGTGGTGTATCACGAGGGCAGCCTGCACTTTCCCACCTACGGCGGGGTCATCCCGGGTACAACCTTTGGCCTCGACTACCCCTACGAAACCAACTACCGGGAACTGCAGCAGCACTTTCGCGAACAGGGTCGTGGCTGGGTACTGATGCCCCCGATTCCCTACGGCCCCTATGACACCGACCTCGCCGGGGAACGTTTCCCGCCGCACCCGCCGTCGCTGTCCGATCGCCACCTGCTCGGTACCGACAGCATGGGTCGGGACGTGCTCGCGCGCCTGCTCTACGGGTTTCGCATCGCCATTCTGTTCTCTCTCGCCCTGCTCGGCATGACCTACGCCATCGGCATTGCCATCGGCTGCCTGATGGGTTTTCTCGGCGGCAGTTTCGACCTGCTGTTCCAGCGTCTGATCGAAGTCTGGTCGAATATTCCACAGCTGTACGTGATCATGATCGTCGCCTCGGTGGTAACACCAGGCTTCTGGACGTTGCTGCTGATCATGGTGCTGTTCGGCTGGACGGCGATGACCTGGTACATGCGCACCGCCACCTACCGCGAGAACGCCCGCGATTATGTGCTCGCCGCACGCGCCATCGGTGCCGGCAGCGGTCGTATCATCTTCCGTCACATCCTGCCGAACACGGTGTCGGTGATCATCACCTTCGTGCCCTTTTCCGTAGCCTCGGGCATAACCGCGTTGACCGTGCTCGATTACCTGGGTTTCGGCCTGCCACCGCCGACACCGAGCTGGGGCGAACTGCTGAAGCAGGGCACCGATAACCTGGAGTCGTTCTGGATCGTCACCAGTGTGGTACTGGCCATGACCCTGGTGCTGATGCTGGTGACCTACATCGGCGAAGCCATTCGCGAAGCCTATCATCCCAAGGTGTTCACCTACTATGAATAGGCGGCTGCCAATACCCGCCCCGTGGCGGCACGCCCTGCCGCCAGCCGTGCTGCTGGTGTTGTTGCTGGGCCTGTTGCTGTCCATGCCCGCACGGGCACTGCCAGAGGAGCTACCGCAGGACCTCGAGTGGCAGACCAACCTGGACGACCCGATCTTCGCCGACCCGGAGGCTCAGCGCGGCGGGCGCTTCCGCAGCTTCGTCACCAGTTTTCCACTGACCCTGCGTCTGGTCGGCCCGGACTCCAATAGCGCCTTCGCCGCCTATCTTCGCCCCATGCAACTGGGGCTGGTGGGCATGCACCCGGATACCCTGCGGCCGATTCCGGAGCTCGCTACCCACTGGGCCTTTGGCGAGGACGGCCAAACGATTTTCTACCGTCTGGACCCGGATGCACGCTGGTCCGACGGCCGCCCGGTCACCGCGGACGACTACCTGTTTACCATCGAGTTCATGCGCTCGCCCCATATCATCGCGCCCTGGTACAACAACTACTACAGCCAGGTCATCCTCGACGTGGTCAAGTACGACGAACACACCATCGGCATTCGCGGCGCGGTGGCACGGCCACCGGAGGAGATGCTGTTCGAATACAGCATTCGCCCCACGCCGCGGCATTTTCACCAGCTCGACGAGCACTGGGTACGCGAATACAACTGGCGCATCGAGCCGAACACCGGACCCTACACCATCGGTACCATACGCAAGGGCCGTTTCATCGAGTTCGAGCGCAAGGACGACTGGTGGGGCAACGACAAGCGCTATTTTCGCCATCGCTTCAACGTCGACCAGGTGCGGGTCAAGGTGATTCGCGACCTCAACGTGGCCTACAACCACTTCGTCAAGGGCGAGCTGGATACCTTCCCGCTGATCATGCCCCAGTTCTGGCATGGCAAGGCACGGGGTCGCGTCTACGATCGTGGCCACATCGGCCGCATCGTGTTCTACAACGAGGTACCGCAACCCGCCCAGGGCATGTTCCTGAACGAACGCGACCCTCTGCTCGCGGAACGCGACATCCGCCTCGGCCTGGCGCACGCGATGAACATGGACAAGGTTATCCGCACCGTGTTGCGCGGCGACTATGAGCGCCTGCAAACCCTGCACGAGGGCTATGGCGACTACAGCAACCCCGACATCCGCGCCCGTGCCTTTGACCTTCAGCGGGCCGATCACTATTTTCGCCGCGCCGGTTGGGAAATCCGTGGCCGCGACGGGATTCGCGTACGCAATGGTCAACGCCTGTCATTCAATGTCACCTACAGTTCCGACACGCACACGCCACGCCTGGTGATCCTGCGCGAGCAGGCCCGGCGCGCCGGCGTGGAACTCAATCTGCGCCTGCTGGACTCATCCTCGGCGTTCAAGCAGATCCTGGAAAAAAACCACCAGATCGCCTGGATGGGCTGGTCCGGCGGCGGCCTTGCGCCGCGCTACTGGGAGTTTTTCCACTCCGACAACGCCGGTCGTCCGCAGACCAACAACATCACCGAGACCGCCGACCCGGAACTGGACGCAATGATCATGGCCTACCGCGCGGCCACCGAACGCGAAGAGCGCATCGCGCTGGCCCATCGCCTTGAGCAGGCCGTGCACGACCGCGCCGTGTTCATTCCGTCCTTCAAGATTCCCTATACCCGGGAGGGCTTCTGGCGCTGGATGCGCCTGCCGGCACACCACGGCACGCGCACCAGCACCTCTCTGTTCGAACCCTTCGGCAGCAGTGGCGGACTGTTCTGGATCGATCTGGAGAAGCGCGAACAGCTGCAGCGCAGTCGTTTCCTGCGCGAGGATTTTCCGCCGCTGCTGATCATCAACGACACCTGGCGAACCCCGGCACCGTGACCCTACTCGACGTTCGACATCTGCAAGCCAGTGTCAGTGACCGCCGCGGCACCTGGCCCGTGTTGCAGGACATCAGCTTCCACATCGATGCCGGGGAGACCCTCGGCCTGGTCGGGGAATCCGGCTGCGGCAAGAGCCTCACCGCGCTGTCTGTGCTCGGCCTGTTGCCGCGTCCGGCACTCAACATCGATGGCGGCAGCGTGTATTTCGAGGGTGCCGACCTGACCCGGCTCGATGCCACCGCACTGCAGCAACTGCGCGGCGACCGCATCGCCGTGATCTTCCAGGACCCGATGACGGCCCTGAACCCGGTCTATCGCATCCGCCGCCAGTTCGAGGAAGTTCTGCTGCTGCACCGCCCGCACTGGCAGCCAGAGCAGCGCCTGCAGCGCATGCTCGAGCTGCTGCGGCGGGTGGGCATGCCGGCGCCGCTGGAGCGGCTCGATGCCTACCCGCACCAACTCTCCGGGGGCATGCGCCAGCGCGTCACCATCGCCATGGCCCTGGCCTGCGAGCCGCGACTGCTGATCGCGGACGAGCCGACCACGGCCCTCGACGTGACGGTGCAGGCCCAGGTACTGGCGCTGATGCGTGAACTGCAGGCGGAGACCGGCATGGCCATGCTGTTCATCACCCATGATCTCGGGGTCATCGCCCAGACCTGCCAGCGCGTCGCGGTGATGTATGCCGGGCGCATCGTCGAGCAGGCGCCGGTGGCGGAACTGTTCGACCACCCGCGCCACCCCTACACCCGGGGGCTGCTCGCCTCCCTGCCGGCGATGGCCACGCCCGGTACCCTGCTGGCGGCGATCAGCGGCCAGGTGCCGGAGCTCGACCAGCGCCCCGTGGGCTGCGCTTTCGCCAACCGCTGTACCCGCCACGGCGAGGAGTGCGCACAACTACCGCCACTGCGGCCACATGCACCCGGGCACGATGTCGCCTGTTTCTTTCCGGAGCCCAGCGCCATCGCCAGCGCAGTGGAACAGGAAGTGCGCCATGACTGACGCCCTGCTGCAGGTGCGCGCGCTGCGCAAGTACTTTGTCGAACGCTCGGGGGTATTCCGCCAGCACCGGCGCCATCTGCATGCGGTGGATGGCGTCAGCTTCGACATCCACAGGGGTGAAACCCTGGGCCTGGTGGGTGAGTCCGGTTGTGGCAAATCCACCCTGGGCAAAACCCTGCTGCGGCTCTACCAGCCCGACAGTGGCGCGGTGCATTTCGATGGCGAGGACATCACCCGCCTGGGCAGCGGCGCCTTGCGCCAGCTGCGCCGGCGCATGCAGATGATCTTCCAGGACCCCTACGACTCCCTGAACAGCCGCCACACCATCGGCGACATCATCGAGGAGCCGTTGCTGGTGCACCGCGTCGGTGATGCGCGGCAGCGACACGAGCAGGTGCGCGAAATCTGCGCGCAGGTGGGACTGCCGCCAAGCAGCCTCGAGCGCTATCCGCATGAATTCTCCGGCGGCCAGCGCCAGCGTGTCGGCATCGCCCGGGCTATCGCCCTGCAGCCGGAGTTCGTGGTCTGCGACGAGCCGGTGTCGGCGCTGGACGTGTCCATCCAGGCACAGATCATCAACCTGCTGCTGGGCCTGCGTGAGTCACTCGGCCTGTCGCTGCTGTTCATCTCCCACGACCTGTCGGTGGTGCGCCACCTCAGCGACCGCGTCGCCGTGATGTATCTCGGTGAACTGGTGGAAGTGGCTCCCGCGGCGGACCTCTACGACAGTGCCCGCCACCCCTATACCCGCTATCTGATCGCGGCCATCCCCCGACCCCGCCCCGGGCCGCCGCCGGAGCTGCCGGTGATGGATGGCGAACTGCCCAGCCCCCTGGCGCCACCGCCGGGCTGTCGCTTCCACCCGCGCTGCCCCCTGGCGGACGAGCAGTGCCGCCGGGAGGCGCCAAAGCTGGAACTGATTGCCTCGGATCGTGCCCACGCGGTGGCTTGCCACCACTGGCAGCGCGGAGGATGATCAGGCCATGAACGACGCCCGCCCGACCTCGCCCAGCGTGCCCCTGAAATACCTGCGCAGCATCCTGCAGGTGGCCGAGGCGCAGGGTTTCGATGCCCGCGCCCTCACCGCCGACATCGCCCTGGCCTTCGCCCTCGACATAGACCCGCTGGACCGCGGTATCGACCCCGAGCAGGCGGTGCCCGCGGACCTCTACAACGAGGTCTACACCCGGGTCATGTGGCTGCTGGAGGACGAGTCCTTCGGGCTCAACCTCGGACGGCGCACCCCGGCGGGCACCTTCCGCATGATGTGCATGTGCATCATCCACTGCACCACGCTGGAGACAGCAATCCGCCGCGCCCACGAGTTCAACAGTTTCTGCCAGCGCCTGACCGGGGAGTCCGCCGCCAGTGGACAACCCCTGCGCCGGCACCGGGACGGCAGCGTTGAATTCTTCTTTGACTCCAGTGCCGGCTTTCTCGAGGGTTTTGGCGACGCCTATACCGCGGCCCACACCGTGGCCATCTGGCGCCGCTTCTGCAGCTGGCTGATCGGCCGGCCGATGGAGCTGATCGAGGTTCGCCTGCAGGCCCCCGCGCCCCAGGATGACGACTACCTGCGGCGCCTGCTGCGCTGCGAACTGCGCTTCGAGCAAGCTCACACCAGCCTGCGCTTTCCCGCGTCCCTGCTCGATGCGCCGCTGATCCATACCGAGGAATCACTGCACAACTTCCTGCGCAACGCGCCCTACTACCTGCTGGTCGGCGGTGAGGACGACGACGGCTCACTGCTGGCGCAGATGCGGCGCATCGTCGGCAATGACCTCAGCCGTGAATTCCCCGCCATGGAAGAGATGGCGGCCCACCTGCACCTTTCGGTGCGCACCCTGCGCCGCCGCCTCAAGGAATGCGGCACCACCTACCAGCAGTTCAAGGACAGCCTGCGCCGCGACGCCGCCCTGCGCCTGCTGCGCCGCCCGGAGCTGCGCATCAACGCCATCTCTGCCCTGCTCGGCTTCGACGAGCCCAGTGCCTTCCATCGCTCCTTCAAGAAATGGACCGGACAAACTCCCGGCGAGTACCGGGAGCAGCACACCCCGGCACAGACAGGCTGACATGCGGCGGCCCCGGCAACAGCGGCGAGCCGACAGCGCGGCGCCGACACAGATGGATACGCCATTCGGCCGCTTCGCCCTGCAGCGGCGCCCGCCCGCGGGCAAGGCACCACTGCAGGCCTGGGATGCGGCGGACCGGGCCCTGCTGGACATCGCCGGGCAGATGCGTGACCGGCTCGACACCCCGCCCCTGCTGGTGAACGATGCCTTCGGTGCCCTCGCCGTGCCCCTGGCGGATACCGGGGCGCTGATCTGGAGTGACTCCCGGGTCAGCCAGCTGGCCATCGCCACGAACCTGGCGCACAACCAGCGCCCGTCGCTGGACTTCGTCCCGGGGCATGCCAGCCCGCTGCCGTCGCATGGCGGCCTGGTGCTCTGGCGCCTGCCGCGCAACCGTGCCTGGCTGCTGGAACAGCTGGCGGTGCTGCGCCGGCTCGCCCTTGCCGGCGGCGCCGTCTATGCCGCCGCGATGAGCAAGCACGCCGCCACCGACACCCACGAGCTGTTGCAACGCTACTGGGGGCCGGTGGAGCGCCTGCGCGCCCCCAATCACGCTCTGCTGTTCGGCCTCGGCACCCCCGCCGCGGAGGCACCGGAGGTTCCCGGGCAAGCCCGCACTGTGAACGGCCCCGACGGCACCACGCTGCTCAACCTGCCCAATGCCTTTTCCCGCGGGCGCCTCGATGAAGGCGCCGCCCTGATGCTGGCGCAATTGCCACAGCTGCCCCGGGCACGGGACATCGCCGACCTCGGCTGTGGCGACGGTGTGCTCGGCCTTGCGGCGCAACGTCTGCAACCCGCCGCGCGCATCTGGTTCATCGACGAATCCTGCCAGGCGCTGTGCAGTGCCGCGTTCAACGCCGATGCGGCCGCGGCCAGCGCGCAGGCCGGGTTGGCGTCGTCCACATCGCCGCACAGCTCGCCATCTCCGGCCCCGCGATTTGCCCTCGCCGATGCCTTCGATGACGACGCACCGCCGACGGCGCAGCGCTTTGACCTGATCCTGTGCAATCCACCCTTTCACCAGCAGCATGTGGTCGGCGACCAGATTGCCTGGCGCATGCTCAAGGGCAGCCTGCAACGCCTGCGCCCCGGAGGCGAGCTGTGGCTGGTGGGCAACCGGCACCTGGCTTACCACCTCAAGCTGCAGCGCTTGTTCGGCAATTGCCGTACCGTTGCTGCGAATCCGAAGTTTGTGGTGTTGGTGGCGGGACGCTAGACGCGAGACGCAAGACGCAAGACGCGAAAGGCCAGACGCAAAATGCGAGATGCGAGATGCGGAAGGTAAATCTGGTGGAAAAGGCTTCGCCGTTTTCCACCCTACGGCGGGACGGGAGATGGAGG
>JBJHBY010000174.1:0-7671 GCA_050485745.1 Gammaproteobacteria bacterium | reverse complement strand
TCTCGAAGCGGTGGACATCGCCCACCCCGGCGGCCACGAACACGCCGTCTGTGTCCTGCAGGTGCGAGCGTTTCGGGACGAGACACTGCTGGCGGGCAGCGCCCTCGCCTGCGAATGCCTGTGGCAGGGTCCGTTCGTCGACGCCGCCCGTGACGCCGATCTGGTCGTGGCGGGAGAGATCAGCCAGGTCCGTGGCAACGCCCTGGACCTGGCGGTGGAGCGGGTTCTGAGTGGCCGCGAGGGGCAGGAGATCATCCGTATCTGGACCGCCCACGGCGACCTGTGCCGGCCCCAACCGGACCAGTTCCCCGCGGGTAGCCGGTGGGTACTGGCCGTGCAGCGCATCGACCAGGTGCCCGCGGGCGGCTTCAACCCGAATACGCCCAATTTCAGCTATGGCCGCGAGGGGGATTACGCGCTCTCGGCCTGCGGTGTGTACTGGCTGCCCCTGCGCGGCGGGCATGTGCGCGGCAACCTGTTGCAGTCCGCGCGCTGGGAGTACGAGGGTGAAGTCATCAACCCGGTGATGCTGGAACTGCTGCAGGACTACCTGCAGGGCCAGCTGCCACGGGAGCGCCTTGCAGAGGCAGCAAGGCCCCGGGACGAATTGCGCCGGCTCATGGACGCCACCCGCGGCCTGCTCGATACCGCGCCGTAGGCTGGGTTAGCGGCGAAGCCGCGTAACCCAGCGTCCCCACCGTCATTCAACCCCGTGCCGACGTCGGTTCTGGAACCATCGGGAAATTTCGCGGGATACCCCCGGGAACGTCTGGTTTGGGTGGCAACGCTGGGTTACGCCGCTTTGCGGCTAACCCAGCCTACAACGCGACGCGGGCCATTCCACAGGTGTGGCGGTGGAGCGACGTGAGTAGTCAGGTTTACGCCGCCTTGCGGCCAACCCGGCCTACAGGCTTCCGAACTGCTTCACCATGGACTGCAGATTGCGCACCAGCGCGTAGAGCCGCTGGCTGGCCTCCGCCGTCTGGTCGGCGGCGCCGAGGGTCTGACCGGCGATGCTGGTGATGCCGTGCAGGCTGCGGTTGATCTCCTCGGACACGGCATTTTGCTGCTCGGATGCCGTTGCCACCTGCGCATTCATCGCATTGATACGATCCACCGCACCGCTGATCTCTCCGAACGCCGTGGCCACGGTCTGGCTCGCCGCGACGCTGTCCGCGACCCGCTCCTGCCCCGCCTGCATGGCCCGCACCGCATCCGCCGAGGCCATCTGGATGGCCTTGATCATCTGCTGGATTTCCTCGGTGGACTTGTGGGTGTGGCTGGCCAGATTGCGCACCTCATCGGCAACCACGGCAAAGCCCCGGCCCTGATCGCCGGCGCGGGCGGCCTCGATGGCGGCGTTCAACGCAAGCAAATTGGTCTCGCTGGCGATATTGGTAATCACATCCACCACCGAGCCGATCGACTCGCTGTGACCCTTGAGCTTCTCGATCACCGCGGTGGCATCGCTGACGGCGCGCGACAGCGCTTCGATATCGGCAATGGCCCGGTCCACCAGCTCACGCCCGGAGGCCGTCTGCTGCAGGACATCGCTGGAGGCACGGGCGGTCTCTTCAGCGTGACGCGCAACCTCCCCCACCGTTGCGGTCATCTCGTTCATCGCCGTCGCCACCTGCTCGACCTCGACCTGCTGCTGGCGCACGCCCGCGGTGGTCTGTTCGACGATCGCTCCCGCCTCGGTCGCCACATCGGTCAGGGCATCGGCGGAGTGGGCGACACGCCCGAGGATGGTCTGGTTCTGCGCACGCAGCGCCTGGAACACCAGGTCGAGCTGACCGACCTCATCGCCGCGCCCGGTAAACACCACCTGGGCAATGTCATCCTCGAACCACTCCCGGGTGCGTCCGGCCAGGCGACACAGCGGCAATAACAGCAGGGCGCTGGCACCGACCGCCAGTAGCCAGGTGGCCAGCACCGCGCCCCAGGCCAGCGCCGAGCCCTGTTGCAGGGCCAGCCATGCCGCGGGCAGCGCCGCCGGCAGCGCGAACAGCCAGGCCTTGGCCCGGCACGACCAGTTCGCCGGCGACAGCGAGCGGCCCAGGCTACCCCGTCCCTCGCGCAGGTCGCGATAGAACGCCTCGGCCCGCGCCACCGTCTCACGCTCGGGCCGGGTACGCACCGACTGGTAACCGATAACATTGCCGCCCTCATAAATCGGGGTGACGTAGGCATTCACGTAGTAGTGATCGCCATTCTTGCAGCGGTTCTTCACCAGCCCGAGCCAGGGGCGCTTTTGCTTGATGTGCGTCCACAGGTCGGCAAAGGCGGCCGGCGGCATG
Organism: Gammaproteobacteria bacterium; assembly: GCA_050485745.1. GTDB lineage: Bacteria > Pseudomonadota > Gammaproteobacteria > Pseudomonadales > CAMLJR01 > JBJHBY01. The sequence continues at coordinate 5,371 of JBJHBY010000174.1, read as the reverse complement.
TCGGGGTGGCGCACCAGGTTGTGCGGGGCCCCCAGCAACTCCTCGCGGGAAAAGCCGCTGACCCGCACGAAGGCATCATTCGCCGAAGTGATCACGCCCTTCACATCCGTGGTGGAGATCAACTGCTCATCCGCGCGCAGCTGTTGCTCACGCCCGGTGACGGGCTGGTTCACTCTCATCGCTGACTCACCTTATTCTGTTGTAGTCAGCCGGTCACCGCTGCTCACGCAGCAGGGCCAGCAATTCATCGAGCATCATCAGGGACAAGCCCCAGATGCGGCGCTCTTCGTAAAAGTAACAGGGCAACTCCAGGGACAGGCCCCGGTGTCGCCATTGCATGCGCTGTCGGTTGTCCGGGTCGGCCAGAAAGGACAGGGGCACCCACAGGGTATCGGCCACTTCATGGTTCGGCTTGAGCCGCGGAGAATCGGCAACGCTGAATACGAACGGGGTGACCACCATGGGCAGGCGGCCACGGTGCGAACGGGACACGCGATCCGAAAGCCGGCCCACGATATCGCCGCCCCGCAACGGGTCGTGCCCAACCTCTTCCAGCGCTTCACGGCGCGCCACGGCCAGGCTGTGCCGGTCCCCGGGCTCCTGCATGCCACCGGGAAAGGCCATGTGCCCCGACCAGGGATCGCCCTCGCGGTGGGCGCGCTCGATCATCAGCACACTGAGGCCGCGGCCGGTTTCCTGCAGCATCATCGCCACCGCGGAGCGACGCCCCAGACGGCGCCACCAGCGGCGCCTGGGGCGGTGATCGAGCAGGCGCCGCCGGGCTTCGGCAAGGGAATCAACGACCACGGTCCATCACCACCATGAAAGCGGGCCATTATCCGCCCTGCACCGGCGGCAGGGCAAATGGGGCCCTCGACCGGTTCAGAACAGCTGCTGGAACCAGCGCCGCAAGCGCCGCGCCGGCGCCTCGAGGCAGGCACCGCGCACCACCGGGGCACTGCCATCCAGGAAGGGCACATAGCGCGCGCCCTCGCAATCCTCCGCGCTGAGCCGCCCATCGGCATCCACCCAGTGATAGACCACCCCCTCGGGGATATCAAAAGGCATCGGCACGCGGCTGGCACGGGCCATGAACTCCGCCCACACCCGCAGCGCGCCGGCGGAGCCACTGAGCCCGGTGGGCCGATTGTCGTCATGCCCCAGCCACACCACGGCCAGATAGTCACCGGCAAAACCGGCAAACCAGGAGTCGCGAAAGTCGTCGGTGCTGCCGGTCTTGCCCGCCACCCGGTAATCCGCGGGCAGGCGCTGGTAGACACCGCGCCCGGTGCCCTCCCGGACGACCTCCTGCAACGCGTAATGCATCAGATGCACCGGCCCGGGGGGCAACGCCTGACGTGGCCGCTGGGGATAACGCGCCAGGGGCTCGCCATTGGCATCGGCGATGCTGTGGATGGCACGCAGGTGGGTCGCCACACCGTGGGCGGCAAGGGTCTGGTACATCACCGCCACCTCCAGGGGCGACAGTTCCGCAGCCCCGATCAGCATGGCGGGCACCGCCGGCCAGTCGCGGTGACGCCCCAGTCGCTCCGCCGTATTCAGGACCGCAGGCAGGCCGAGCTGCATACCCAGGCGCACGGTCGCCTGGTTGTAGGATTGGGACAAAGCCTGGTGAAGAGGCACCTCGCCGTGGCTGCGGCGGTCGAAATTGCGCGGCTCCCAGCGCGAGCCATCGGCGCCGGCCACCGTCACCGGGGCATCCAGCACACTCGATACCAGAGTGTATTCGGTGGGGCGGGACAGGGCCTCGAGGTAAACCACAGGCTTGACCAGCGAACCGATCGGCCGCACCGCGTCGAGCGCGCGGTTGAAACCCGCAAAGCGCATGCGACGCCCGCCAATCAGCGCCAGCACATCGCCACTGACTACATCGGTGACCACCACCGCGGCCTCCAGCGCGGCACGCTCGGGACCCAACCCGCGCAGGATCTGCGCCAGGCTCTCTTCGGCATGGCGCTGCACCAGCGGGTCGAAGGCGGTGAAGATGCGCAGGCCCTGGGTGGCCAGATCCGCATCGCGGTAATCACGGCGCAACTGTCGACGCACCAGATCCAGATAGGCCGGATAAACACCCGCCCCGGCACTGGCGCTCGCCAGGCCGAGATCGCGGCCACGCGCCGCCGCCAGCTCTGTGGGGGACAGCAGGCCGTGCTCCCCCATCAGGCCCAGCACCAGGTCGCGCCGCGCCAGGGCGCGCTGCGGATGCCGCCAGGGATGATAGAGCGAGGGGCCGCGAATCATGCCCACCAGCAAGGCCATCTGCTCCGGCGCCAGCTCCTGCAGCGGGCGATTGAAATAGTGGCGCGCGGCCAGGGCAAAGCCGTGGATGGCGCGTGGCCCTTCCTGGCCCAGATAGACCTCGTTGATGTAGAGCTCGAGAATGGCGTCCTTGTCATGGTGCAGCTCCACCAGAGGAGCCATGACGCCTTCAAGCCCCTTGCGCCAGATACTGCGCTCCTGTGACAGCAGGGCGTTCTTGACCAGTTGCTGGGTCAGGGTACTGCCCCCTTGTACAGTGCGGCGGGCACGCAGATTGGCCAGAGCGGCGCGAGCGATGCCGCGGGGGGATACACCAAAATGCCGGTAAAAATCCCGGTCTTCCACCAGCAGCAGAGTCTGCACCAGCAGCGGCGGCACTTCCTCAAGGCGCACCGGCATGCGATCTTCCTGGTGCCGGGTATGGACACTCCCCAGGGCCACCGGCTCAAGCCTGACCATCTCCAGCGGGGTACCATCCGCCGCATGCAGGGCGCTGACACTGTTGTTGTGGAAGCGCACCCACCAACGCCCCGGCAGTTGCGCTTCATCGGCGAAAACAAAGCCCCGCGAGTGCACCTCAAAGCCATCGCCGGTGGCACGCACCTCCCCCGGGCCCTGCACGCTGCGCACAACCCGGTAGCCGAGCAGCCCGAGCTCATGCCGCAGATCCGCCGCCGCCAGGGGCTGCCCGGGGTAAAGGGTCAGCGGGCGGGCATACACCTGTGCCGGTACCTGCCAGGCCCGCTCCGCCAGTCCGTGGCGCACCTGCGCATCCAGCCAGACCAGGCCGAACAATAGAGGGACGGCGAGCACCAGTAACAGCTTGGGCAGCAACCAACGGCGCTGGCCACGCCGGGACGACGTACGCCGGCGGCGACCGGGTTTGGGGGATCTTGCCATGGGCGGGACGGACTCTGTTCCATTGCGATGGCGGCTTGACCAGCCACAGACGCCACACCGATTGCATCGGGCGGCGCAGGCGCCATAATACAGCCCCCGGCACCATCCACAACAATAGCGGCCGGGCTTTTGCAATCCGCAGGGAGCACGCATGACTTCGTACCACATCTACGGCCTGGGCGCGGCGCTGGTCGATACCGAAATCGAGATCCACGACGACGAACTGGCCCGTCTGGGCGTGGACAAGGGGCTGATGACCCTGGTCGACGAGTCGCGCCAGCACGAGCTGATTCAGGCTCTGGACAACCACCTGGTGTACTCGAAGCGGGCCAGCGGCGGCTCCGCCGCGAACACGGTGATTGCCGCAAGCTACTTCGGTGCGCGCACGTTCTACTCCTGCAAGGTGGCCGATGACGACAACGGTCAGTTCTATCTGAACGACCTGCGCGCGGCAGGCGTGGACTCACTGTTCAACGGTAACCGTGAGCCCGGCATCACCGGCAAATGCCTGGTGCTGATCACGCCGGACGCCGAGCGCAGCATGAACACGTTTCTGGGCATCAGCGCCAGCCTGTCCTGCGAGGATCTCGACCCGACCGCACTGGCGCGAGCTCAATATGTGTATGCCGAGGGCTACCTGGTCACCTCCCCCAGCGGACGCGCCGCGGCCATCGAGGCCTTCCGCCAGGCACGGGCCGCGGGTGGACGCACCGCACTGAGCTTCTCCGACCCGGGCATGGTCGCGCACTTCCGCGACGGCCTGGGGGAGATGATCGGCGACGGCGTGGACCTGCTGTTCTGCAATCGCGACGAGGCCCTGGGCTGGGCCGGCAGCGATGATATCGAGGTCGCGGTACGGGAACTGCGCCAGATGGCGGCGCAGTTCGCCATCACCCTGGGAGCCGAAGGCGCCCTGGTGTTCGATGGCCGGGAGCTGCACCGCGTCGCCCCGCACAAGGTCAGGGCGGTGGACACCAACGGTGCCGGGGACATGTTCGCGGGGGGCTACCTGTACGCCATCAGCCAGGGCATGAGCGCCGCGGAGGCCGGCCGTCTCGGCTGCCTGGCCGCCGCGCGAGTGGTCTCCGACTACGGCCCGCGCCTGCCCGGCCCCGCCCATGCGGAGCTGCTGCAGGCCTTCAGGGCCGCGTAGGCTGGGTTAGCGCAAAGCGCGTAACCCAGCGTCCCCACCCACACTGGATGTTCCCGGGGAGTTTCCAACGAAGCTCCCCCGGGATCATTCTGGGAGCCACATCGGTTCGGGATTCGATAACGGTGGGGCGCCGGGTTACGCGGCACAGCCGCTAACCCGGCCTACGCCGGCATCCGGGCATCCGGGCATCCGGGCGCAGCGTGAACGTTACAGCGCGGTGAGAAAGGCGCGCAGCTTCTCGTCGGCGAACATGCGCTCCAGGGTCTGCGCCAGCAGGTCGTTGACCAGCTGCTCGTTACGCTCGGCGTTGGGTGCATAGGCAAAGCGCTGCTGGTGCCGTGACTGGTAGCGGCCACTGAAGGTTTCACCGCCCCGGCTGGCCTCGGCTCGCAGCACCGCACGCAGCTCCACGTTGTGCCCCACGCCCTCACCCGCGGTGTCATAGACCAGCTCATCGACCACGATGCGCAGCACCACCTGGTCCGGGTCGCGACTGTTCACCTGGAAGCCCTTGGCCGCAAGCTGGCTGCGGGCGGAGCGTGCAATCGCCTCGGCCAGATCATTGGCGAGGCTGATGGTGCTGGTCTTCTCGTAGATACCACCACGGGTGCCGAGCACCTTGTCTTTACGGGCATCCTCGGCACGCACATCCACCGGGCGCCCCAGTCCGTAAGCCGCGCCGTCGTCCGACAGCACCGGGCGCACCGTGATCTGCTGCGGACTATAGGCACACCCCGCCACCAGCGCCGCCAGCAGGCCGAACAGCACACTACGCATTGCCACCATATCGATTCCCCTGTTCATGTCCATGATCAAGACTTCGCCCTGTTCAGTGATGATGATGGCGATGACGGGCGGCGGGCTTCTCATCGAGCACGCTGCGCACCGGCAGGCTGACCTGTTTCTCACTGCCATCACTGGCGCGCAAAATGAGCAGTACCTCGCTACCGTCCTGCAGGGGCTGCTTCAGCCCGATCAGCATCAGGTGCAGACCACCGGGGCGAAGTTCCACGTGCTCCCCCGGGGGCAGCAGCAGGG
>JBJHBY010000173.1:0-7707 GCA_050485745.1 Gammaproteobacteria bacterium | reverse complement strand
ACTCGGGAGAGGCGGCTCGTGGCCAGTGACGTCGGCAACGGCGCCTTGGAAGCGTCGGAACCGCATGCGCTGGGTCGGCCTCCAAGCGCTTTGCATTTGCGGATTTCCAATGCGCTGTTTTTCCTCACGTTGAGCCTGATCGGCGGAACGTACGTACTTCTGATCGTCGGGATGCTGGCGGCCGACGCGGCATACATGACCGGAAAATCGGCCGAGGCGGCAGCCGGAGCGTCGCAGACCTTTCGCGCCGCCGTCGTCCACGGCCCGATCCGCTTCCTTCCCGTCGACCGAGCGCCAGGCTGGTCAAGTGTCCAGGCCTCGACGGTCTCCGTCGCCGCGCTCACGCGCGGTCCCCCCACGTCCGGGCGACGCCACCGCACGCGCAACGGCCCGCCGCACGGGCGGACCGTTGCTGTTCGTCAACCACCAGAACTTCGGTGGCGCCGGCACCTGCCAGTAGCAGCCGGTCAGCCAGCTCAGCACCAGGGCAATGCGGAACTGGTTCTCCACCACCTGGATGAAAAATCCCGCCGGACCCTCCAGCAGCAGACGCAGGGCCAGCAGGCCCGCCCAGATCAGGCTGATACCGATAAACACCCGCGCCATCAGCGGCAGCTTGTCCCGCAGGTTGAGAAAGCTCACGGTAAACAGGCTGACGCAGATGCCGATGACCGAGGCCACAAGATGGGTCATCAGCTGGTCGAGATGGGGCGACTGCGGCCACAGGTAGCGAAAGCCCTGGCCATAGGAGGCGAGAAACAGCCACAGGTTGGCGCCGATATACAGGGTGTACAGCAGATAGGAGATGTCGCGGGTGAGGCCGAAAACCACCAGGTGATAGAGGGCAATGGCACTGAGCATACCCAGAAAAAACCATTGCCAGATTTCCGCCCGCGGCGTTTGCGCGAGGAACACATCGCGCTCCCACAGGGTCGTGGCGGCAGGAACATAGGAGGGTCGGCTCTGCACCTGGATCAGCAGTTCGACGCGTTGCCCGGGGGCGAGGTCGAAGGGAAACAGAAAGTGGTGATGGGCCAGCGGGCGCGAGTCAAAGGGGCGCAGGCTGCCGGTCTCGAAGCGCTGTATAACACTGCCATCGGCGACCACGTAGACGTTGAGAATGTCCTGGCGCGGGTGGGCGTAGACCAGCAGCAGGCGCAGCACCTCGGCACCGGGGTTGTCGAGGTCGAGGCGAAACCAGTGAAAGGCGGTGTCGTATCGGGGCAGCGCTTCGGCATCGGACAAAGCCTGCCAGGGTGCCGACCCGGGCTCGCGCAACAGGTCACCCAGGGTGTAGGCACCGGCGCGGTCAGCGAACCAGACAAACTCCGTCGCCAGCGGCAGCGGCTGTTGCAGGCGCTGCGACGACAGCTCCAGGGCGCTGGCACCGGCGGCAGTCAGCCATAACAGGCAGAACAGCAGCGGGCGCACAGGGGCCACCTCAGTCCCGGCGCTCGAACATCAGGTCCCAGACCCCGTGACCCAGGCGCTCGCCACGCAGCTCGAATTTGGTCTGCGGGCGCGTGGCCGGGCGGGGCACATAGCCACCACCGGGCGCCAGGTTGCCAAAGCCCGGGACAGCCTCCAGCACCGCCAGCATATGCTCCGCGTAGTCCTGCCAGTCGGTGGCCAGATGCAGCACACCACCAGGTTTGAGGCGCGAACGCAGCAACGCGACGAAGCCGGGCTGGATCAGGCGGCGCTTGTGGTGGCGCTTCTTGTGCCACGGGTCCGGGAAGAAGATCTGCACCCGGTCGAGACTGGCTTCCGGAATGCACCGCTCCAGCACTTCGACCGCGTCGGCACAGTAGGCGCGGATATTATCCACACCCTGCTCGCGCATGCTGTGCAGCAGCTTGCCGACACCGGGGTGATGCACCTCGATGCCGATGAAGTCCTGCTCCGGGGCAGCGGCGGCCATCGCCACCAGGGACTGCCCCATGCCGAAGCCGATCTCCAGCACCAGGGGTGCCTCGCGCCCGAAGATAGCCGCCGGGTCGATCAAGCCATGCTCCAACTCCAGGCCCCAGCGCGGCCAGTTCTCCGCCATGGCCCGTTCCTGGCCCGGCGTCACTCGCCCGGTGCGCAGCACGAAGCTGCGCACGCGACGCTGGTGCGGCGGCTGTTCGGCCGGCCCAGCCCGCTCCCGCTCCGTCTCGCTCATGCGGCGCGCCCCAGGGCCGCCGCGGCCAGGCACAGCCAGCCACCGATCAACGCCACGCCACCCAGGGGGGTGATCGCACCCAGCCAGCGTACGCCGCTCATGGCCAGCACATAGAGACTGCCGGAAAACAACACCATCCCGGCCAGAAACAAGCAGCCCGCCGCGCGCAGCCAGGGGCTGGGGCCGATCTGCTGCAGCAGCAGGGCGACGCCCAGCAGGGCCAGGGTATGAATCAGATGGTAAAGGCTGGCAGTGTGGTAAACCGCCATCAGGTCGGCAGGCAGGCGCTCACGCAGTCCGTGGGCGCCGAAGGCGCCGAGGGCAACGGCCAAGGCGCCGCTGAGACCGGAAAGCATCAAAAACACAGGCGCACTCTCTGTGTAAAAACTTGCTGTGAAAAAACTTGGTGCGCCAGTTTAACAGGCTACAGAAAAACTACCTACGTTGTCGCTGCGGCGTTAAAAATGGCCTGGAACGCCAGCCGCTAAAAATACTCTTTTATTGCGCATGATCTCCGCTTTTAACGCGGCATGCCGCTGCGGCCCGGCCATTTTTGCCTTGCGTCGACTATCTCGCAAACGTCTTCCAGCAGCCTGTTACAGGGCCCCACCGAAAGCGTGGCCTCAGGCGGCCTCGAGCATCGCCCGGACCTTGCCCATCGCAGCCTTCTCGAGCTGGCGGATACGCTCGGCGGAGACGCCGTACTCGTCGGCGAGTTCGTGCAGGGTGGCCTTTTGCTCACTCAGCCAGCGCCGCTGCAGGATGCTGCGTGCACGCTCGTCAAGCTGCTCCAGGGCCTGCTCCAGGCGGGTGTGGCTGTCGGCCTCGGTATCCGCCGCTTCGAGCTGGCGCGCCGGGTCGAAGCGGTGATCCTCGAGGTAGTGCACCGGGGCGAAGCTGTCTTCATCGTCGCTGCCGAGGTCAAAGGCCAGGTCGGATGCGGCCAGCCGCCCTTCCATACGCCGGACTTCGGCGACATCAACACCGAGGTCGGTGGCAACCGCCTGGGCCTCGTCATTGCTGAGCCAGGCGAGGCGCTTCTTGGCGCTGCGCAGGTTGAAGAACAGCTTGCGCTGGGCCTTGGTGGTGGCGATCTTGACGATGCGCCAGTTGCGCAGGATGAATTCGTGGATCTCGGCCTTGATCCAGTGCACGGCGAAGGAGACCAGGCGCACACCCTTGCTCGGGTCGAAGCGCTTGACGGCCTTCATCAGGCCAACGTTGCCTTCCTGGATGAGATCGGCCTGGGCCAGGCCGTAGCCGCTGTAGCTGCGCGCCACATGCACCACGAAGCGCAGGTGGGCCATGACCAGTTCACGGGCGGCGTCGAGGTTGCCGGTGCTGGTGAAGTCCTCGGCCAGTTCACGCTCGCGCTCGGGGCTGAGCAGGGGAATGGCCTGTACCGCCTGGATGTAGGCGCCGAGGTTGCTTCCGGGCACCAGGTTCATCACAGGCCTGAGCTCCGTCGTCATCGTGCCTGCTGTCATGGTGAGTGTCCTCCAGCCTTGTCTCGATCAGCGCGAGCCCCCGGCCCGCGCGGGCTCCGATTGGGTTCGGCGCCCATTTTAGCAGTCTTGCCATTAGAGTGCTAAGGGGGAAAAAGTTCCCGCCAGACGGAGGTCCGAAGCAGCCTGTCGCAGGCCGGGTTAGCCGCTGCGCGGCGTAACCCAGCGTTCCCACCGTCCATATCATCCCGTACCGATGCCGGTTCCGGTTCCGTAGCCATCCCGGGGCGCGTCGAGGGAAGCCTCCCGGAGCATCCGGCGTGGGTGGCGACGCTGGGTTACGCGGCTGCGCCGCTAACCCAGCCTACCCCCGAACCCAGAGCCCCGTGCGTCGCTTACCGCGGCTCCACGTCGCGCAGATGTCGTCCCACCGCCAGCCAGGCGCCCAGCCAGCCGAGCAGGGCGCCACCGCTCCACAGCAACAGGGTGGCGCCGAGGCCGGGGCCCTGGACGCGGAAGCCGCTGTCGTAGAGGTCGGCGAGGCGCGCCACCGGGCCGCCGAGCCAGATCAGGGTCAGACCAATCAGCAGCCAGGCGACGATGCCACCCCCCAGGCCATACCAGGCACCGGTGTAGAGGAAGGGCCGACGCACGAAGGCGTCGGTGCCGCCGACCAGCTTGGTGATGACGATCTCGTCACGGCGGTTCTCGATGGCCAGGCGGATGGTATTGCCCACCACCAGCACCACACCGAGGGCAAGCAGTACCGTCAGCGCCATCGCCAGATGCCGCCCCAGGCCCATCATCGCGTACAGGCGCTGCACCCACTGCAGGTCGAGCACCGCACGCTCCACCTCGGGCAGGGCCTGCAAGGCCTCGAACAGGGCCTCGGTGGCATCCGCCCCGATGCCCTCACCGGGACGCACCAGAATCAGTGCGGGAATGGGATTGCTGTCCAGCCCGTCGAGGATATCGCCGTAACCGGACAGGGCGCGAAACTCCTCCAGAGCCTGCTCGGGGGAGACATAGTCGGTTTCGGTCACGTCGTCCCGGGCCAACAGCTCGCGGGCCAAAGCGCGGCCACGATCCGTGCTGACCCGCTCTTCCAGAAAGAGGGACACCTGGGCGCTGCCGTCCCAGCCACGCCCCAGGGACTCAATATTCTGCAGGGCCACGAACAGGCCCCCGGGCAGGGCCAGGGCAATGCCGATCACCAGCCAGGTCATGGCACTGCCCCCGGGGCTGGCAAGGAGGCGCCGCCAGCTGTCCCGCGCCACCTGGCGGTGGTGTTCGCCCCAGCCGCGCAGGCGGTCACGCCAGCCCGTCTGATAGTGACGGGCACCCTGCACCTCGCGCCGCGGCGCTGGGGACGGGGGGGCAGGGCGCCGGCGCGCGCCGCGCTCAACGGGCATGGCTGGCCTCCGGGGCACGGCCCTGCAGGGCACCGACCAGTTCACCCTGGCGCAGGGACAGCATGCGGTGTGGCAGGCGAGCGATCAGGGCGAGGTCGTGACTGGCGATGAGTACCGTCACCCCGACCTGGTTGAACTGCTCGAACAGCTGCATGATTTCCGCCGAAAGACCCGGATCGAGGTTGCCCGTGGGCTCATCGGCCAGCAGCAGGGTGGGCTTGTTGACCACCGCGCGGGCGATGCCGACGCGCTGTTGTTCACCGCCGGAAAGTGTCACCGGCTGCGCCCGTTCGCGGCTGAGCAGGCCCACCTTGTCGAGGGCCGCGCGCACGCGGCGGCCCACCTCGCGCGGGTGATAACCGGCGATCTGCAGGGGCAGGGCGACGTTGTCGAAGACGCTGCGGTCGTGCAGCAGCTGGTGGTTCTGGAAGACCACGCCGACCTTGCGGCGCAGGCCGGGAATACCGCGCCGGCCGAGGCGTGCCAGGTTCTGGCCATCGACCACCACCTGGCCGGAGCTGGGACGCTCCATCATCATGATCAGCTTGAGCAGGGTGCTCTTGCCAGCGCCGCTGTGGCCGGTGAGAAACAGCATCTCGCCCCTGGGGATGTCAAAGCTGACGCCGCGCAGGGCCTCGAAGCCCCCGGGGTAGCGCTTGTGGACATCCTCGAAGCGGATCACGCGCCGGCGTCCCCGGCATCCGCGAACAGGGCGCGTACGAAACTCTGCGCCTCGAACGGGCGCAGGTCCTCCGCCTGCTCGCCAACGCCGATATAGCGGATGGGCAGGCCCAGCTGCTTGCTGATGGCAAACACGATACCGCCCTTGGCGGTGCCGTCGAGCTTGGTCAGGGTAATGCCGCTGACGCCGACCGCCTGCTGGAAGTGCCCGGCCTGGGCCAGGGCGTTCTGGCCAGTACCGGCATCCAGCACCAGCATCACCTCATGGGGGGCACTGGGGTCGATCTTCTGCATCACCCGCACCACCTTTTTCAGCTCCTCCATGAGGTTGTCCTTGTTGTGCAGGCGCCCCGCGGTATCGGCGATGAGCACGTCGACCTGGCGTGAGCGCGCCGCCTGCAGGGCGTCGAAGATCACTGAGGCGCTGTCCGCACCGGTGTGCTGGGCAATCACCGGCACCTGGTTGCGCTCGCCCCAGGCCTGCAGCTGTTCCACCGCGGCGGCACGGAAGGTGTCGCCGGCGGCAAGCATCACGGAGTGGCCCTCGTCCTGGTAGCGCCGGGCCAGCTTGCCAATGGTGGTGGTCTTGCCGACGCCGTTGACGCCAACCATGAGGATGACGAAAGGTTTGCGCGTGGCATCGATGCGCAGGGGCTGCTGGCTCGGGCCAAGCAGGGTGGCGAGCTCCTCCTGCAGGGCGCGATACAGGGCATCGCTGTCGGCCAGTTCCTTGCGCGACACCCGACGGGTCAGATTCCCGACCAGGGCCTGGGTCGCCTCGATCCCCACGTCCGCCATCAGCAACTGGGTTTCCAGCTCCTCGAGCAGTTCATCATCGATGACCTTGCGCCCCAGCAGCAGGTTGCCCATACCCTCGCTGAACTGGCTGCTGGTACGGCGCAGGCCCCGGGCCAGGCGCGTAAACAGGCCGCCGGACTTTTCTGTTGAAGCCGTGGCTGCCGCCGCTGGCGGTTCCGCAGGTGTCGGGGCTGCCGCAGGTGCAGCCGCGTCTGCGGTGGGTTGCGGGGCTTGCTCTGAGGGGGCCTGGGCCGGTGCATCGGAGGCATCACCGCCCTTGCGAAAACGCTTGAACAACTTCATGGCCAGTCGTCGATCCTGCCGGAGGGTCTGCCACGGCCGCGGATGGGCGGCACAAGCCCGCTATCGTATCATTAGGGCATGGCCAGAACGAACCATCCCCAACGCCCTCCCCGGGGCCCCCGGCCACCCGGTGGCGCCCGTCCCGGCGGAGTTCGCATTATCGGCGGCGAGTGGCGCGGCCGCCGTCTGCCGGTGGCGGATGCTCCGGGCCTGCGCCCCACCGGGGACCGGATCCGCGAGACCCTGTTCAACTGGCTGGCGCCCCTGCTCCCCGGCAGCCGCTGCCTGGACCTGTTCGCCGGCACCGGCGTTTTGGGGCTGGAGGCCCTGTCCCGAGGTGCGGCCCACTGTACCTTTCTGGAGCGCACACCCGCGCTGGCGGAAGCCCTGCGCGGCAACCTGGCGCGCCTGGGCTGCGCACGGGGAACGGTGGTCTGCGCCGATGGCATCGCCTGGTTGAACGGCGGTCCACAGCAGCCCTTCGACATCGTCTTCCTGGATCCACCCTTCCATCAGGCACTGGCCGCCCCGGCATTCGCCGCCCTGCAACAACCGGGGGTACTGGCGCCCTGGGCGCGGGTGTATCTGGAGCTGGCCCTGGACGAAACCCCGCCGGCGACGCCCGCGGGCTGGACCCTGGCCCGGGAGAAACGCGCCGGCCAGGTGTGTTACCGGCTCTACGACAGCGGTGAAGGCGCGTTGTCCGGGCCGGTGGCCATCGCGTAGACTGGCCGCTTGTTGCGGCACTCCGACAACGCAAGGCCGGGTGGGTGGCTCCGGCTCCCGGGGGGGGTGCCCGGGGGTTTCTTGGGGGGTTTCCTCCGGAGTTAAGGGTTCGACTTCGGTTTCAGAATCTTCGCCGCCCAAGAAGGGGAGTTGATAGATTCCGCTAAAGTGTAAACCC
>JBJHBY010000172.1:0-7828 GCA_050485745.1 Gammaproteobacteria bacterium | reverse complement strand
CCGCCGAGACAATGGCGGTACCGTGCTGGTCGTCGTGAAACACCGGTATATCGCAGCGCTCGATCAGGATGCGCTCGATCTCGAAGCACTCCGGCGCCTTGATGTCCTCGAGGTTGATGCCGCCGAACGTTCCGGCAATACGGCTCACTGTATCAATGAAAGCTTGCGGACTCTCGGCGTCCACCTCGATATCGATTGAATCAATGCCGGCAAAACGCTTGAACAGCAGGGCCTTGCCCTCCATCACCGGCTTGCTCGCCAGCGGACCAAGGTTACCCAGGCCAAGGATGGCCGTGCCGTCGGAAATGACCGCCACGAGGTTGCCCTTGGCGGTGTACTGGTAGGCAAGCAGGGGGTCGCGGGCAATTTCACGGACCGGCTCTGCGACACCCGGGCTGTAAGCCAGGGCAAGATGGGCCTGGGTCTCAGCGGGCTTGGTCAGCTCGATGCTGATTTTCCCCGGCACCGGCCTGGCGTGGTAATCCAGGGCCGCCTGCTTGAACTCCGTCGACATACTGCTCTCTCGGTCTGAAGTTGGCGGCCAAGCATATAGAAAAGGCCATACTCGAACAAGCGCGGCCGCCGGCGTGGGGCCGGCACAGGCTCACTGTTCCAGCATCGCCGGGTGACGCAGGGGCATCAGGAAGCGGGCGCGGTCCGCGCGCGTGCGCTCGCCACGATCCACCACCCAGCCCCGCACGGTCAGCTCGCGCCCCTGCCAGGCGCGGGGGTCAAAGCCGGGGGCGTTTGCAGCCTCGAAGGCCGGCAGGTCATCCCGGGACAAGCGCCAGACCACCCCCTCGCCGGTTTCCAGCCACCAGGCGCCCGCGCCACTCTCCACGCGCAGCACCCGGGCACGGACCCGCTGAAAGCCGCCTGCTTCGACCTGCGCAGCGGGAACCACCGGCCAGGCATCGGTCTCCCAGCCACCCCGACGCAAACGCCGCGCCGTGGCCTCGGCGTGCGCGAGACAGGCCTGATAGCGCACATTGGGTGGCACCGTGGCGTGCAGTCCAAGGCCGGAGCGCAGCAGCTCCGCACTCAACAATGGCCCCTGCGAGCCGGCAAACACATGCCCGAGCAAACGGCCGTAGCGGTCGCGAGGCTCACTGCCCTGCTGCCAGTACACCTGCTCCCCCAGGGGCAGCAGCGCTTGCAGCCGGTCCCGCGCCGCCTCGGCGTAGGGCTCGTGGGGTGCGCCATCGCGACCAAGCTCGGGGGTATCGATGCCAATCAACCGCAGACGACCAAGCCCCTCAAGCACCAGGGTGTCGCCATCAATGACGCGCTGTACCCGCGCGACCTGCAACTCCCCCTCCGGAGGGCAGGCCCGGGCACCCATCGCCAGCAGGCAGCCCAAAACGACAACGCCCAGCCATAGGCCGGGCGTCAAGGTCTGCGAAGCATCCAGCGGAGAGCGCTGTCGCCAGCGCCGCATCGGCTCAGGCGCCGGTACGGGCACCACGGCTGCCAAAGCGCTTGCGGAACCGATCAACACGACCGCCGCTGTCGACCACCTTCTGCTTGCCGGTGTAGAAGGGGTGGCACTGGGAGCACACATCCAGATGAATGTCGGTGCCCAGGGTCGAGCGCGTGGTAAAGGACGCACCACAACTGCAGGTAGCGTTGATTTCGACGTACTTGGGGTGAATATCTGCTTTCATGGTTCCGGTCCCGTAGCTGGCGTGCCGCCACCCGGTCCGTGCCGGGCACCGCACTGTGCAAATCCCGGCACTCAATCGTGCCGGGTTAATAGAATCGCTTCCCGGGCAGCCAGAGCAAGCCGTGCGTGCACCTGGTACGCCCCCGGAGGGCGCGGATCATACCAGAAACACGGCCACAGGCAAATGCCACGCTTGCCCGCCACTGGCCGGCTGCTACACTGCGCCGCTGCCGCAACAGGCATGGCGCCACACCGGCCCCGCGCATTCAGCCCGGCCGCCGCCTGCCAACGAGAGCCGACAGCACGCCACCATGAGCCCCGCTACCCTGCAGATCGCCGTTCCGGGACCCTTCCGCACGCCGCTGGATTATCTGGCGCAGGACGCCAGTGGCCGGGATCTGAGCCTTTTACCTGTCGGCTGCCGTGTCGAGGTACCCCTGGGACGGCGCCAGGTCACCGGGGTCGTATTGGGAAGTGCCCGGGGCAGCGACCTGTCACCGCAACAGCTACGGGCGATCTCCAGGGTCATCGACACCGAGCCCGCCCTGGACAGCGATGTGCTCGGCCTGGTGCGCTGGGCGGCGGATTATTACCACCACCCGCTCGGGGATGCACTGCAGCAGGCCCTGCCCGTGCGTCTGCGCCGGGGTGAGGCGGCCCGCGAGCAGCAGCGCTACTGGCGCCTGACCCGGCTCGGGCTCGGACTGGGGGAATCCGCACTGGGGCGGGCGCCACGGCAGGCCGAGGCTGTAGCCGCCCTGCGCGGAGGCCCACGCAGCGAAACCAGCCTGCTGAGCACAGGTATCAGCCGCGATGCCCTGCGCGCCCTCGCCCGGCGCGATTTCGCCGAGGCCTTTGAACAGGCTGGCCAGGTCACGGCGCCGGCAGCGGGAGGCGATGCATCTTCTCCGGGACCAGCCCTCCATCCCGAGCAGGCGGTCGCCGTGGCGGCCGTGGAAGCCGATGCCGGCGGTTTCGGCTGCAGCCTGCTGGAGGGGGTCACCGGCAGCGGCAAGACCGAGGTCTATCTGCGCCTGATCGAGAGCAGCCTGGCCCGGGGGCGACAGGCCCTGGTGCTGGTTCCGGAAATCGGCCTGACCCCCCAGACGCTGGAGCGCTTTCGCCGGCGCCTGCCGGAGGAGATCGCCCTGCTCCACTCCGGCCTTACCGATCTGGAGCGTTTGCAGGCCTGGCGCGCCGCCCGCGACGGCCAGGCCCGCGTTGTCATCGGCACCCGATCAGCAGTGTTCACCCCGATGCCTGACCTTGGGCTGATCGTGATCGACGAGGAGCACGACGCCTCTTACAAGCAACAGGATGGCTTCCGCTATCACGCCCGTGACGTCGCCATCAAGCGCGCCGCCAACCGCGGCATACCGATACTGCTGGGGTCGGCGACACCCAGTCTGGAAACCCTGCGCCATGCCCATAGCGGCCAGTACCGTCACCTGTGCCTGCGGGAGCGTGCTGCCGGAGCTCTCGCCCCGGACATCCGCCTGGTGGATACACGCCTGGACCGCTCCGACGACGGCCTCTCGACCGTGGCACTGACCGCCATCGCCGACACCCTGGCCCGCGGGGAGCAGGCCCTGGTGTTCATCAACCGGCGCGGCTTTGCCCCGACCCTGATGTGCCCGGACTGCGGCTGGATCGGCGAGTGCAACCACTGCGACGCGCGCCTGACGGTACACGCCGCACGGCGTCGGCTGATCTGCCACCACTGCGGCTATCAGCAGCCACTGCCACCCCAGTGCCCGGGTTGCCAAGGTACGCGCCTCGACTTTCTCGGCCCGGGCACCGAGCGCTGCGAACAGGCCCTGCACCAGCACTTTCCCGGCACCCCGGTGCTGCGGGTGGATCGCGACACCACCAGTGGCAAGCGAGCCCTGCACGACCTGCTGCAACAGGTCGCGAGCGGTGCCCCCTGCATTCTGGTCGGCACCCAGATGCTGGCCAAGGGTCACCACTTTCCCGACGTGACCCTGGTGGTCGTGGTCGATCTCGATGGCGGACTGTTCAGCGCCGACTTCCGCGGCGCTGAACGCACCGGCCAGTTGCTGGTGCAGGTGGCCGGCCGCGCCGGACGCGGGCAGCGCCCCGGCCAGGTGCTGATCCAGACGGGGCACCCCGAACACCCCTGGCTGGCCACCCTGGTGGACGAGGGCTACGCGGCCTTTGCCCGCACGCTGCTGGCCGAGCGTGAGGCCAGCGGCCTGCCGCCCTGCGGCCACATGGCCCTGCTGCGCGCCGATGCACGCCAGCTGCAGGCTGCGGAACGCTTTCTGGGTGACCTGCGCAACACCCTGCCCACGGTGCCGGGAGTCTCCCTGCTCGGCCCGCTGCCAGCACCGATGACCCGCCGCGCCGGGCGCTACAGGGCGCAACTGATCCTGCATGCGCGCGAGCGTCGCCCCCTGCACCAGGCACTGGCGCTGCTGCGCGCCGCCGCGGAACAGCACCCCGCGGCGCGGCAACTGCACTGGTCGGTGGACGTCGACCCACAGGACACCCAGTGAACCTCGCACGCCACGTCGGGCACAGCCCCCCGCACTGGCACCACTGTGATGATCCGGCGATAATGGCGGGCTGAACCAGGGCGAACGCGCCCTTCCCCCGTTGTCACCACTCCTCCCGGCGAGACCATGAAAGAACAGATCGCGGCACTGATCCATCAAGCCCTCAACACTCTGCGCAGCCAGGGCAGCCTCGACGTCGACCCGCCGGAGCAGATCCAGCTGGAGCGCACCCGCGACACCAGCCACGGCGACCTCGCCTGCAATATCGCCATGGTCCTGGCGCGATCCGCCCGCTGCAAACCGCGGGATCTGGCCGAGCAACTGGTGGCGGCGCTGCCCCCCAGTGACCTGGTCGAGCGGGTGGAGATCGC
Source organism: Gammaproteobacteria bacterium (assembly GCA_050485745.1). Taxonomy (GTDB): domain Bacteria; phylum Pseudomonadota; class Gammaproteobacteria; order Pseudomonadales; family CAMLJR01; genus JBJHBY01. The sequence continues at coordinate 3,278 of JBJHBY010000172.1, read as the reverse complement.
GGGGCCGGGGTTCATCAATGTGTTTCTCTCCGGCAGCGCCCACGGCGCCGTGGTGCGCAATATCCTGGAACAGGGCGAGCGCTACGGCTGCAGCGAGGACGGCGCCGGAAAACCGCTGCAGGTGGAATTCGTCTCCGCCAACCCGACCGGCCCGCTGCATGTCGGCCATGGCCGCGGCGCCGCGGTCGGAGACGCCCTGTGCCGCCTGCTCGCCGCCAGTGGCTGGAAGGTCACCCGGGAGTTCTACTACAACGATGCCGGCGCACAGATCGATAACCTCGCCCTGTCTGTGCAGGCGCGCTGCAGGGGACTGGGGCCCGAAGACGACGCCTGGCCCCGGGATGGCTACCGCGGCGACTACATTCGCGACATCGCCGAAGCTTACCTGCGCGGCGATACCGTCCACGCCGACGACATCGAGGTCAGCGCCGGGGCCAACCCGGATGACCTCGATGGCATCCGCCGTTTCGCCGTGGCCTGCCTGCGCCGCGAACAGGATCTGGACCTGCGCGCCTTCGATGTGCACTTCGACGTGTTCTCCCTCGAATCCGCCCTCTATAACGAAGGCGATGTCGAGCGCACCGTCGCCGCGCTGGTGGCCAGTGGCCACACCTATGAAGAGGATGGCGCACTATGGCTGCGCACCACCGACTTCGGCGATGACAAGGACCGGGTCATGCGCAAGCGCGAGGGCGGCTATACCTACTTCGTGCCCGATGTGGCCTACCACCTGGGCAAGTGGCGCCGCGGCTTTGGCCGGGTGATCAACGAGCAGGGCGCCGACCACCACTCCACCATCACCCGGGTGCGCGCCGGGCTCCAGGCCCTGGGAGAGGGTATTCCCGAGGGCTGGCCGGAGTATGTGCTGCACCAGATGGTCACGGTAATGCGTGGCGGCGAGGAGGTGAAGATCTCCAAACGCGCCGGCAGTTACGTCACCCTGCGCGACCTGATCGACTGGTGCGGGCGTGACGCCACCCGCTATTTCCTGATTTCCCGCGCCGCCAGTTCGCAGCTGACCTTCGATGTCGATCTCGCCGTGGCCCAGAGCAACGACAACCCGGTGTATTACATCCAGTACGGCCACGCGCGGATCTGCTCGGTGATGCGCCAGGCGGAGGAAAAAGCCCTGCCCTATGACCCGGCCCTGGGCCTGGGCGCCCTCGACCAGCTCGGCGGCGACCACGAACAGACCCTGCTGAATCAACTGGCGCGCTATCCGGAGACCGTGGCACTCGCCGCACGGGAACTGGAGCCACACCGCATTGCCCAGTATCTGCACGAAACGGCGGCGGCATTGCACAGCTGGTACAACGCCTCCCAGTTCCTGGTCGAGGACGCAGCACTGCGCAATGCACGGCTGAGCCTGGCCCTGGCAACCCGCCAGGTACTGCGCAACGGCCTCGCACTGCTTGGCGTTGGCGCACCGGAGGTGATGTGACATGGCAAAGGGCAAGCGCAACGGTGGCGCCACGCCACGCAGGAAAAGCAACGGGCTGCCGGGCTGGGCGTGGTTGCTCACGGGCCTCGCGGCGGGCTTTTTTCTGAGCTTTCTGCTGCGCCTCGCCGCCGTCGATCCATCCGCTGCAACGAACGATACCGCAGCGGCGGCAGCGGCGGCCCGGCCCGCGCCAGCGGCCTCCACCCGCTTCGATTTCTATACCCTGCTGCCGGAACGGGAAATCATTGTTCCGGCCGAGGAGAGCGGCCCCACCGCAACGGGCGGCTCCCCGGCGGAACGGGGCGATCCGGACTACCAGTTCATTCTCCAGGCCGGTTCCTTCGGCCGCCATCAGGATGCCGACCGGCGCCGCGCCCAGGTGCTGCTGCTGGGCCTGGATGCCCGCATCGAAACGGTCAACGCCAATGGCGATACCTGGCACCGGGTGCATGTCGGGCCCTTCGAATCACGCGGGCCGCTGGATCGCGCAAGGGCGCTGCTGATCGAGGAAGGGATCGACACCCTGTTACTGCGACGCAAGCGCGACGCCTGAGCCCCGGCCGGTCCTTGAAAAACGAGGCGGCCCACCCCATATCCCCCGTTTCACGCCCAGGAGACAGCACGACATGGAGCAGTATCGAGGCACCACGATTCTTTCAGTGCGTCGTGGCAACACCGTGGTGATCGGTGGTGACGGGCAGGTCTCTCTCGGCAACACGGTGATGAAGGGCAACGCGCGCAAGGTGCGACGCCTGCACCAGGGCAAGGTCCTGGCCGGCTTTGCCGGTGGTACCGCCGATGCCTTCACCCTGTTCGAACTGTTCGAGGCGCAACTGGACAAGCATCAGGGGCACCTGACCCGTGCCGCTGTGGAGCTGGCCAAGCTGTGGCGCACCGAGCGTGCCCTGCGCCGGCTTGAGGCACTGCTGGCGGTCGCCGATCACAACACCAGCCTGATCATTACCGGCAACGGCGACGTCATCGAACCCGAGGACAACCTCATCGCAATCGGCTCCGGCGGCCCCTTCGCCCAGGCGGCCGCGCGCGCCCTGCTCGACAATACCGAGCTGCCCGCCCGCGACGTCGTCGAGCGCGGACTGGCCATCGCCGCCGATATCTGCATCTACACCAATCATCACCGCACCATTGAGGAGCTGGAGTATTGATGGCGCTAGACGCTAGACGCTAGACGCTAGACGCTAGACGCTAGACGCGACCAGTGTGGCGACCGGGCCGCAACCGGCAACCCGAACATCACGTGAGCAGAATCCCAATGACAACCATGACACCCCGCGAGATCGTGCACGAACTGGATCGGCATATCGTCGGCCAGCAGGCGGCCAAGCGCGCCGTCGCGATCGCGCTGCGCAATCGCTGGCGGCGCATGCAGCTGCCGGAGGCACTGCGCGCAGAAATCACACCGAAGAATATTCTGATGATCGGCCCGACCGGGGTCGGTAAAACAGAGATCGCAAGGCGCCTGGCGCGCCTGGCGAATGCCCCGTTCATCAAGGTCGAGGCGACCAAGTTCACCGAGGTCGGCTACGTCGGCCGCGACGTCGAATCCATTGTCCGCGACCTGGTCGACATGTCGATCAAGCTGTTCCGCGAGCAGGCCATGGAGCAGGTTCGCCACCGTGCGCAGGATGCCGCGGAGGAGCGCATTCTGGATGCGCTCCTGCCCCCGCCACGCAATGCCGAAGGAGCCCCCCAGGACTCCTCGACCCGCCAGGTCTTCCGCAAGAAGCTGCGTGAGGGCGACCTTGACGACAAGGAAATCGAGATTGAGGTCAAGGCTGTACCGATCGGCGTGGAGATCATGGCGACGGGGGCCGCC
>JBJHBY010000171.1:0-7832 GCA_050485745.1 Gammaproteobacteria bacterium | reverse complement strand
TCACTGATGAGCTTCCTGCGTGAAGCCAACAAGACCGGCCAGGGGCAGATCTCCTGGTGGATGGTGGGTATGCCCGAGATCACCCTGCATGATGAGCACCATGCCAGCGGCATCTGGGGCATGCTGCACTTCCACCTGAACAAGGAAGACAAGCACCAGGTGGACCAGTTCTCTTACTACGAGGACGAGTACGTCAAGATCGACGGCGCCTGGAAAATCCGTCGCACCGGTTACCGCAGCGTGATGGAAGAGAACATCGACCGCGGCCTGCTGCCGGAGGGGGTGTTTCAGTTGCAGGTGGGTTGAAGCCGGCCTTCGACATCGATAGTACGTAGGTCACCGAATCGTACAGGACGGGTTCTGGTGGTCCGCGGTCGCCTGGCGCGGGCACGATCCGCTGATACACCAGGGGCACTCACATTTCTCGCTACAAGAAACCCCGGTACTTTGAACCGCGGACGCCCAGCGGCCGAAAATCCTCGCAATGCCCTCATTTTTTGCTCGCATTGTTCGCGCTGAAATGCGATTGACGGCTGTGAAAAGCCGCTTCTAGTATGGCCCGCAGATAACAACGCCGCCGCTCGCGAAGTATCCGCCGCGGCATCCCTCCATCAAGGAGAAAAGGCCATGACAGGCGTCGCGCACGAGTTTGTCCGTAACTGTTGGTATGTCGCTGGATGGGATTATGAGTTCATCGCAGGCGACATCCATTCGCGAACCGTTCTGGGGGAACCGATCGCGCTCTATCGCAGAGGTGACGGCACTTTGGTTGCGCTGCAAGACCGCTGCGTGCATCGCAGCGCACCATTGTCGATGGGACGGCTTGAAGGTGATCATCTGCGCTGCATGTACCACGGATTACTGTTCGATACCGAGGGCGCATGCATCGAAATACCCGGGCAGGCGCAAATTCCTGCCAAAGCCTGTGTCCGCATCTATCCGGTCGTGGAAAAGGGAAGCTGGGCCTGGGTCTGGATGGGTCATCCGGAACAAGCCGATCCGGCACTGATTCCTCCGGTACGCGGCTTTGATGCCCCTGAATGGGTGCTGAAATCGGGCACGCTCGATTACGAAGCACCCTACCATCTGATCAATGACAATCTATTGGATCTGTCACATCTGGCCTATGTCCACACCGAATCCTTCGGTGCGACCAGCGGTTGGAGCAGCCGGCCACCCCGAACCACTGTGATCGAGCGTGGTGTCAGGGTCGAGCGCTGGGTGGAAGGGGCTCCGCCGATCCCGCCTCTGCCGTCCCTCCGCGGCCACAAAGCGATCGATCTCTGGGTTACCTACGATTTTCTGGCGCCGGGCATCTTCATCATGTATACCGGGACCTATGCGGCGGGTACGGCGGGCTTATCGGGGTACGGAGTACCCGAGGCCTCCTGTGAACTGCTGTTCTCGAACTTCACTTGCCAGGCGGTCACGCCGATCAGCGCCAGCAAGTCCCGAACATTTTTTTCCTGGGGCCCGGGTTCACGCTTCGGCGGCGAGGAGGTTGCCCGGCAGATGATCGATGTCGCTACGGTCGCGTTCAGCGAGGATAAAGCCATCATTGAGGCGCAGGCCAGGGTTGTTCAGAGCGATCCACAACTCCCCGCTATGCCGATTGCTGCGGACAAGGCCATCGGCCTGTTTCACCGCGTGATGGATGCACTCAGGCAGCCTTCCGGCGCGGCCAATCAAGACAGGCGCGGTGAATCCAGGCGGTCGTCGGCTCTGGGATAACACCGCCGCCGAAGTTACGGTGCTTGATTGGCGAAGGCCAGCGCCGGCATGCGGTACGCACCACTCAGCAGTCCCGCCTGTGGTTGATACGTGCGCAAGAACAAGTGGAATGGCCTTCCTGCAGGAGTTGGCAGCCAGTTCGAGGTGCCGTCGGCAGGCGCGGTCGCCTGAATGGCGACGCGCAGTGAGCCGTCGTGCTCCAGGCGCAAGCCTGCGGTGCGGTCGCCTATGGCATAGCGATTGATGGGATTGGGGACCAACCGAAACTCCCCATCATAGAGCGTCAACGACCAGAATGCGTCGACCGGTGGCAGTTCCCCGGGTGGAAAGTGCAGCACATAATCCCGATCGCCGTGGAGCGACTGGCCATCGGGGCCGGTCTGCATGGAGAAATACAACCCCTCCTCGGGAACCAGGCAACCGGGACCGAGCTTGGCCACCACCGCGCGATCCAGAGGGTCTCGAATGAAGGAGGTGATGCCGTAACTGACCCTCCAGCCATTCACTTCCCGGGTATCAATCAGCCAGCCGCCGCGGCTGTGAATCAGCTGGTGGCCTCGCTCCACAGCCGATTCAAGCATTCGACGACGTTCCAGGGTGGCAGCCTTTCCAGGTGACTTGCCCGGTCCGATCCCCAATTCCTCCAGCAGCGCAAGAAACTTCCGGTCCTGGGGCGGTGGTGGGTTCTCCTCCAGCCCGGCGCACAGTTCATCGAAGTAGGCGGCACCCAACTTGGCAGGCTGCAGGATTGGAAAGTTGTCAAATGCGTCCTCAATCGGCTTGTTTGGGTGCTTGATATAAGGAAAGGCAGACAGAGGTGTGAGTGAGAGCTGTGATTGTACGGCGTGTGCCTCAGCCAAATCATCTTCATCGACCACCAGCACTCGCGTCAGCACCAGGACATGATTGGTGGGAGCGACAACGGGTGTCACTCTGTCGGGAAGTGAGCCTCGCCAGTTCGGCCCGACAATGGCAAATGATGCGGCGCGGGTTCCGGTCGTGCGTCGACCGATATAGCTGAAGCTGTTGAGGTAGGCGTCGTTAAGTTGAATCAGATAGTAGCGATCGTGCGTATCCGGCACATTGAGAACCTGGGGCTCGTTTGAAAGATCCAGCCAACCCAGCCCGTAGAGGGTGTCCACATTTGGCAGCGGGACTTTGCTGTCCGGCGTTGATAACCGGGGCGAGCCATAGAGCTGATTGAAGGGCAGCCCAAGCTCTCGGGCGAGCTGGAGGTAAAGTCGGGTCTGCACCAGGGGGATACCCCAGATATAGGCATCACAGGCCAAGTCTTCAAGGTCCGAAAAACCAGTCGCGGCCACAGCGCTTCCTCCTGAGTCGCTTCTAGTCGATGAAGCATTGCATGTATTCCCCGAACCCATACTCGATGGCGGCATGATTCAGGCCAAATGTCTCAAGGCAATAGGTATGGCGACCATTCTTGTACTGCTCGTTATCGGATTCCCAGCGTCGCATACAGCGCAACTGATGATCGCTGGGTTCCCATTCCATGCTCTGTAGCACCTTGCATGCCTCACCGACGCCATCGCGACGGATGTCCTCATAGCGAAGATCGAGGATGCGACCATCCAACCCAAGACGCTCCCGCGTTTCCAGGTAGCGTGACATTGCGTTCCGCCACCACTGAAACACGGCCTTGCCGACGAAGACCGGATCGACCTGCCTGAGGATGGTGCTCCACATCTCCAGGCTCAGCTTGGCCAGCGACGGAATCGATTCCAGGGGTGAGCGATGACAATGGACGAGAGTGGCCTTTGGAAAGACGGTGAGCAACTCCTCAAGATAGGCAATATGCTGCACATTCTTGGTAATCCAGATTCGATTGCGGCGGCCACCATTCTGCCACTGCAGGTACTGATACATTCGGTGCAGATGTCGGTAGTTATGCAGATGCGGTCGCCTGATCACCCATTGATAATAGCTTTCTGAGGGTGCGAACACGGAACTCCACACCCAGTCATCAAACGTGGAATCGCATAACAGGCCGTCTTCCTCTGGCTCTTCTGAAGCAATGAGATGCGCAGCTTCAAGCTCCGGACGGCCATCCGACGTGATACCGGTTCCCAGGGTGGCGGCCACTCTGGGATCGCGCTCCGCAACATTGGCGTTCGCAAAGGGTGCCGGGAACAACATTTGCCAAAGACAGGTTCTCTGCACATCGGAATCTGGCAGCGATGAAAGAATACGCTGCATCTTGGTGGTTCCGGTGCGGGGCATGCCGATGATCACCACAGGGTCCGACACATCCTCTTCGAGAATCTCCGGGTGACGAGTGAAGTCACGGTGGATTCTCAACCGGTTGATCAGACAGCGAATGATGTGTTGGCGAAAGGTATCAAGACCTTGCCTGCTGAAGTCAACGTCGCGGCGTACGCACTCCAGCAACATGCGATAAGGCTCAATGAATCGCGCATCGCCAAAATCCTCCAAACCGGTTTGCTGACGGGCTATCGACATCAGTCGTTCGGGGTCCAGTTCGGCCTTGAGCGCATGATGTCGGCTTTGGTTTGCGTGATCTCCGGTCAGAGCAGATACGTGATCTGCGCAGCCCGGGTATTGCACCCTTCCTGCTGCCAGAGTCTCCGTCATGAAGGCTTCTCCCAAGCGGATTCGCAGTTCGCCATTCGTGCGCCCGAAAGCTCCCCGGATTACTTGCCGATGAATTTCGGTCGCTCGCGATTCTTGAATGCTTCCAGGGCGATACCGTGATCCTGGAGAAGCATGGTCACGTTCTCGAATGCGGCGGCGCGATCGATCACCGCATTGGCAATGACTTTCAAGCCGGCGTTAATGGATGACTTGGTCCACTTGATCGAGTGCAGTGCGCCGTTGGCCATTCGATCGGCCATGTTCTGCACCGTTTCGTCGAGCTGATCAGCCGGCACTGCCTCGGTAATCAGGCCAATCGCCGCCGCGTCTGCACCACTGATGGGGTCACCGGTCAAGAGATAGCGTTTGGCGCGCGCGTAGCCAACCAGCTGTGGCCAGATCAATGCGCCCCCGTCGCCGGCAACCAGGCCAACGGCGACGTGTGGGTCAGCGAAACGAGCATCCGGTGTGGCATAGATAAAGTCGCAGAACAGCGCCAGTGAGCACCCCAGCCCCACGGCCGGGCCCACCACCTTGGCGATGATGGGCTTCTCCAGGTCGAGCATGGAGTTCTGGATCTTGCGATCGTTCTGAATGGTCAGCGCTGTGGTTACCGGATCCCCATGCAAGGACTGCAACCAGGGAATATCACCGCCTGCGCAAAACGCTCCGCCCTTGCTGGACAGGATAACCACATCTGTTTCGCGGTCCCGGTCGATGTCATGGAAGATTCGGGAGAATTCTTCATGAAGCTGTGGGTTGACGGCATTCTTCGCCTCAGGCCGGTTGATACAGACCGTGAGTATGCGACCCTCCCGGGTAATCTCCAGGGCTTCGTACTGATCGTAGTTCATTGCGTGCTCCATCGTCATGGGCAGCGGGAACGGAGGCCTGAGTAACGCCCTCGTTTCGGCTGCCCGGGGAAGAGGTGATGTTTGCTTGCATCCGTCTCTTCAGATTTTTGCTCTGAGCGGTGACTCCGACAGACCCAGGTGCCGGATCATTTGCTCCTTGAGCAGGAACTTTCTGACCTTTCCTGACGGTGTGGTTGGAAGTTCGTCGACGAACACCACGTGGCGTGGAACTTTCCAGCGCGACATCTGCGCGTGGCACCAATCGATCACCGTGCTCACCGCGGGCGGTTCCGGCTTGTTCGAAATCAGCACCGCACAGACTTCCTCGCCGTACTTGACGCTGGGCAGCCCTATGACGGCAGCCTGGGCGATATCCGGATGCTCCAGAAGGTAGCCTTCAATCTCCGCTGGAGACAGGTTCTCCCCCCCGCGAATAATCATTTCCCGGGTCCGCCCGACAATGCGGATACAACCCTCGGCATCCATCGTTGCCAAATCGCCGGTGTACAGCCAGCCGTTCGCGTCGAAGGGTTGTTGCTCATCGGCTACATTGCGGTATCCCAGCATGCGCCCGGGGCCGAGATAGCACAGCTCTCCCGCCGTGCCGTGGGGCAGGATCTGCCCCTTCTTGTCGACCACCTTGAGACTCACGCCCGGCAGTGCGCGACCACTGGTTTCGCTCTTGCGAACAGGACCATCGCTGATCACAGTGGTGCTGATCACACCGGAGGACTCTGTCTGGCCGTAGCCGTTCAGAATGTGAGCGCCAAATGCGGCTTCGCATTCCCGCAAAAGCTTCAGCGGCACGGGCGTGCCACCCATGACGATAACCTTCAATGCCGAAAGATCGCGCCTGGAAAAATCGGGCTCTTCCAGCATTGCCTGGAGCATGGTGGGGACACCGATGAAGCCGGTACAGCGCTCGTGTTCGAGAATGTCCAGGGTGCGATTGGCTTTGAAGATATACAGGGGCAGTGTGGTTGCGCCAACCAGCATGGCGCCGGGCGTTGAATTTCCGGAACCGCCAACGTGAAACAGGGGGAACCCGTGGCAGACACGATCGCCGGCGCGAAAGCCCCATTGGCGATAGGCATGTCGCGCCATGGTGGTGACCGACAGATGCGACAGCTGCGGCGCCTTGGGCTGTCCGGTGGTGCCCGATGTGTACTGTATCATGAGCACGTCGGTGGGCTGGATCTGCGGTAGTGCATCGGAACAGGTCACACCCCGAAGCAACGCCTCGACATCGGTAGACAATGAATAGGTGTGCCGAAGCGTCGGCACCTCCGGCCGTACTTGTCCGATCACGTCGGACAGGCGCACATCGCCGACCTGATCGGCATGGAATAATCCATTCACCGCCGAGGCATTGAGTGCGAATGCCAGCTCACGCTGTTTGTAGAGTGGGTCGAGCGCAACGATGATCAGGCCAGCCTTGGCCAGCGCATACTCGAGAAGAATCCATTGCGGATGATTGGGCGCCCACACCGCGATGCGGTCGCCGGGCGCAAAGCCCTGGTTCAATATGCCTCTGGCGAGTCGGTTGGACAGCTCGTCAAGCTCCCGAAAGCTCCATCGAATATTCCCGACTTCGGGCTGGCTGCTGTATACGACCGCGTCGGCATCGGGCCATTGTGTCGCTGCATTACTGAGCGCTTCCCCGAGCGAGAGGGTCGGCGTACCCGCGCTGCCATCGCCGGCACGCCAAAGCGAAAGATTCCCGTCGGAGACGCCAGTACTCATCAATCAGTGAACCCTGCATTCAGTTGGTGATCAGGCCTATCGTCAAGGGATCATAAAATGAGCAAATGCTCGAATTAAACTCGCTTTCAACAATTGGGTCGTTTCCGCCGCCGGGCGGGCAAATGCCTGATGCATTCCCGCCGGGCAGAAACGAGTATTAACCGAGCGATTGCTCACCTTACTCTGGGTCTGAATTTCCTGAGCGTCGCGAGCGGAAAGCGTCATGAGCACTCTGCCCGATACAGTGAAGAATTGGCTGGGCAAAACCGTGGTTCGGGTCGATGGTGTGCTCGTCGCGGAGCAGGGTTTATGGCAGAACTTTTGTGCTGCGGTCCAGGATGGCAATCCACTCTATTGGGATGCGGGCATCGCACGGAGCATCACCGATGATGTGATTGCGCCGCCGGCCATGCTGCCTTCCTGGTGTATCGAGCATGACTGGCGTCCCGAAGCGAAGCGACAGGGGCTGCGTACCCTGGAGCTGCATTTCATGCTCAAGGACGCTCTGGAGTTGCCCTTTGGCGTTGTGACCGAGGTCGAGCTGGAGTTTCATCGGCCGGTGCGTTCCGGCGATGTCGTGGCCGCGGCACAGAGTATTCGCTACATCCAGGATGAGAAGCCGGGCCGGTCCGGGGGTGTGAATCGCCGCTGGGGTATAGACGTCACCTACGAGGATCAGGATGGCAATCTCGTCGGCGTGCAGACGCTGCATTTCTTCAGTTATCGCAAGGAATAAGTGATGGAGATGCAGACGTTGAACGCGAGCGAGATCAAGGTCGGTGACCGGATTCCCGCACTGCTGCTGGATGTGACCGCAAAAACCATCATCATGGGTGCCACCGCCAGTCGAGACTGGCAGCCCCTACACCATGACGCGGCCTGGGCGGTCAGGGA
>JBJHBY010000170.1:0-7858 GCA_050485745.1 Gammaproteobacteria bacterium | reverse complement strand
CGGCCAACCCGGTTACAGACTGAGCACCTTCTCGCCGCGGGCGATGCCGGAGACGCCGCTGCGCACCACTTCGAGTACCGCGGCATCACCGACCGCCTGCAGAAAAGCGTCCAGCTTGTCGGCGGGGCCCGCGATCTGGATGGTGTACACCGTGGGCCCGACATCGATGATCTGGCCGCGGAAGATATCCGTGCAGCGCTTGATCTCCGCCCGCTGGGCGCCGGTGGCACGCACCTTCACCAGCATCAGCTCACGCTCGATATGAGCGCCTTCGGTCAGATCCACCAGCTTGACCACCTCGATCAGGCGATTGAGGTGCTTGGTGATCTGCTCCATCTTGTGGTCGTCACCCACCGTGGTCAGGGTCAGACGCGACAGGGTCGGGTCCTCGGTGGGCGCCACGTTGAGGGTCTCGATGTTGTAGCCGCGCTGCGAGAACAGGCCCACCACGCGGGACAGTGCACCGGGTTCGTTTTCCAGCAACAGGGAGATGATTCGGCGCATCAGGTTCTCTCCGTCTTGCTGAGCCACATGTCGCGCATCGAGCCGTTCGGCGCCACATGCATCGGGTAGACGTGTTCATGCGGGTCGACGTGGATATCCATGAACACCAGGCGATCCCGCAGGGTGGTAAAGGCCTCGCGCATCGCCGGCTCCAGGTCCGCCAGGCGCTCGACGCGCAGGCCAACGTGGCCGTAGGCCTCGGCCAGCTTGATGAAGTCCGGCAGGGAGTCCTCGTAGGCGCTGTGGGAATAGCGCCCCTCGTACTGCATGTCCTGCCACTGCTTGACCATGCCCAGGTAGCCGTTGTTCAGGTTGATGATCTTCACCGGCAGGCGGTACTGGGAGCAGGTCGACAGCTCCTGGATGTTCATCTGGATGCTGCCCTCGCCAGTCACGCAGGCCACATCGGACTCGGGGAAGGCCAGTTTCGCGCCCATCGCCGCGGGCAAGCCATAGCCCATGGTGCCGAGACCACCGGAGTTGATCCAGCGCCGCGGCAAGTCAAAGCGATAGTACTGGGCCGCAAACATCTGGTGCTGGCCGACATCCGAGGTCACGAAAGCCTTGCCGTCGGTGACCCGGTACAGGCACTCGATGACCTGCTGCGGCATGATCAGGCCATTGCCGGTGTCATAGCGCGGCTGCTCCCACAGGCCCCACTCACCACGCCACTCGTCGATCTGGCGCCACCACTCCGCCAGGCGCTCCGCATCGGGCAGGCCGGGTTCCTGCTCGCGGGCTTCGTGCACCAGGGCGAGCATGTCGGCCAGAACCGTATCCACGGGCCCGACGATGGGTACGTCCGCGGTGATGGTCTTGGAAATCGACGCCGGGTCGATGTCGATATGGATGACCTTGGCCGTGGGGCAGAACTTCGACGGTGTATTGATAACCCGGTCGTCGAAGCGCGCGCCCACGGCGAGGATCACGTCGGCGTGGTGCATGGCCATGTTGGCCTCGTAGAGGCCGTGCATGCCCAGCATGCCGAGGAACTGGCGATCGGTGCCCGGATAACAGCCCAGCCCCATCAGGGTATTGGTCACCGGGTAGTTCAGCTCCCGTGCCAGGGTCGTCAGCGCCTCGCTGGCGTTGCCCAGGACGACACCACCGCCGGCATAGATGACCGGCCGGCGCGCAGCCAGCAACAGGCTGACCGCCTTCTTGATCTGACCGGAGTGCCCACGGCTGGCCGGCGCGTAGGAGCGCAGCTTGACCTTCTTCGGGTAGCTGTATTCGAACTTTTCGAAGGGATTGGTAATGTCCTTCGGCAAATCGATGACCACCGGCCCGGGACGCCCGGTCGAGGCCAGGTAGAAAGCCTTCTTGATGACCTCCGGAATGTCCTGGGCACGCTTGACCAGAAAGCTGTGCTTCACGATCGGCCGGGAGATGCCGACCATGTCGGTCTCCTGGAAGGCATCCTCGCCAATCTTGTCAGAGGCAACCTGCCCCGACAGCACTACCATGGGAATCGAGTCCATGTACGCGGTGGCGATGCCGGTAATGGCATTGGTCGCCCCCGGCCCGGAGGTCACCAGCACGACTCCCGGCTTGCCGGTCGCGCGGGCGTAGCCATCCGCCGCATGGGTGGCCGCCTGCTCGTGGCGCACCAGGATATGGGGGATCTTCGAGCGATTGAACAGCGCATCGTAAATATGCAGTACGGCACCACCGGGGTAGCCGAAGATGAACTCGACGCCCTCGTCTTCAAGCGCCTGGGCGATCATCTCACCGCCGGATAACAGTTCCACGGAACAGTCCTCATCTCATCGTTGGACAGTCAGCAGGGTCCATCGGAAGGCCTGCAACGCAATTCCACACAACCAGAACACCACCCCGCACCCCTGGCAGGGGTGCGGGCGCGAATCATGCCAAGCAAGGTCTGGCAGCCAGTACCTCAAGGCCCCCCGGGGTGCCGGGGGCCGGCTCGCTCGCCGTACAGGTCGTGTGTTGGCGCAGTGAGTGGGAGCACGTCTACGGGCAGGGATGAATCGCCCGGGCCCCGAGCCGGCCTCTGGTCATGGGGCCGGCGGGGGCGCAACGCTCTTTTCTCGGAACATGGTATTTTTCAGGCTGCGGCCCACCCTGTCAACTGCTGATCAACCCGGAAACGCTGCGGTTTTCAGCACCCGATCACGGCAAGTCCCCGGCAATTTGCCATAATGGATGAATCAAGCCGCGCGGAGAGGACTGTTCATGGCACGCATCACCCACTGGCCCGCAATGGCCGCCACCGCCCTGACCCTTGCGCTGCTCGGCAACCCGGCCGTCGCGGACGGCTATTATCGCTGGGTCGATGACCAGGGACAGACCCACTTCAGCCAGCGCCCCCCCGAGGGCCGCGCCTCCGAATACGTCTCCCGCACCACGGGACGCACGATCAGTTCGCCACCACCGCGGGACGCCGCTCCGGTCGAGGCACCCCCGGCACCCGTGGCCGATGCCCCGCCCGCGGAGAGCGAAGCAGCGGACATCGACAGCATCCAGGGCCTGCCCGAACGCGATTCCGAACAGTGCCGGCAGGCGCGTGAAGCCCTGGAAATCCTGGACGGGCACCCCCGCATCCGCGCCCGCGGCAGCGATGGTGAAGTCCGGGTGCTCAGCCAGGAGGAGCGCGAGGCGCAGCGCCAGCAGGTTCAGGAGGTCATCGACCTGCACTGCTGAGCGCCCGCCACACCTCACCAGGGCGCCAGACGAACGCCCGCGCATCCCTGTGCACAGCGGAGACTTGCCTTATACTGGAAAGCCCCGAATGCGCAGGGATGAGCCCCGCGATGGAACACCCGGACACCGCCCGGCAGACCGGGCATCATGACACCATCCGGCGCATGGCGGCGCAGAAGATCGCCGTGGCCGATATCCTCCAGCATCTCACCGACGATTGCGGCGTGCCCGCGGAGCAGGCACAAAAGGAAATCGCCGCCGTTCTGGGTGACGACAGCCTGCCGCGCCAGACACAAGCAGCCGGCGCCGCGACCCGGGACGGGGAGCAACCCCTGCACTGGGCCGGCTGGCTGATTCTGCTGGCGGTTCTGGGCCTGACCCTGGTGACGGGCATCCCGCAGGCCACCATTGCCGTGGCGGGGCAGTCGGTGGACGCCGAAGTGAGCACCCCCGAGGCAGGCACGGAGCGCTGGCTGCGCGCACTGGACGGCAGCGGCAGCGAGCAGCGGGAATACCGCTTCAGTATCGGTGAGCACCAGCTCACGGGCCGGATCAGCGCACAACCGGGCTCACTCGGCAACGAGGACCTGCCCTCGATGGTCGTGTACTACGTGCCGGCCCACCCGGAGTGGCACAGCCCCGACAACGGCTTTCCCTGGTGGCGAACGGCACTGCTGCCGCTGCTGGGCTGGATTATCTGGCGGGAACTGCGGCTGAGGCGGCAGGCGCGCGGGGTTTGAGTTCTCTGCTGAACGCCACCCCGGGCCTGCACACCCCTGGCAAAACCACCCTCAGGCGCAGAACGCCTGGCCGGCGGCAATGCGCTGGCCGAGCTCGGCCAACTGGCGGGCACTGCTACCCAGGGTGATCTCGTTGTGGCGCAGCCACAGGCAGTACCGCCACAAGGGATAATCGCGGTCGATACCCATGCCGCCATGCAGATGCTGCGCGGTATAGCTGACCCGATGACCGCAGTCACCCGCCCAGATCTTGGCGATCTGCACCTCGGTGCTGGCATCCACGCCACTGTCCAGGCGGGACACCGCCTGATAGGTGGCCAGGCGCAGACACTCGATATCGATGAAGCGATCCGCCGCACGATGCCCGACAGCCTGGAAGGTGGCCACAGGAACACCGAACTGCTTGCGCTCCGCGGTGTAACTCGCGGTCATGCGCAGCACATGATCCGCCGCACCAAGTTGATGTGCGCACAGGGCCGCCGCGGTGTGCTCGCCGATCCAATGCATCACCGCGACACCACGATCCGGCCCAGCGAGCACAGCTTCCGCCGGTACCAGAACATCCTCGAGGTGCATATCGTATTGTGGTTCGAAGGTGGTGACCTTCAACGGCTGCAGGCGCACCCCCGCGGCCCCGGGATCGACCAGGGCGACGACCACACCGGCATCGGCGCGGGCCGCCACCAGGACAGCCGCAGACTCGGCGGCGAAGGGCACGGCCGTCTTGGCACCCGTCAGACGGTAGCCCTTGCCGTCCGCCACTGCACGGGTTGCCGCCGGAGCCGCAACCTGCTCATTGCCCGGCTCCACCAGGGCCGCGCTGAGCAGCAGTTCGCCGCTGACGGCACCGGGCAGCCAGCGCTCGCGCTGCTCCGCCGAGCCAAAGCGGTGGATCGGCAGCGCCGCGCTGACCAGATGCGAGATCACCGGCAGGGGTGCGATACTGCGGCCGCACTCCTCGATGAACAGCGCCAGTTCGGTGAAGCCGAAGCCCATGCCGCCCTGGGCTTCATCAATGGCCACACCGAGCAGGCCCGCCTCGGCGATCTGCCGCCACAGCTCGGCGTCGAAACGCGGTGCCTTGAATTCGTCATATGCCGCCAGTTTTTCCGGGGTGACCTGCTCACTCAGGATCTGGCGCGCAAGGGTCTGAACGTCCTTCTGCTCTTCAGAGAAACCGAAATCCATCGCCGTTCACCTCTCTCAACGTGCCGCGCGCGGCATCCACAGGCCAGCAGCGGAAATGATGTCGCGCTGGATTTCATTGGTACCGCCACCGAAGGTAATGATCGACGCTGTGCGGTACAAGCGTTCGATGCGGCTGGCCAGAGCGTCGGCCTGCTCGCTGTGACGACTGACCAGCGATGCCTGCCCGGCCACTTCGCCGAGCAGCCGGTACACCTCGATGAAAAACTCCGAACCGTAGACCTTCGCCCCGGAGGCCATCGCCATGTCGAGCTCCCCGGTGCTCATCGCCCAGGCCTGCTTGTAGCAGAACAGTTTGAGCGCCTCGACACCGGCGCGCACCTTGGCCAGGTTGATCTGCACCCAGGGCTGGTCGATCAGCTTGCTGCCATCGGGCATTTCGGCCGCCTGCGCCCAGCGGGTGATGCTGTTGAACATCACTGCGGTGGGGCCGTAGTTGACCAGGCTCAGGCGCTCGCGGTTGAGCTGGCTGGTGATCAGCTTCCAGCCACCATTCAGCTCGCCGACCAGGTTCTGCTCGGTGACGCGGATGTTGTCGTAGTAAGTGGCATTGGTGCGCACGCCGCCCAGGGTGACCACCGGGGTGAGGCTGAAGCCCGGGTCCGAGGTCGGCACCAGGAACATGGAGATGCCCTTGTGCTTTTTCGGTGCATCCGGGTCGGTGCGCGTGGCCAGCCATACGTAATCGCAAAAGTGCGCCAGGCTGGTCCACATCTTCTGGCCGTTGATGACCCAGCCATCGCCGTCGCGCACGGCGGCGGTCTTCAGCGCCGCCAGGTCGGTGCCCGCGCCGGGCTCGGAGTAGCCGATGGCGATCAGGCATTCACCGGCGAGGATCTTCGGCACGATCTCCCGCTTTTGCCACTCGTTGCCGTGCTCGGCCAGCTGAGGCCCGACAGATTCGGTGGTCAGGAACGGAAACGGATAGCCCGCCCGCATGATCTCCTCGACGAAGATGAACTGCTCGATCGGGCTCATGCCGCGACCACCCAGTTCCTTCGGCCAGCCCACGCCAATCCAGCCATCCCGGCCCATCTTGCGCAGGGCCTCGCGCCACAGTGGCCCGCCGCCCTCGCCCATGTCGCGCTCACACTCCGCGACCAGCTCGGGCGTCATCAGCTCCCTGAAATAGGCGCGCAACTCCTCGCGCAGCGCCTCCTGCTCACGGGTGAATTCAACTTTCATGGTGGCGAGTTCTCCTGAGGGGAGCAAAAGGCTCCGGTTTTCACCGCGCCCATGTTAGAAGCTGGATCGGTGGGCGCAATGGCAAAAGGCGTCAACCGCGTGGCAAAAGGAATCAGCACGCCGGACAATACCGCGACGGTTCAGCGGGCCATCCCCGTGTACAACCGCTCCACGTCGGCGCGACGACACAACTGCGTACCGGGCGTCATCACCGCCGCGCTGCCCGCGGCGATGCCCAGGCGTGCCGCCTGTTGCACATCCTCACCCCGCGCCAGGGCCAGGGTCACACCCGCCACCATGCTGTCGCCGGCGCCGACCCGGCTGCGGATCGGTACCGTCGGTGCGTGCAGGCGCAGCGCACCCTCGCGGGTGACCAGCAGCGCGCCACCGGCGCCCAGGGAACTCAGCACCACCTGGCTGCGCCCCGCCTCCACCAGTTGCCGTGCCGCGGCCTCGATGGTCGCGTCGTCGTCAAGCTCGCGCCCGCTCAGCTCAGCCAGCTCGCGCAAGTTGGGTTTGATCAGGAACACCCCGGAGCCGAGCGAGGCCGCCAGCGCCGGGCCGCTGGTGTCGATGACGACACGGCACCGCCGCGCGCCGCAGCGCGCCACGATCCGGCCATAGAAGTCCACCGGCAGGCCCGGTGCCAGACTGCCGCTGAGCACCAGGCAGCCCCCCACCGGTGCGGCCGCCTCGACCCGGGCGATACAGGCATCGACTTCCGCCGGGCTGAAACGGGGGCCGGGCATGACGAAACGGAACTGGCGGCCGCTGCCCGCCTCGGAGACGACAAAATTCTCCCGGTTGCTGTCAGCGATGGGCAGGGGCCGGTGCGGCAGGGCCAGATCATCCAGCAGCGACTGCAGCAGTTCGCCGGTGAAACCACCGCGGGTCCAAAGGGCCAGGGTGTCACCGCCAAGTTCGCGAATCACCCGGGAGACGTTGATGCCGCCACCCCCCGGCTCGTGCACCGGGGCGGCGCAGCGCAGCTTCTGGTCCGGGGTGACCTGATCCACGCCGGTGCTGGTGTCGACCGACGGATTGATGGTCAGGGTAACGATGGGTGGATACGCCATCCGGGGCTCCTCGGGGGGACTTCGGCTGCCATACCGGGCCATCGCGGCAGGCCGGCATCCGGCCCGGTGAATTGTTCGGTGCTGCCGGGGATAGTATCCTACGCGTTTCGTTTTCCGCATCTCCGGACAGCGTCCGCCCCCTCCCCAGGAGATCCCCATGAGCGATGCAAAACCCCAGGTCGCCGCCATTGACGGCTGGTACAGCATGGACGCCGAGGCACCGCACCTGATCGGCAGCCGCTGCACTACTTGTGGCACCTATTATTTTCCCCGGCAGAGCCTGTACTGCCGCAACCCCGGCTGCGATGGTGAAACCTTCGAGGACACACCCCTGAGCCGCACCGGCCGGGTCTGGTCGTATACGGATGCCTGCTACCAGCCGCCGGAGCCCTATGTGGCCGCCAACCCCTTCGAGCCCTTCGCCATTGCCGCGGTAGAGCTGGAAAAGGAGCAGATGATCGTGCTGGGACAGGTGATCAGCGG
>JBJHBY010000169.1:0-7870 GCA_050485745.1 Gammaproteobacteria bacterium | reverse complement strand
GCACAGGGATGTGCCGGCCATTGGCCGAAGGCCAATGCAAGCCCTGGAAATACCAGGGGTTCCGCGCAACCCCGCCAGTATTTCCAGGGCGCGCATGCAAACAGGAGGGGATACCTGTTTGCATGCCAGGTTAATAGTCAGCGGCGCCGGCCCGCGCTGCGGTATTGCCGCTGCGGGCATCTGCTGAGCTGCAGGAGACACAAGCATGCCGGAACGGCTCGACGATCGCCTGGTCATCGCCATTTCCTCCCGCGCGCTGTTCAACCTCGATGACAGCCATCGCGTGTTCGAGGAACAGGGGCTGGAGGCTTTCCAGCGCTACCAGATCGAACACGAGGACGATGTGCTCGCCCCGGGCGAGGCTTTTCCGCTGGTGCGCAAGCTGCTGGCCATCAACGAGCGTCTTGGCGCCGAGCGGGTCGAGGTCATCCTGCTCTCGCGCAACAGCGCCGACACCGGTCTGCGGGTGTTCAACTCCATTCAACACTATCAACTGCGTATCACCCGGGCGGCGTTCTCCGGTGGCGGCAGCCCACACCGCTATGTCGCGCCCTTCGGTTGTCATTTGTTTCTGTCGACGCACGCGGAGGATGTGCGCGACGCCCTGTCCCAGGGCGTCGCCGCGGCAACGCTGATGCCCTCCGGGCAGGAAGAGCCGGAGCGCAACGAGCAACTGCGCTTTGCCTTCGATGGCGACGCCGTGCTGTTTTCCGATGAAGCGGAACGCGTCTACAAATCCGAGGGGCTCGATGCCTTTGCCCGCAGTGAACAGGCTTCGGCGCGTGAGCCCCTGTCCGGTGGACCGTTCAAACCATTTCTTGCGGCCCTGCACCGCTTGCAGCGCGAATTCGGCCCGGACGAAGCCCCCATTCGCACAGCCCTGGTCACGGCACGCTCCGCGCCGGCCCACGAGCGCGTGATCAGGACGCTGCGTGCCTGGGAGATCCGCATCGATGAGTCCCTGTTCCTGGGGGGGCTTGCCAAAGAGGATTTCCTCAAGGCCTATGGCGCGGATGTGTTCTTCGACGACCAGCAGGCCCACTGCGATTCGGCCAGCCGGCATGTGGCGACGGGTCACGTGCCCCATGGAGTCGCCAATATCCGCTGAGGGGCTTGCCCCCGACCGGCTCACTGATCTATAACTGAATGAGACTATCGGGCGCCTGAATCGCAGCTTTCGTTATATTCAGGAATATGCAGTCGGCCCGGCCGCATCGATGACCCGCCGCGGAGGCCCCGGGATGAAACTGCAACAGCTGCGCTACATCTGGGAAGTCGCCCATCACGACCTGAACGTCTCCGCCACGGCCCAGAGCCTCTACACCTCCCAGCCCGGTATCAGCAAACAGATTCGGCTGCTCGAGGATGAACTGGGTGTCGAGATCTTCGCCCGCAGCGGCAAGCACTTGACCCGGGTCACGCCCGCCGGAGAAGCCATCCTGCGCACCGCCGGGGAAATTCTGCGCAAGGTTGAGAGCATCAAGCAGGTCGCTCAGGAGTACAGCAACGAAAAGAAGGGCAGCCTCTCCGTCGCCACCACCCATACCCAGGCGCGCTATGCGCTGCCCTCGATCATCCGCACCTTCATCGACCGCTACCCCGAAGTCTCCCTGCACATGCATCAGGGCACACCGATGCAGATCTCCGAGCTGGCCGCGGATGGCACCGTCGACTTCGCCATCGCCACCGAGGCACTGGAGCTGTTCAGCGACCTGGTGATGATGCCCTGCTACCGCTGGAACCGTGCCATCATCGTGCCCCGGGATCATCCCCTGACCCAGGTCTCGAAACTGAGCCTTGAGGATGTCGCGGCTCACCCCATCGTCACCTATGTCTTCGGTTTCACCGGGCGCTCGCGCCTGGACGAGGCCTTCATGGAGAAGGGGCTGACACCGCGGGTCGTGTTTACCGCTGCCGACGCCGACGTGATCAAGACCTATGTGCGTCTCGGCCTGGGCATCGGCATCGTCGCCCGCATGGCCCACGACACCACCCTCGATGCGGACCTCGTGGCGCTTGATGCCAGCCACCTGTTCGACGCCAGCGTGACCAAGATCGGTTTTCGTCGCGGTACCTTCCTGCGCGGCTTCATGTACGACTTCATCGAACTGTTCGCACCACACCTGACCCGGGATGTGGTGGACGCGGCCTACCAGCTACATACCCGCGCCGAGCTCGACGAGCTGTTTGCCCACATCGAGCTGCCGGTGCACTGAGCACAGCTGCCACGGGGCAGGGGGATTTACAGCCCGGCCGGCGCCCGGTACGCTTTGCGCCCCTGAAGCCATCGCCCCCGGAGTGTGTTGTGGAAATCGCCTGTCTGGACCTGGAAGGTGTACTGATCCCTGAAATCTGGATCGACTTCGCCGAGCGTACCGGTATCGAAGCCCTCAAGGCGACCACCCGCGACATCCCCGACTATGACGTACTGATGCGGCAGCGCCTGCGCCTGCTGGAGGAGCATGGGCTGGGCCTGCCCGACATCCAGGATGTGATCGCCGGCATGGCTCCGATGGAAGGTGCGCGGGAATTCCTCGACTGGCTGCGCGAGCGCTTCCAGGTGGTGATCCTGTCGGACACCTTCTACGAATTCGCCTCGCCACTGATGCGTCAGCTGGGATGGCCAACCCTGCTTTGCCACCGCCTGGAAACGGACGAGGGCGGCCGTGTTACCGACTACCGGCTGCGTCAGGTGAATCCCAAGCGCCAGGCGGTGCTGGCCTTCAAGAGCCTGTACTACCGAATCATTGCGGCGGGCGATTCCTACAATGACACCACCATGCTCGCGGAAGCGGATGCCGGCATCCTGTTCAAGGCCCCGGACAACGTCATTCGCGAGTTCCCGCAGTTCCCGGCCGTGCACAGCTACGATGACCTGCGTCGCGCATTCCTCGACGCCAGCGTGCGCGATTTGCCGGCCTGAGAGCAAACCCCTGCTCAGCCACCTGTGCCGGGCAGGGCATCCAGCAGGCGCCGGATTTTCAGCTCGGTTTCCGCGAATTCCGCTGTGGCGTCGGAATCGGCAACGATGCCGCCCCCGGCCCAGGCGTGCAGCTTCCCGTCCCGGCACAGCAGGGTGCGGATGGCGATGCTGCTGTCCAGATCCCCTTCAGGGCTGAGCCAGCCGATACTGCCGCAGAAGATTTGCCGGGGATCCGGTTCCAGCTCCCTAATGATCGCCATCGCCCGGCGCTTGGGCGCACCGGTGATGGAGCCGCCGGGAAAACAGGCCGCGAAGGCATCGACCGCGTGCAGGTCCGCGGCCAGCCGTCCACTGACACTGCTGACCAGGTGGTGCACCGTGGCGAAGCTCTGCAGCTCGAACAGTTGGCGTACCTGAACGCTGCCCGTGCTGCAGACCCTGCCGAGGTCGTTGCGCAGCAGGTCGACGATCATCAGGTTCTCGGCGCGATTCTTGTCACTGGCCTGGAGTTCCCGTGCCCGGGCTATATCAACCGCGCTGTCATCGGCACGTGCTGCCGTGCCCTTGATCGGCTGGGTCAGCAGTTCCCCATCCCGGCACTGCAGGAAGCGCTCGGGGGAGAAGCTCATCAGGGTGTGCCAGGGTGTTTCCAGATAGGCGCTGAAGGGTGCCGCGGCGATCCCCCGCAACTCTCTGTAGATGGGCCAGGGGTCGCCGGAGCAGGGCGCGCTGAAGCGGCGTGACAGGTTGATCTGGTAGCAATCCCCCGCCCGCAGGTAGTCCTGCACCCGGTCGAAGGCCTTTCGATAGCCCTCCGGGCCAAGATTGCAGTCCAGCGCGCTCCCCAGCCTGAACGGCGGGCCCGGTGCCGCGGCGGGCGCAGGCCGCCGCAACCGCCGCCGCAGCTCGCGGAATCTGGCTTCACCCAGCTCGGGTCGTGCCAGCAGCCAGCTGCGCCCGGCCTCGTGATCGACCAGCAGGGTCCACAGATAGACGCCAGCGCTGCTGCAAAAGCCCGCCTCACCAGCGTCATCGTAGCCAATGCTGAATACGCCACCGCCACAAAAGGGCAGTTCGGGAAATGGCGCAGACAAGGGGGTCAGACTGGCGAGGTCGTCGCGCAGGGCGCAGAGGAGTCGGTGAGCCGCATCGCCGGGTGCATCATCGGGGCGTCCGTGATCGGTATGCACTCTGACAGGAGAGGCGCCGAGCAGATCCCAGCGTCCGCGCTCTCCGAACGGGCGGCCGCTGTCCAGCCAGAAGGGCATGGGCCAATGGCGCAACTGTTCGAACCAGTCGCCACTGTCGGCGCGGTAGGGCAGTTCGGCGATGTGCGGGACGGCTGCTGGCATGAGGCTTCCGCGGTGGCCCGGCGGCACTCCTGAAGGCCGCGCATTGTACGGCCCGGAGGAGCGGAAATGCCAGTTTTGGTCAATGCTTGCGATCGTTTTGCCACATTGACAGTGCCTGCCCGGGCCAGTAATGTTACGCCTTTTTCGAGGCCGGGGAAGACTCCCGAAGGCTGTGCCTGCGCGCCCCTGCGGTCCGGGGTGGGTGCGGTACTGCCGAGGGTGCGAACGCCGCCCCGCGAGGGCGCCAAAGTGCGTCCGCCAGCGCCAGGATGCGGCGCATGCTCCACCCCACCCGACCCTCTTGCACCACCTGATGAAGCGGACGCCCCGGTACGCTTGTGGATGGCAGCACTGAAGGCCTTCCGTTACCGGCAGACCGGCAACCAGAACCAGCAACGAGAGACGGACAAGGCATGACCAGCAAAGCCCAGATCGCTCCGACCCTTGAGAATCCCTTTGCCGAGCAGAGAGATGTCGAATTCACCGTGCCCGGGCAGATCAGTTATGAGCCCGGTCTCTACGAGAAGACACTGCGTGCGGGTTACGACCTGATGCAGCGTCCGCGTCGTGCGGCCGGTGTCGTCAACGTCGAGAAGCAGCACCTGAAGAAGCGCATGACGGTGTGGGAACGCATCGATGTGCTCAAGGACCCGGGCACCGAGCCTACCATTCTGTTCCAGAACTGGGGGCCCAACCTGGACGGCGCCTCGCTGGTCACTGCCATATTGAAGATCAATGGCCGGGATGTCGCCCTTTACGGGCACGACTTCACCGTGCGTGCCGGCTCCATGGACGCCACCAACGGACGCAAGCTGGCGCGCCTGTTCGAACTGGCCGGCAAGCGCCGCATTCCACTGGTCGGCATGAACGACAGCGCCGGGGCCTATGTGCCCGCCGGTGTCGGCGGGCTCGATGGCTATGCCGAGGCCTTCACCGCGCTGCGCAAGATCAGTGGTGTGGTGCCATCCATCATGTGCATGTTCGGCTTCAATGCCGGTGGTGGTTCCTACCTGCCGCGCCAGGGCAGCTTTGTGATTCAGCCCAACGACACCTTCTTCGGCCTGACCGGCCCCGGGGTGGTCAAATCCGTGCTGGGTGAGGATGTGACTCCGGACGAACTGGGCGGCCCGCGGGTGCATGCGCAGTCCGGTGTCACTGACTTCGTGGTACCGGATGAAGTCAGTGCCCTGCAGAAGGTCAAGCAGCTGCTCAACTATCTGCCCTCTGGCAATGACGAGCTCGCTCCGTTCCAGCCGACCTCGGACCCGGTAGACCGCAAGACCTGGGATATCGACATCCTGCTCAAGCGTGCGTTCAACTCACCCACCGGCTTCAATACGCCCTTCGACATCAGCATCCTGATCCAGCAGATCTGCGATCACGGTGACTACTTCGAGGTGCAGCCGGAGCGCGCTCGCAACACCATCTGCGCCCTGGGCCGCATGGGTGGCCATGTGGTCGGGTTCGTTGCCAACAATTCGGCGGTGGCGTCGGGCCAGATCGACATCGATGCGGCCTACAAGAACGCACGCTTCATCCGCTTCTGCAACCTGTACAACATCCCCATGATCTTCATGGAGGACACCACGGGCTTTCTGCCGGGTCGCGAGCAGGAGGCCGGTGGGATCGTACAGGCTGGACGCGCCATGCTCGATGCCATCGTCGACCTGCGCACCCCGCGCTTTCTGGTGCTGGTGCGCAACGCCTTCGGTGGCGCCTATGCGTCCTACAACAACTATCCCACCGGGGCTGACCTGGTGATTGCCCTGCCCACGACCCGCGCCGCGGTGATGGGTCCCGCGGGCGTCGAGTTCATCTACAAGGATGAGCTGCGTGCCATCCGCGGCTCGGTCGGCACACGCCTGGCCACCGCAGTCGAGGCCCGCAAGGCCGAAGGCCTCGGCGAGGACGAGGCGCGCAAGCTCGCACAGCAGGATGTAAACCGCTGGGTCAAGGAGCAGGAAGCCCTGTTGGCCCAGCGCTACGAGCGCGAGCTGATGAATCCCAATGAGGCTCTGAGTCTGGGCTCGATCTCCCAGATCGTCATGCCTTCAGACCTGCGCCAGGTATTGGCGGAGAACCTGGCTTTCCACCTGCGCCATTACCAGCCGGAACCCCTGGCCTCGGTGCAGCGGGAGTTCTATTGAGCCGCGGCGAAATCCGCCGCAACCCCTCGCAGGGCGCGGGGCTCCAGGACGATTGACAAAGAGGTTTCAGGCCGTGCAACCGAGCAACAACCACTATCTGAACAATCCGCTGATCCACCAGGACCGGCGCCTCGGTCAACGCAATTCCGAATGGGTACGCAGTTTCAGCTGTGAAGACATTCGTCCCCTGATCATCTGCCGTGGCCCCATCCGCAAGGAGGCCATGGATGTGTTTGCCGAGATGGGCATCAGCCACTTCGGCATCCTGCTCTCGGAAAAGGACTCCATCACCTACACCAGTGCACTGGCGCCGGAGCTGCGCCAGCTGACTGACCCGAACCGCGTGCATCGCGTACCGGATTACACCGGTGCCACCAAGGAGGAGCGCCAGCAGCGCATCCGCCAGATCATCCGTATTGCCCATGAGAACGGCTACAACGCGATCTTCGCCGGCTATGGTTTCATGGCCGAGGATGAAGAAATGGTGCGCTCGATGGAGGAGGCCGGCCTCAATTTCATCGGCCCCTGCTCCTACACCGTGCACTCCGCCGGCCTGAAGGACGAAGCCAAGCGTACAGCGCTGAATGTCGGCGTTTCCGTCACCCCCGGTATCGACAACCTGACCGCACTGACCCTGCTGCGCAAGTACCCCGATCAGGCTGCACTGCAGGAACTGTGCAAGGCCGAGGGGCTGAAGGTCGATGCGGATCTGTTCAGCGACAAGGAGCGCAGCCTCGAGGACAAGGCCGATGCCGTATTGGCGGCGTCCTATGCCAAGGGGGTCGACCTGATCACGATCGACGAAATCGGTGCAGAGTTGCAGCGGCAGCTGGAGCGCGTATTCGCTGATTTTCCCCAGAACCGCATCCGCCTGAAGGCGATCGCCGGCGGTGGTGGCAAGGGCCAGCGTATCATGCAGCCCCCGGCCACGTATGAGGGCGATGCCGCTCAGCAGTTGGCCAAAGCCGTCGAGAAAGGCCCTGAACTGCTGCGTGAAATTCTCGCTGAGGTGAAGTGCAACGGAGTCGGCGATAACAAGAACGTATTGCTGGAGCTGAATATCGAGACCACACGTCACCAGGAAATCCAGGTGGTCGGCAATGGCGATTGGTGCATCACCATGGGGGGCCGTGATTGCTCCCTGCAGATGCACGAACAGAAATTGCTGGAAGTTTCCGTCACCATCGAGGAGCTCGAAGAAGCCATCAAGCAGGCAGCCCGGGCCGGCCGCGAAGAGGAAGAGCAAACCCTGCGTGCCGACCTCGAGATCCTGCACAAGATGGAAGACGAGGCCGCGCGCTTTGGTGCTGCCGTGGGCCTGGACTCCGTGTCCACCTTCGAGTGCATCGTCGATGGCCGGCGCCATTACATCATGGAAATGAACACCCGGATCCAGGTGGAGCACCGGGTTACCGAGCTCAGTTATCGGCTGAAGTTCGCCCACCCCG
>JBJHBY010000168.1:4628-7888 GCA_050485745.1 Gammaproteobacteria bacterium | reverse complement strand
GCCACGACCAGCTGCGCGCCTCGCGTTCGCGTCCGCTCGCCACGGTGAACTCGCGCTGGATCTGGCCGGTGTAGAGCTGGCGCGGGCGGCCGATCTTCGTGTCCGAGTCGCCGAGCATCTCCTTCCAGTGGGCGATCCAGCCCACGGTGCGGCCGATGGCGAACAGGACGGTGAACATGTGCGGCGGGAAACCCATCGCCTTGAGGATGATGCCGGAGTAGAAATCGACGTTGGGGTAGAGCTTCTTCTCGACGAAGTAGCTGTCTTCCAGGGCGATCTGCTCCAGGCGCTTGGCGATCTTCAGCAGCGGATCGTTTTCCACGCCGAGTTCGCGCAGGACCTCGTCCGCGGCCTGCTTCATGACCCTGGCTCGGGGGTCGAAATTCTTGTAGACGCGGTGGCCGAAGCCCATCAGGCGGAACGGATCATTCTTGTCCTTGGCGCGGGCCACGAACTCCTCGATGCGGGACTCGTCCCCGATTTCCTCCAGCATGGTCAGCACCGCCTCGTTGGCGCCGCCGTGTGAGGGCCCCCACAGGGCGGCAATGCCGGCGGAGATACAGGCAAAGGGGTTGGCGCCGGTGGAGCCGGTCAGGCGCACCGTGGAGGTGGAGGCGTTCTGCTCGTGGTCCGCGTGCAGCAGGAAGATACGGTCCATGGCGCGGGCCAGCACCGGATTGACCTTGTAGTCCTCGCAGGGGTTGCCGAACATCATGTAGAGGAAGTTCTCCGCGTAGCTGAGGTCGTTGCGCGGATACATGAAGGGCTGGCCGATGGAGTACTTGTAGGTCATCGCGGCCAGGGTGGGCATCTTCGCGATCAGGCGGATGGCGGAGATGTCGCGGTGCTTCTGGTCGTTGATGTCGAGTGAGTCGTGGTAGAAGGCGGAAAGGGCGCCGACCACGCCACACATGATGGCCATGGGGTGAGCGTCGCGGCGGAAGCCCTTGAAGAAGGTGGTGATCTGGTCGTGCACCATGGTGTGGTAGCGCACCTTGTCCTCGAAGGCCTTCTTCCGCTTCGCGTCGGGCAGTTCGCCATACATCAGCAGGTAGCAGGTTTCCAGGTAGTCCGACTTCTCGGCGAGCTGCTCGATCGGATAGCCGCGGTGCAACAGTACACCCTGGTTGCCGTCGATGTAGGTGATCTTCGATTCGCAGGAGGCGGTCGACATGAAGCCCGGATCGTAGGTGAACAGGCCCTGGCCGGTCAGGCCGCTGACATCGACCACATCCGGCCCCAGCGTGCCAGAGTAGACGGACAGTTCAATGGGATCCTGGCCGTCGATGGCTAGACGCGCTTTCTTGTCAGTCATTGCGGGCTCCTGAAGAAATGGCTGAATTCGGTTTCGCGGGGTGTGGCTGGCGCGGGAGCGCACAACTATAGAGAGCTGGCCGTGATTGTCAACGGCGTGCCCTCCGGCCCGCGAGGGTCTTGCGCCGCTATTTTATCGGTAATTTCACCGCTGCGGACAGACCTGTCCGCGCCGGGCGCTCCCGGTGTCCCGATGAATTGTCCGCGAGTGGTCTAACTGCCTGACCTGGCTTGCTTTGTTGTCTGGTCATTGTGCAGTCTGGCGCCTTTTTGGCGGTTTGTATTTCGCAGGTCGAGTGCCTATAATGCGCCGCGTTTCCCCGGTCCCCCCTGTAACCCTTCCGGGCTCGGGAGGGCGCCAGCTCCACCCTGGGTACATCCGTTCAACCGCCCGGATCTTGGGCTCAACCAGTGTGATGAAGCCGTGAAGGACAATCGACCTGTCAATCTAGACCTGGGCACCATAGCGTTGCCCATCACCGCCCTCGTATCCATTCTGCATCGTATCTCCGGCATTGCCCTTGTCGCCGGTGTGGCGTTGCTGCTGTGGATGCTTGACCAGTCCCTGGCCAGCGAGGAGAGTTTCGCCCGTCTCGCGGCACTGCTCGAAGGCAGTCTGGTATTGCGTCTGGTGCTGTGGCTGGTGCTCGCAGCCCTCATTTATCACACCCTGGCCGGCGTCAAACACCTGATCATGGACCTCGGCATTGGTGAATCCCTCGAGGGTGGCCGCCGCGGTGCGAAGATCGTTATTGCCGCCTTCGTCGTATTGACCCTGATTGCAGGAGTCTGGCTATGGTAACCGCCGTCACCAACCTCGGCCGCAGCGGCCTCTCCGACTGGCTGGTCCAGCGCGTCTCCGCGCTGGTCCTGCTGGCCTATCTTCTGTTCATCATCGGTGCCCTGACCCTGTGTGGCGAGGTGTCCTATGAGCAGTGGAAGGGCCTGTTCGCCCAGACCTGGGTGCGCATCTTCAGTCTGGGTGCCCTGCTGTCCCTGGCCATGCACGCCTGGATCGGCCTCTGGTCGGTGTCCACCGACTACCTGACCGAGCGCGCGCTGGGCCCCAAGGGCAACGTGCTGCGCCTGCTGTTCCAGGCCGTCCTGGCAATCGTACTGTTCACCTATGTGGTCTGGGGTATCCAGGTACTTTGGGGTTAAGTCATGTCTAGAATCCGTACCATTTCGTTCGACGGTATCATCGTTGGTGGCGGGGGCGCCGGCATGCGCGCCGCTCTGCAGCTGTCCCAGTCCGGGTTCAAGACCGCGGTCATCTCCAAGGTCTTCCCGACGCGTTCCCACACTGTATCCGCCCAGGGCGGGATCACCTGCGCCATCGCCAGTGCCGATCCCAATGATGACTGGCGCTGGCACATGTATGACACGGTCAAGGGCTCCGACTACATCGGCGATCAGGATGCCATCGAGTACATGTGCTCGGTCGGCCCCGAGGCGGTGTTCGAGCTGGAGCACATGGGGCTGCCCTTTTCCCGCACCGAGAGCGGCCGTATTTACCAGCGTCCCTTCGGCGGCCAGTCCAAGGATTACGGCAAGGGAGGCCAGGCAGCCCGCACCTGTGCCGCCGCGGACCGCACCGGCCACGCCCTGCTGCACACGCTTTACCAGGGCAATATGAAGAATGACACCGTGTTCCTGAATGAGTGGTACGCGGTTGACCTGGTCAAGAACCAGGATGGCGTCGTGGTTGGCGTGATTGCCATCTGCATCGAAACCGGCGAAGTCGTCTACGTCAAGGCCAAGGCCACAGTCTTCGCCACCGGTGGTGCCGGCCGCATCTATGCGTCCACCACCAACGCCCACATCAATACCGGTGACGGCGTCGGTATGGCCCTGCGTGCCGGCCTGCCAGTGCAGGATATCGAGATGTGGCAGTTCCACCCCACCGGCATCGCCGGCGCCGGCGTGCTGGTCACCGAGGGCTGTCG
>JBJHBY010000168.1:0-4618 GCA_050485745.1 Gammaproteobacteria bacterium | reverse complement strand
CGGTCGCTACCAGAACAACAAGGATGGCGAGCGCTTCATGGAGCGCTACGCCCCCAATGCCAAGGACCTGGCTGGCCGTGACGTTGTGGCCCGCTCCATGGTCATGGAAATTCTCGAAGGGCGTGGCTGTGGCCCGGAGGGAGACCATGTGTTCCTGAAGCTCGACCACCTGGGCGAAGAAGTGCTGCATTCGCGCCTGCCCGGCATCTGCGAGCTGTCCAAGACCTTTGCTCATGCCGATCCGGTTAAGGAACCCATTCCGGTGGTGCCCACCTGTCACTACATGATGGGTGGCATCGCCACCAACGTGCATGGCCAGGTGCTGACCCAGGATGCCAGCGGCCAGGATGTGATCGTCCCCGGCCTGTTTGCCTGTGGTGAAGTGGCCTGTGTCTCGGTGCATGGCGCCAATCGTCTGGGCGGCAACTCCCTGCTCGACCTGGTCGTGTTCGGTCGTGCCGCGGGCCTCTATATCGAGAAGTCCCTGCGCGAGGGTGTCGAGATGCGCGATGCCAGCGAGACCGACATCGACGCCGCCATGCAGGGGCTGAATCGCCTCAACGAAAGCAAGCAGGGCGAGAGCGTTGCCGAGTTGCGCAAGGAACTGCAAAACACCATGCAGAACTTCTTCGGTGTGTTCCGTCGCGGCGACTACATGCAGGAGGGGGTCAAGAAACTGGCCGAACTGCGTGAGCGGATCGATAACGTTCATCTCCAGGACAAGAGCAGCGCGTTCAATACTGCGCGCATCGAGGCCCTGGAATTGCGCAATCTGTTCGAGGTCGCCGAGGCCACCGCGATCGCCGCCGAGGCACGTTGCGAGAGCCGTGGTGCCCATGCTCGCGAGGATTTCCCGGATCGCGACGACGAGAACTGGCTGTGTCACTCCATGTACTTCCCCGGCGACAAGCGCGTCGGCAAGCGGGCGGTGAACTTCAAACCCGCCACTGTCGAACCGTTCGAGCCGAAGGCGCGTACCTATTAAGGGGAGGAGGTCGTCATCATGTTGCAAGTCAGTTTGTACCGCTACAACCCCGAGACCGACCGTGAGCCCTACATGCAGGAGGTCGAGCTCGACACCGGTGGCAAGGACCTGATGGTGCTGGATGTGCTGGAGCTGCTCAAGGCCCGGGATTCGTCCCTCACCTTCCGCCGCTCCTGCCGTGAAGGCGTCTGTGGCTCCGATGGTCTCAACATCAACGGCAAGAATGCCCTGGCCTGTGTGACTCCGCTGTCGGAAGCCCTCAGGGGCGGCCGCAAGCTGGTGGTGCGCCCGCTGCCTGGCCTGCCGGTCATCCGTGACCTGGTGGTGGACATGGGGCTGTTCTACAAGCAGTACGAGAAGATCAAGCCGTTCCTGATCAACGACCAGCCGGCTCCGGCGATCGAGCGCCTGCAGTCCCCCGAAGAGCGCGCCAGGCTCGATGGCCTGTACGAGTGCATTCTCTGCGCCTGCTGCTCCACCGCCTGCCCCTCGTTCTGGTGGAACCCGGATCGCTTTGTCGGCCCCAGCGGCCTGCTTCAGGCCTGGCGTTTTCTGGCTGACAGCCGCGACACGGCGACCGAGGAGCGTCTTGCTGCACTGGATGATCCCTTCAGCGTGTTCCGCTGTCACGGTATCCAGAACTGCGTGAATGTTTGCCCCAAGGGCCTCAATCCCACCCGGGCAATCGGTCACATTCGCAACATGCTGTTGCGCCGGGCGACCTGATCCAGGCTTGCGCCCCGGGTGAAACGTCTACAATGGAAGTAGACGCGCGGCGGGCACCTTTTGCGGTGCTCCGCCGCTTTCGGATATGGCACGGCGCTTACCGGCGCAGTGTAAAAACTGTTAGGCTGTATCCAGCAGGGGAGAGCGGGTGACACCCGCGCCACCCGACGGACCCAGGCCGCAATGCGGCCCGGCGCACAGGGATGCACGGCAGGGGTTTTCCCCGCTGCATTCCGCTACCCGGCGCCCGGCTCCGCCTCCGGTGGTGGCATCCCCTTGACCTCAAGGTGGGTTGAAATGCAAGAGAGCACCATGGAGCTGCTGTGGCGCAGCTCGCATATCGCGGGCGGCAACGCGGCCTACGTAGAACAGCTCTACGAAACCTTCCTGCGCGACCCGAATGCCGTTCCCGAACAATGGCGGGATTACTTCGAGACCCTGCCCCGGGTCAACGGCAGCGCCATTCAGGATATTCCCCATTCCGCCGTTCGCGAGCAGTTTACGCGGCTTGCGCGTACTCCGGGCCGCACCGTCGTCGCGGCTGCCGATACCGGCATCACCGAGCACGAGCGCAAGCAGGTCCGGGTGGTGCAACTGATCAGCGCCTACCGCCAGCGTGGCCACCAGAAGGCCAGCCTCGACCCTCTGGGGCTTTGGCAGCGCGAGCAGGTGCCGGATCTGGAACTGTCCTATCACGAGCTGTCCGCCGACGACCTGGACACGATCTTCCAGACCGGCAGCCTGTACATCGGCAAGGATCAGGCCTCCCTGCGCGAGATCATCGAGGCCCTCGAACTCACCTACTGTGATACGGTTGGTGCCGAGTTCATGCACATTGTGCCCACCGAGGAGCGCAAGTGGATCCAGCAGCGCATGGAGAGCGTGCGCTCGCGGCCCGATTACGGCGTGGATGTGCGCAAGCATCTGCTGGAGCGCCTGACCGCGGCCGAGGGTCTGGAAAAATCCCTCGCCTCGAAGTATCCGGGAGTCAAGCGCTTCGGTCTCGAGGGCGGAGAGAGCCTGATTCCCATGCTCGACGCAATGATCCAGCGCGCGGGTTCCTACTCCGCCCGCGAGGTGGTGCTGGGCATGGCTCACCGCGGCCGCCTCAATGTGCTGGTCAATATTCTCGGCAAGAATCCGGCGGAGCTGTTCGACGAATTCGAGGGGCGCGCTACCTACCAGGGTTCGTCGGACGTGAAGTACCACCAGGGCTTCTCCTCCAACGTGATGACCCCGGGTGGCGAGGTGCATCTGGCGCTGGCCTTCAACCCCTCCCACCTCGAGATCGTTTCACCGGTGGTCGAGGGCTCGGTGCGCGCACGTCAGGATCGCCGCTCCGATCCCGACCAGGTGCTGCCTATCGTGATGCACGGCGACGCGGCCTTTGCCGGCCAGGGCGTGGTCATGGAAACCTTCCAGATGTCGCAGACCCGGGGTTTCCGCACCGGCGGAACCCTGCACATCGTGATCAACAACCAGGTGGGCTTCACCACCAGCAATCCGGCGGATTCCCGTTCCACCGAGTACTGCACCGATGTGGCGAAGATGGTCCAGGCGCCGATCCTCCACGTCAACGCCGATGACCCGGAGGCGGTGCTCTTTGTCAGCCAGATGGCCATCGACTTCCGCCAGGAATTCAAGAAGGACGTGGTCATCGACCTGTTCTGTTATCGCCGCCGCGGCCACAACGAAGCCGACGAGCCCTCGTCGACACAACCACTGATGTATCAGAAGATCCGCAATCAACCCTCGGTGCGCGAGCTGTATGCGCGCCAGTTGATCGATGCCGGTCTGCTCAGCGAGGAGGACGACCAGTCCATGGTGGCCGAGTACCGCCAGGTTCTGGAGAGTGGGCAGCACGTAGTGAAGAGTCTGGTCAAGGAGCCCAACAAGGCCTTGTTTGTCGACTGGGCTCCCTATCTGGGGCACGACTGGGATTGCCCTTGCGATACCCGTATCGAACTCCGGCAGCTGCAGGATATCGCCCAGCGCGCCTTCCACGTGCCGGACCACGTGCATCTGCAGCGGCAGGTGGCGAAAATCTATGAAGACCGGCGCAAGATGGCCGCCGGAGCGTTGCCGATCAACTGGGGCTTTGCCGAGGTGCTGGCCTACGCCACCCTGTTGGAGGAGGGGCACCCGGTACGCCTCACCGGCCAGGATGTGGGCCGGGGTACCTTCTCGCACCGGCATGCCGTCCTGCACCACCAGGATGACGGCAGCACCTACATGCCCCTGTGCCATTTGCGCGAGGGGCAGCCGTCGATCGAGATCTACGACTCCCTGTTGTCGGAAGAGGCCGTGCTGGCCTTCGAGTATGGCTATGCCACCACCATGCCCAATGCTCTGGTGATCTGGGAGGCGCAATTCGGTGATTTTGCCAATGGTGCCCAGGTGGTGATCGACCAGTTCATCACCAGTGGTGAGCTCAAGTGGGGTCGTCTTTGCGGTTTGACCATGCTGTTGCCCCACGGTTATGAGGGGCAGGGACCGGAACACAGCTCTGCGCGTCTCGAGCGCTTTCTGCAACTGTGTGCCGAGCACAACATCCAGGTGTGTGTGCCGACGACGCCGGCCCAGGTTTATCACATGCTGCGGCGGCAGGCGGTGCGCCCCCTGCGCAAGCCGCTGGTGGTGATGTCGCCGAAAAGCCTGCTGCGACACAAGGAGGCGGTCTCCACGCTGGAGGAGCTCGCCAATGGCGAGTTCTGCAATGTGCTGCCGGATCTCGACGTGAAAGACCCGGAAGCTGTCAGGCGCCTGATCCTGTGCAGTGGCAAGGTGTTTTACGATCTTCGCGACGCCTGCCGCGAGCACGCTGTGGAGAATGTGGCTATCGTGCGCCTGGAGCAGTTGTATCCGTTCCCCGAGAACGAGCTCGAACAGGTCATTGCGCCCTATGTC
>JBJHBY010000167.1:0-7931 GCA_050485745.1 Gammaproteobacteria bacterium | reverse complement strand
CATCTGCACTACGTGCTGGTGGGGGGCATGCTGTTTCCGCTGATTGCCGGGCTTTACTACTGGCTGCCCCAGTTCACCGGGCGCATGCCCTCGGAACGACTGGGGCGCTGGGGTTTCTGGCTGACCTTCATCGGCTTCAATGTGACCTTTCTGCTGATGCACCTGACTGGCCTGCTGGGCATGCCGCGGCGCATCTATACCTACCCGACGGAGGTGGGTTGGGACGGACTGAACCTGCTGTCCTCCGTGGGCGGCTTCGTGATGGCGGCGGGCGTGGCGATGATCATCGTCGACCTGCTGTTGCATGCCCGCCATGGCCGCAAGGCGCCACGCAATCCCTGGGGTGCGGACACCCTGGAGTGGGCCATGCGCCTGCCGCCACCGCCCTACAATTTTGCCAGTCTGCCGGAAGTCCGCACCCGCCACCCGCTGTGGGAGAACCCCCGCCTGGGTGAGACCATCGCCAACGGCGACCACGGCCTCAACGAAATCGAGCACGGGCGGCGCGAACTCTACGGTACCACCGCCCTCGACGCCCGTATCCGCGAGGTGGTGCACCTGCCGACCAACTCCTGGATCCCCCTGCAGGCCGCTCTGGCCCTGGCCCTGGTGTGCATCGCCCTGCTGATCCGCATCTACCCGCTGGCGCTGGCGGGTTGCGCCCTGGCGGCCTTCTTCCTGCTGCGCTGGAGCTGGCACAACGGCGCCCATCCCCGCGCCGCACCCCTGCGCGACGACGAACCGCGAGACCCGCCACTGCACTCGCGCACCAGCGACGGCCCCGGCCTCTGGGGCATGGTCGTCACCCTGATGGCCAATGCCGCGCTGTATCTTTCACTGTTGTTCGGCTGGTTCTATCTGTGGACGGCCTCACCGCAGTGGCAGGTGCCGGAGCAGGGCGGTGTGCCGGCATGGCCCATGCTCGTTGCCGGTACCCTGCTGGCCTTCGCAACCTGGCGCCACCACCGGCTGACACAGCGCCTGTGTCTGGGCGAGGCCAGCGGCCTGCAGGCCGGCCTGTGGCAGAGCGCCGGAGCCGGTGCTGCCGTGCTGGCGATTCTCGCCGGTCTGATCGCCACCGCTGGCCTCGAAGTGACGGGCAATGCCCACGACGCGCTGCTGCTGGTGATGCTGCTCTATCTCGCCCTGCACACCGCCCTGGCCACGACCCTGACCGTGCTGCAAGCCCTGCGCGCGCGCCTGGGCCTCGTCGGCACACACCTGCCCTACGAGCCCGTGGTCCTGCGACCGTTATGGATCTATATCCTGGGCGTGTTCTGGCTGAGTGTGGCGGCGTTTCTCTGGGTGCCGGCGGGGTGGGCGTGAGGGGAGGTATGCATGGTTGAATTTCAGTGTTCCCCGGACTCCAGAGAGGAGAGAGAGTTCGTGATGTCGGCTCTTATCTCTTTCAATATTTCCGAAGATCGGTGGTGGGTTGAATACATCAGATATATAGGGACTGGCCTTGGTCGCCACGCTGGCATGATTCTTATCAGTCGCTCTGACCGAATGTGGGGTTCCGCGAGATAGCCTGGCAGCAAGGCGAGGCCCTGGCCATTCAGAACGAGATCAAGAATTGCGTCATTGTCGTTACATACTACGGGACCGGTTATCCTGACCAAACATTTTCCATCTTCTTCGTGATCAAACACCCAGCATGTTGATACGTTCGAAATGGGATCCTGAGACCATACGAAGCACTTGAAACTCTGGAGTGTATTGGGGTTCTGGATGATCTCAGGGTCCTTGATGTACTGCCTGCTTGCGCACAGTACTGGAAAGACATATCCGACCTTCACGGCAACCAGATCATTGCTGGTTGGGCGATTAATTCTCAAGCCGAAGTCAAAGGGTTTTTGATGAAAATCGATGATGTCATCGGACAGGTGAACATGGTAAATAAGATTCGGATTTCTGTCGCGAACTCTACCGAGAGCCGGAAGCATAACAAGCCTACCCAGAGCCTTGGGAGCGGTGACTCTAATAATACTCACCGACTGATGCTCGCGGGTGGCTAAAAGCTGGCTTTCGATGTTCTTGAGAGAAATGAAAAGTTCGCCCGTGAGCTTTTGTAGCTCAACACCTTTTGTGGTTGGCTGGACTCCGTACCTGCTTCTCGAGAACAGTTCTGTTCCTAGGATGCCTTCTAGCCTCCTGATATGCTTGCTCACGGCTGATACGGAGATATCCATGTCTGATGCAGCCTTGGTGAAGCTCCCTAATCGATAGCAGGCATTGAAAATCACGAGTGAATAGATGTTTGAGGTGTGCATATCCATATGGAAAATCTCCCTTTCTATATACGCATGCCAAGAGTGGACCCCGAACGATAGAATGTCATGGAAGAGGATCAACCGAAAGCAGGAAATGGTTCTTTGTCTTATCAGAATGTAGCAAGTGGAGGTTCCCATTACTGATCTTAAAGATGAGCAAAGAGCTATGCTGGTTTCCGACAATCTGGCCCAAGTTGCTTTCGTGGATCGAAGTGGCGATCCGTTGGTGGCGGCGGTCTGGTATGACTTTGATGGCACCGTAATCTGGTTGGCAACAACAAGAGGAACCAGAAAAGGAAAATCACTTTCGGAGGGTTCCAGGGTGGCTATATCCATTCTGGATAAACTGAATCCGCTAAAACAGCTATTGGTCAAGGGTGTCGTAGAGGAGGTGGTGGATGACGATAACATGAAGGTCTGCGATCGGATTTCCTGGAAATATCTTGGAAAGCCGTTTCCGGCCAGACATTACCCGAATCGGGTGGCCATCGGAATAAAACCCGTCAAACTCAGACTTCACCGCGTTGACCTATAGAAGACACTAGTGAGGAAAGCATGATGAAGATGCTCATGGATGAGCTACAGAATGAGTACGAAAAAAATGGTGTTTCAGGGCCGATCAAAGTGGTATCAGAGACAGAGGCAAAAAGTATATTATCTGAAATATCAATCATAAATGATGATATATCGCCAATATACGGCGTTAGGACAAATCGTGATCGGCATCTTCATGTCCAATCTCTGTATGATCTTGGAGTATCCGAAAACATAGTGGGTCGGGTCAGAAAAATCCTGGGTGACGATGTTGTTCTTTTCCGGTCTGATTGCTTCAGGAAAATCCCGTCAATTCCATCCCGCGCATCAGAACGACCAAAAGAGGATTCCTCGCAAGGGGCTTACGATGTTCGTTTTGAGTATCTCGATTGGCACCAAGGGACCAATTTTACCGGGCCATCAGGAGTGCACTCTATTGGTCGAAGAAAAAGAAAAGAAGAACGCTATAGGGACTACTATTGGAATATCCCTATCGCGATTACCATATGGGTGGCTCTTACGAAATCAATTCCAGAAAATGGGGCGGTGCAATATTGGAAAGGCTCCCACTTGAAAGGACCTTTTGGTTTCAGGAAGTGTGCTCCGGGAGAAGGGCTTGGCAAGAGTGATTACAAGCTCGATGTAAGTCCGCCAAATGACGAGAGCGTCATGTTCAGTCTTTCGCCGGGAGAAGGTCTTCTGTTCGACAACCGAATTGTTCATCGATCCGGGAATAACCTGAGTCCGAACGTCAGGGTCGGTGTGGGCTTTCGTTACGTGCGTTCTGATGTCGATATATATGGTGGGTTGAGGCACGATCCATATGGGTTACCGCTGGATAATTGGGGTGTCGTCAGTGTTAGTGGTAAGGTTCTGAACCCCGGATTGCGTGTAGCCAACCCACGCTTTTAGCCCTGGAGTCAGGCTGAGTACATGCCGCGCTGGTTCTTCGCACTGGCGCGGCTGGACACCGGCGATTCGCTACGACAATACGCGAGTATATTGTGAGTTCCACATCGATTTAGCGTAGAAATCAGCTTCAGAAGCTGGTGGTCACGGGCTTCTGTTCGGAGCTGATCAAGGACCTGCAATATAAAGCAATAAATCGGGTGGGGAAGATGATGAACTTTGGTGCCGGATTCAAGCCCGTGGGAGCCTCGTTTGACGATGTCTACGGGTTTCTGAAGGAGGCTCGGAAAAAGGAGCCGGTGTTCTACTCCGAGCGATACCATTGCTGGGTGCTTACGCGCTATGACGATATCCGCAATGTATTGCTCGACAAGGAGTATTTTACCACCGAGGGGGTGTTGAGCGGGCTCAATCATGACTACGGTCCCAAGGCCAGCGCGGTATTGGCGAAAGGGGTAGATTGGCGCAAGGTCAAGCATACCCAGAATACCGAGGGTGAGGAGCACAGGCGCAACAGGCTGTTCCTGCGCTCGATTCTGTATCCGGCCAGGTTCCGCAAAATGGAACCGATTGTTCGGGACATCGTCACCCAGTGCATCGATGGCATGATTGCACACGGCAGCCCTTGTGAATTCGTGCAATCCCTTGCATATCCTCTGCCCATCCTCACGGTATTCCGTGTCATCGGCTTCGACGAAACCGAAGAGGATATGGCTCGTCTCAAGCTATGGAGCGACCAGACATTCCGGATGTGGCTGACGCCCATGAGCGATGACGAACAGGAGGTATGCGCACGCGACGCAGTCAGCTTCCAGGATTACATCCGGGGCAAGATGCAGGAGCGACGCCGCAATCCCCGGGATGATCTGATGACCGAGGTGCTGCATGCGGCCGACACCGGCGATTCCAGTTTCTCCGACGACGAACTGATTCTGATGTTCACGCTTAGCCTGATCGGTGCCGGGCACGGCACCACCATGGCGCAGCTCACCAGCATGATGTGGCAGCTGTTGCGGCAGCCGGAGCGATGGCAGTATGTGATCGATCATCCACAGCATATCCCGGAAGTGGCCGAGGAAATCATCCGCTACGATCCGGCGGCATTGGGCTGGTACCGCTTTGTTACCAAGGACACCACCGTTCACGACAAGACGCTGAAAAAAGGAGACATGATTTTCATGGCGCTGGGCTCAGGCAACCGCGATGAGGATAAATTCGATGATCCGGAAGCGTTTTGCCCGGTGCGCCCAAACAGGATCAAGCCTTTGACCTTCACTCAGGGAATTCACTTCTGCCCGGGCGCGGATCTGGCGCGAATGGAGCTGCGGATCACCCTTGAAGAGCTGTCGAAGCGACTGCCCGGCCTCCGCCTGGTGCCCGGACAGGACATCGAGTATTTTCCAAGCTTGCCGACCCGAGGCATCAATCGCCTTGAGCTGGAGTGGGACTGATCTGCCCGTTCTCCGGCCTGTATTCTCGCCCGCGATACTGATCGGTCACAGCTGTCGGCCGTTTACTATTCATCCACGGGCGCGACAGGTATTGCGTAGGTCAGTAGCAGTCGCGTAAACGTCAGTGGGCGTACCAGCGGCGTGATCAACAGAGCCATCACCGGGTTCAACAGTGCCATCATTGCATCCCGCCAGCTCCGGTGGCACCGCGAGCGCATCGACGGCTGGGCACGCAGTGGGTCGGAGGGTACCTCCTTCCGTTGGAGGAAGCATTGCTAAAGATATGTTTTAATACAGGGGAAGGTTCCGGCCCGGCGCGTGCCCATGGTCGCGGCGCCGGGTCTCCCGCCGGAATGACCCAGACCGGCCCTCGACAACCAGCAGTGGATCCAATCATGACCCAGCCAGAACGCCTTTCCCTGAAGACCGCGATTCCCGACAGCCACAAGCCGATCATGGAGACGGCGATCGTGGCCATGCTCAGCACGATCCGTCACAAGGACGGCCTGATCTCCAATAACCCTATGGGCTTCGACTGGGACGGCGAGACCCTGCGCTTCAGCACCCTCAAGGGCCGCGTGAAGTACCGCAATATGCTCAATGATCCGCGTATCGCGGTGTGCATCGTCGACCCGAAGAACATCACCCGCTACATCGAGATCCGCGGCGTGGCCGAGCTTCAGGATGATCCGGGCGGAGAGCTCAACAAGCGCATGTACAAGCGCCAGACCGGCAAGGACTTCGACCTCGACGAGCCCGGCGCGGAGCGCGTCATCGTCACGGTGGTGCCGTATGCGGTCTCCACGCCGCTGCTGTATGGCGGCAAGGTCGAGGCAGAGGGTGCACGGCACGGGCAGGGCTGAGAGTTTTCTGCGCAAGCCCTTGAAAGACTGGCGCTATTGCTCGGAATGGCTGGTCTTTCAAGGGCTCGTGACCGGGCAGGTCGTTACAGATCCTCACACACGACCTTGACCTCGGTGTACTCCTCGAAGCCGAGCTCGCCCATTTCGCGGCCAATTCCGCTCTGCTTGTAACCTCCGAAAGGGACTGAGGGGTTGTAGTAGATGCCGCCATTGATATTGAACACACCGGAGCGTATGCGTCGTGCGATCCGGTGGGCGCGATCGATGTCCCGGGTTGCAACGGTGCCCGCCAGGCCATAGATGGTATTGTTGGAGATGTTGATCGCCTCTTCATCGGTATCAAACGGAATGATGCAGAGCACCGGGCCAAAAATCTCTTCTTTCGCGATCGTGGCGTCAGGATCAACATCGACGAACACGGTGGGCTCGACGAAGTAACCCTTGTCGAGGTGCGCGGGGCGACCACCGCCAATCAACAGCTTCGCTCCTTCCTGCTTGCCTTTCTCGATATAAGCCAGAACACGGTCACGCTGTCTGGCATTGATCAGCGGGCCCATGTGGTTCTCCGTGTTGCCGGGGTCACCGAAGCGGATCGAGCGATAAAAGTCGAGAATCTTTTCCACCATCTGTTCGTACACCGGCCTCTGTACCAGCAGCCGCGTGTTGATCGAGCAACCCTGGCCTGCCTGGACCGTTGCCTGAAAGCCGCACATCATGGCGTGGGTGTCCAGGTCCGCATCGTCGCACACGATATAGGAGGATTTGCCGCCCAGCTCGAGGAACACGCGCTTGATGGTCTGGCCACCGAGCGACATCAGCAGGCGACCGACCTCGGTGGAGCCGGTAAAGCTGACGACATCTACCCGGGCGTCTTCGGCGAGTATTTGCGCCACCTTGTTATCTGACGTGGTGACGACGTTGACCACGCCGGCCGGGATATCGGTTTCTTCCGCGATCAGTTTGCCCAGCAGCAGGCCACTCCAGGGCGTATCGGGCGCGGGCTTCAGGATCACGGTACAGCCCGCGGCCAGTGCCGGGCCAATCTTGGCCAGGTTCACCTGCATCGGCACATTCCACGGTGTGATGCATGCGGCAACACCGGCAGGTTCCCGAATCAGCGTACGTTTGGACGGGAGCCCCCACTGCTCACCGGTATCGAGCGTCGTCTCCCACTGGAAGGTCTCGGCCAGGTGGGCGGAGTAGGGAAGTATGCCGAGCGCCATGTCGAACATCGCCGATGCCAGTGAGACCTCGCAGGCGCCGACCTCCGCGCGCAGGGTTGCGCGGATGGCGGTCGCGTGTTTCTGCAGTGCGGCATGGAGTTGACGCAGGCACCTGGCGCGAAATGCCGGATCCGAAGACCAACGGCCCTCATCGAATGCCGTGCGCGCAGCAGCGATAGCGGCATTCATGTCACTGGCATCGGCATCAGCCGCGAACCCGATAACGGCTTCGGTCGCGGGATTGATATTCGGAAACGTCCTCCCGTCCTGGGCTTCCCGCAGTTCGCCGTTGATCAGCAGGCGAGTCTCTATCAGACAGTCATTCATCGCGTGTACTCCTTGAATACGAGCCCTTGATGACAAGTTCGATGATGTCGCCGCTTACCTGAAACGTCGCAGCCAACTCCACGCTGCCCGGCCGGGTGTTACCGATCTGCCTGGTTACCTGCAGCCGCCATCTGGTCAAGCATGGCCTGCAAGGCCAGTCGCATCTTGGAGGCTCTCGGATAACCGACGTACTGGGTGAGAAGCAGCACGACTTCCTTGAGCTGGGCTTCGTCCAGTTCGCCGCGCTTGTAGGCAGAACGGGCCTGAATGGTGAACGTCATATCCTCACCCTGGGCACCGATAGCACCGAGAAGCACCAGCCGACGATCACGAATGCTCAGGGTCTCGGTG
>JBJHBY010000166.1:0-7935 GCA_050485745.1 Gammaproteobacteria bacterium | reverse complement strand
TGGCCCGGGATGCCGCCGGCAGCCGTCTGTTCAGCCTGGATGAGCTCACCGGCGGTGACGGTGATCGCCCGGAGCTACCGGTGGCGGCGGATGTGCCGGGCCCCTCGGACGATGTGCAGCACCAGCTGCTGCGCGAGCAGCTGGCCAGCGCGATTGCCGGCCTGCCGGAGCGCGAGCGCCTGGTGCTGTCCCTGTATTACGGGGACGAGCTGAACCTCAAGGAGATAGGGCTGGTTCTCGGGGTCAGTGAATCCCGGGTCAGCCAGATCCACAGCCAGGCGGCGCTGCGACTGAGGGCGCGAATGGCCGACTGGCAGGGCACCGGTTGAGGCCCCCGGGGCCCTCAAGTTTTGGGGCGGGTGACCGCTAAATCAGGATAATCCCGTAGCATGGATGGCCCCGACCGCGACCACCGCGGAAACGCTGCTGCGGCGGGCCTGTAAATAGATCATTTTGTGCGATGGCCTGCTAGACTCTTTCTCTGGACGGGCATGGGGCTCCGGGACCGCTCGGGCAGATTTCTGGAGGTAGCTTTGGACAAAAACATGAAGATCCTCATTGTGGACGATTTTTCGACAATGAGGCGAATCATCAAGAATCTCCTGCGTGACCTCGGCTTTACCAATACCGCGGAGGCCGACGATGGCTCCACGGCGCTGCCGATGCTGCAGAGTGGCAATTTCGATTTCCTTGTCACCGACTGGAACATGCCGGGGATGACGGGTATCGAGCTGCTCAAGGCAGTGCGCTCGGATGCCCGCCTCCGCGACTTGCCAGTGCTCATGGTCACCGCGGAGGCCAAGCGCGACCAGATTGTCGAGGCGGCCCAGGCCGGGGTCAACGGCTATGTGGTCAAGCCCTTCACGGCAGCGGTATTGAAGGAGAAGATCGAGAAGATTTTCGAGCGCGTCCAGGCGGGCCAGTAATCCATTCGGAATCGGAATCACTATGTTGGGCAAAGACCGAAGCGGCACCGATGCCGAATTGTGGGACGAGCTGAAGGGCCGTGCCGCAATCCTGATCGAGAAGCTCGAGCAGGGCGATTTCCAGGCCATCACCGAGGTGATCCAGGATCTCAACGAGGCGCG
The DNA here is from genome assembly GCA_050485745.1 of Gammaproteobacteria bacterium. GTDB lineage: Bacteria > Pseudomonadota > Gammaproteobacteria > Pseudomonadales > CAMLJR01 > JBJHBY01. The sequence goes on along the minus strand of JBJHBY010000166.1, from coordinate 6,847 downwards.
TGACCGCAGCATATACCGGGAGGTGGGCAAACTTACCCGCGGCCTGCACGATGCCATCGTCAATTTTGAAATCGATACCAGCAAAGCCGGTATCGCCACCGACAACGGCTCCAAGATTGCCAACGCCCAGGAGCGTCTCGACTACGTCATCAACCTCACCCAGAGTTCCGCGGACAAGACCATGGACATGGTGGAGGAGGGTATTCCCCTGGCCGCCAGCCTGGGCGAGCAGGCGCAGGCGCTTCGCGATGACTGGCAGCGGCTGATCCGCCGGGAGATGAAGCCCGATGAATTCCGCGAGCTGTACCGGCGCATCGACCAGTTCCTCGGGCACACTGTCACGGCATCCTCGGGGATGGCGGACAAGTTCAATCAGATTCTGATGGCGCAGGATTATCAGGATCTTTCCGGTCAGGTCATCAAGCGCGTCATCTCACTGGTCCAGGAGGTTGAGGAACGGCTGGTCGAACTGAAGCGCATGGCCGGGCAGGTTGAGGAAATCACCGGGCTGGTGCGCTACCTGGAGACCGGGGCGAAACCGGCCGGCGCGAAGAAGGCGAAGAAGGCCGACACCTCCGGTGAAGGACCACAGATCAAGACCGCCGGTCGCGACGATGTTGTTTCCGGTCAGGACGACGTCGACGACCTGCTGTCGAGTCTGGGTTTCTGAGGAGCGCTTGATGAGCTTCGGCGAAGACGAAGAGATCCTCCAGGACTTTCTGGTCGAGGCGGGCGAGATTCTCGAGCAACTGTCCGAGCAACTGGTCGAGCTGGAGCAGCGTCCGGATGATCGCGACCTGCTCAATGCCATTTTCCGGGGCTTCCATACGGTCAAGGGCGGTGCCGGCTTCCTGCAGTTGAATCCCCTGGTGGACTGCTGCCACGTTACCGAGAACCTGTTCGACATCCTGCGCAATGGCAAGCGCAATGTCGATGCGGCGCTGATGGACGTGGTGCTGCAGACCCTGGATACCGTCAACGAGATGTTCGGACAGGTCAAGGCCGGAGAGGAAATCACTCCGGCACCGGCTGAGCTGCTGGCCCGGTTGGAAACCCTGGTCGAAGGGGGGGAGGTCACGGTCGAGGCCACCTCGTCAGGCTCTCCGGCGCAGAGTGTTGCGACCGATGCCGATACCACAGCTGATGACGCCGGCGAGCGGGCCGTCAGTACCGGCGATCTGTCGGATGCCGAGTTCGAGCAGTTCCTCGATGCCCTTGACGAACCGGCTGCGAGCGGCGCGGGCAGTGACGATATTACCGATGAGGAATTCGAAAGCCTGCTTGATCAGCTGCATGGTCCCGGTCGGCACGGCGGCGCTCCCGTCGCGCCAGCGCCCGCGGCCGCCCAGCCGGACGGGGATGACGACACCATCAGCGACCAGGAATTCGAGGCCCTGCTCGATCAGCTGCATGGCAAGGGGCCTGTGCGCCCGGTGTCCCCCCCTGCGCAGCCGGCTTCTGCCGCGCAGTCCGACGAACTGATCGACGACAGCGAGTTCGAGGCGCTGCTTGACCAGCTGCACGGTAGTGGCCGTGGTCCTACCGGGTCGGCGCCCCAGCCCGATCCCGCTTCCCCCGCTGCCGAGCCTGTTGCTCCGAAGGTCGCCGCGGGCAAATCCGCTGGAACCGGAAAAGCACCGGCCGGCAAGGTGCCGGCAGCAAAGGAGCCTGCTGGCAAGGAGCCTGTGACCAGGGATGTGGCCGCCGGCAACGGTAGCGCCGCGGCTCCCCGATCTGCCCCGGCCGATGCCCCGCAGGCCGAGACTACGGTACGTGTGGATACCCAGCGCCTTGATGACATCATGAACATGGTCGGTGAGCTGGTTCTGGTGCGCAACCGCCTGGTGCGACTCGGGCTTGCGGCAGAGGATGAGGAGCTGTCCAAGGCGGTTTCCAACCTCGATGTGGTCACCGCCGATCTGCAGACGGCGGTGATGAAGACGCGGATGCAGCCGATCAAGAAGGTATTCGGTCGCTTCCCGCGGGTGGTGCGCGACCTCGCCCGCACTCTGAAGAAGGAAATCACCCTGGAACTTCAGGGTGAGGATACCGATCTCGACAAAAATCTGGTGGAAGCATTGGCGGACCCGCTGGTGCATCTGGTGCGAAATGCCGTCGATCACGGCATCGAAAGTCCGGAGCAGCGCGAGGCCGCCGGCAAGCCCCGGGTGGGCCGCATCGTGCTTGCTGCCGAGCAGGAGGGTGATCACATCCTGCTGTCGATCAGCGATGACGGCGCTGGTATGGACCCGGATGCACTGCGCCGCAAGGCCGTCGAGAAAGGGCTGTTCGACGAGGATGCAGCCGCACGTCTGACCGACAGCGAGTGCTTCAATCTCATCTTCATGCCAGGCTTTTCCACCAAGGTGGAGATCTCCGACGTCTCCGGACGTGGCGTCGGCATGGATGTGGTGAAAACCAAGATCTCCCAGCTCAACGGTTCCATCGAGATTCGTTCCAGGGTGGGTGAGGGGACGCATCTGGCGATCAAGGTGCCCCTGACCCTGGCGATCATGCCAACCCTGATGGTCATGCTGGGTGACCAGGCGTTTGCCCTGCCCCTGGTCAGCGTCAACGAAATCTTTCATATGGACCTGCGCAAGACCCATGTGGTCGATGGTCGCGAGGTCATTACGGTGCGGGAGCGTGCGATCCCGGTCTTCTATCTCAAGCGCTGGCTGGTACGCGGGCAGGGGGCATGGTCGCGCCCGGATTTTGGTCATGTCGTGATTGTCTCGGTCGGCACACAGCGCATCGGCTTTGTCGTCGACCAGCTGATTGGCCAGGAGGAGGTCGTGATCAAGCCATTGGGCAAGATGCTGCAGGGCACTCCCGGTATGGCGGGCGCGACCATTACCGGTGACGGCCGCATCGCCCTGATTCTCGATGTGCCGAGCATGCTGAAGCGCTACGGCGGTCGCTGAGTCGCGGCCGCATCAGGTGAATTCCAACATGGTAGCCAGTGTTCTCATCGTCGACGATTCCGGTTTCTTCCGCCGGCGCCTGGTCGACATGATTGGCCAGTATCCGGGTCTGAAGGTTGTCGGCACGGCCAGCAATGGCCGCGAGGCGATCGAGAAGGTGCGCGAGTTGCGCCCCGACGTGGTCACCATGGATTACGAAATGCCGATCATGGACGGCATCTCCGCGGTGCGCGCCATCATGCGTGAGCGACCCACGCCGATCCTGATGTTTTCCTCGCTGACCTACGAGGGTGCCCGGGTTACGCTCGACTCGCTGGAGGCCGGTGCTGTCGACTACCTGCCCAAAAACTTCGATGAGATTGCGCGCAGCTCCGAGGAGTTGCGCCGAACCCTTGGCGAGCGTCTGTTGGCCATTGCGCGTGCCGGCCAACGCCAGGCACAGCGGGCTGCCGCTCCACCGCCGCCACCGGTGGCACGGCCGCGTCCACTGTCACGCCGGCGCTACCGTCTGCTGGTCATCGGGACGTCGACGGGCGGCCCGGTCGCGCTGCAGACGGTACTGACAGCGCTGCCCGCGGGATTTCCTGTGCCGATCCTGTTGGTGCAGCATATGCCGGCTTCCTTTACCCCGGCCTTCGCCGAGCGCCTCAACGGGCTCTGCCGTATCCGCGTTGCCGAGGCCCACGAGGGCGACAGCCTGCGCTCCGGGGAGGCCTTGCTGGCACCCGGCGGCCGTCAGCTGATGGTGGCCAAGGGTGGTCGTGTACATGTCATCGATGGTGACGACCGGGTCAACTACAAGCCCTGTGTAGACATCACCTTCGGCTCGGCGGCACGCCACTACGGCGGTGATGTACTGGCACTGGTCCTCACGGGCATGGGGTCGGACGGCTGCGAAGGCGCGCGTCTGCTGAAACAGGCCGGGGCCACTGTATGGGCCCAGGACGAGGCCAGCTCGGTGATCTATGGTATGCCGATGGCGGTGGCGCGTGCAGGCCTGGCCGACGAGATCCTGCCACTGAACCAGATTGGCCCGCGGCTTGCGGAGCTGGTCGCGGCGGGTGGGTGAAGCATGGATATCCTCAGTATCATTGGCGTCATCATCGGCTTTGCCGCCATCATTGGCGGCAACTATCTCGAGGGTGGCCATACCTCGGCGCTGATCAATCTTCCGGCGGCGATCATTGTCTTTGGGGGAACCTTCGGGGCGGCGGCATTGCAGACTCCCTGGCCACAGCTGAAGCAAGCGGTACGGCAGCTCGCACGGGTCTTCGTGCCACGGCATCCGGCCATGCGTCGCGGTATTGAAAAGATCGTGGCCTGGGCCATTGCCGCACGCAAGGAAGGCCTGCTCGGCCTGGAGGCCATTGCCGACAGCGAGGACGATGCCTTTGCCCGCAAGGGCCTGCAACTGCTTGTGGATGGCAGTGAGCCGGACTCGATTCGCAACGTGCTTGAGGTTGAGTCCTCGATTATGGAGCAGCGTGAGCTCGACTCCGCGCGCTTCTACGAGAGCATGGGGGGGTATTCCCCGACCATCGGTATCATCGGTGCGGTGATGGGTCTGATTCACGTGATGAGCAATCTGGCCGATCCGAGCAAGTTGGGCCCCGGCATCGCCATTGCCTTTGTCGCCACCATCTACGGCGTTGCCCTGGCCAACCTGTTTCTGCTTCCGGTGGCCAACAAGCTGCGGGCCCGGGCCCGGGCACAGACCGAGTACCGGGATATGATCGTGGAGGGCATCATCGCCATCGCGGAGGGTGAAAACCCCCGGGCCATCGAACTCAAGCTGACCGGGTTTGCCCATTCCTGAACGTCCTGTAAACCGGTGTGGCGCCGGTGGGAGTCATCGCCTTGCGACGCCGTCGGCCGCTGGAGCACACCATCAACCACGAGCGCTGGCTGGTGTCCTACGCGGACTTCATCACGCTGCTGTTTGCATTCTTCGTGGTGATGTACTCGATCTCCCAGGTCAACGAATCCCAGTATCGGGTGCTGTCCGATACGCTGACCGAAGCCTTCAATTTGCCGGAGCACTCCCGCGACCCGATCCAGATTGGCCGCCGTGCACGCTCCAGCCCGATCAATCTGGTCGAGCTGGAGGCGCTGGTCGAGCAGCGTCAGCTGGACGCCCGGCGTGTCGCCGAGGAGCAGTGGCAGATCGAGCGTTTCATGGAGGTCAGCCGCCGCATCGAGGAGTCCCTGGGCGATTTGATCGACCAGCAGGTGGTGACGATGCAGGGCACCGAAAGCTGGCTGGAAATCGAGCTGCCGTCTTCGCTGTTGTTTGACAGTGGCGAGGCGGAGCTCAACCCCGGGGCGATGCGCCTGCTCGGCGACGTCGCCGGGCTGCTGGGGGCCGAGCCCTACAGTCTGAGAGTTGAGGGTTTTACCGACTCTGTTCCGATCAATACGCCCCGATTTCCTTCCAACTGGGAGTTGTCCTCCGCGCGTGCGGCGGCGGTGGTGCGTCTGTTCGCCGAGGAGGGTATCGACCCCGAGCGTATGTCTGCCACCGGATACGGCGAATTTCGCCCGGTTGCGGACAACACCACCGCGGAGGGGCGGGCGCGCAACCGACGGGTACTGATCAAGCTGGCCCGGCATAGCCCTGACGAGGAGGCGGACCTTGCTCCGCGGACGGCGTTACCGGATGCCCCTGCGCCCGCTCCGGTTCCCGCTCCCGCTCCTGCATCGCGGCCGCCGGCGCCGGGGCTGGATCCGGCGGACTCGGCGCGACAGCGCGCCGAGCGCATGGCCGATGATATCGAGGCCGCGCGGCGGCGCGGTCGCGGCGAGGCGCAGAGTGAGGTAGAGGAGCCGCAGGAACAGATGGTACCCGGCGTTCGCGCGATCCCCCTCGAGGGAGGGGGGCTGCTGTTTACCCGCGACCCGGATGCGGCTCCGGAGGATTGAGTCACGTCGTCACTGTGATTTGTGGCTCGTGGCTTGTGGTGTCGGCAAGCTGGCAGGATGCTTGCATCTGCGTCGCAGACGGCGCGAAATATACGGAATCTTGACGCAGGGTGGATTGAAGTCTTGCACGTCTGGGCAGTGGCGAATCAGAAGGGGGGGGTCGGCAAGACCACCACCGCGGTGGCGCTCGGCGGCTTGCTCGCCGCGCGCGGCAAGCGCGTGCTGCTGGTGGATATCGACCCCCATGGTTCAATGACCGCGTGGTTCCGCTACAACGTCGAGCAGTTGCCTGGCAGCAGTTTCGACCTGTTTGCCGGCGGCAGTGTGCTGGACAGGGCAAGCCTGCGCTCGCTCCTGCTCGAGACCGGAGAGGCCGGTTTGTCATTGCTGCCTGCGAGCCCCGCCCTGGCTACCGTCGAGCGACGTATTGGCAGCCAGGATGGCGCCGGGCTGCGTCTGGGGCGGTCCCTGGCACAGCTTTGGGATGATTTCGATTACGCCATTATTGATACCCCACCCGTGCTCGGGGCATTGATGATCAATGCCCTGGCGAGCTGTGAGCGGCTGTTGATTCCGGTGCAGACCGAGCACCTGGCCTTGCAGGGTCTGGAGCGCATGCTGCGCACCCTGGCGATGGTCTCGCGCTCGCTGGGCAAGGCGCCGCCGCATCTTATTATTCCGACCCTGTTTGATCGGCGCACCCAGGCCAGCGTGAGCAGCCTGCGCACGCTGCGCAACACCTATGCGGGCCAGATCTGGCCATCGATGATTCCCGTGGATACACGCCTGCGTGATGCCAGTCGCGCCGGCGTGCCGCCTTCGCGTCTGGCCCCGGAGAGCCGCGGCGTACAGGCCTACGCCTCCCTGCACGAGACGCGGTTGGCGGAAGGGGTCTCTCCGCTTGCCGGTGCGCAGGGTGCCCTGCGAGAATCGGCGCCATGAAGCATCCCTCCAGCCCGGCCCGGCCCGCGCCTGCCCACGCCCTGCAGGACTATCTTGACCAG
>JBJHBY010000165.1:0-7943 GCA_050485745.1 Gammaproteobacteria bacterium | reverse complement strand
GCGTCGATCAGCACCATCGCCGGCAGCTCGCCGCCGCTCAGCACGTAGTCGCCGATCGACCACTCCTCGTCGACCTCCGCCTCGATCAGGCGCTCGTCGACCCCTTCATAGCGACCCGCCAGCAGGATCATGCGCGGGCGCTGCGCCAACGCCTCCACCGCGGACTGGTCCAGCGACCGCCCCTGCGGGGACAGGTACAGCACCGGCGTGCCGGCACCCAGCTCAGCCCGCGCCGCGGCCAGGGCAGCGGCCAGGGGCTCGGGCTTCATCACCATGCCGGGACCGCCGCCGTAGGGCCGGTCGTCCACCGTGCGATGGCGGTCGCGGGTAAAGTCCCGCGGGTTCCAGAAGCACAGTTGCAGCAGCTCACGCTCCAGGGCGCGGCGGCTGATGCCGTAGTCGCTCAGGGCCCGGAACATCTCCGGGAACAGGCTGACCACGCCGATCTTCATTGTCATGCCGCCGCTCCCGGTCGCCGCGGCCGCAGACCGCTCAAAACGCCGGATCCCAGTCGACGCGGATCTCGCCCTCGCCGGGCCCTTCGCCCTGGCGAATGTCCAGCACCACCTGCTCCGGCAGCCAGGGCAGCAGGCGCTCGCGGGTGTCGATACTGCCCGCGCAGGGCTTTACCACCATGACGTCATTGGCGCCGGTGGCAAACAGGTGGTCGACCCGGCCCAGGCATTCCCCGGACGTGGTCAGCACCTGCAGACCCTCAAGCTGATGCCAGTAGTATTCCCCCGGCGCCAGCTCCGGCATGGCCGCGGCCGGCACGGCAATCTCACTGCCCACCAGCTCTCGCGCCGCCTCCGGGGTATCCACCCCGGCGATATGCGCCACCAGCCCCTTGCCGTGGCGGCGGCCCCCATCGAACACGACCTCGCGCCACTCCCCCTCACGACCAATGCGGCAGTGACGGTAGTCCAGGAAGTTTTCCATCGGATCGGTAAAGGCCTGGACCCGGAACCAACCCTGTACACCGTATGCTGCGCCGATGCGGCCGATCACCACCGGGCGTTCGGAATCACCCATCGACGCGACCACCCGCTCAGGCAGCGGCCTTGCGCGCCTCGCTGACAAGGTTCGCCACCCGGTCAGACAGCTGTGCACCATTGCCAACCCAGTGGTCGACACGGGCCAGATCCACGCGCAGGCGCTCTTCCTGGCCACGAGCGAGCGGGTTGAAGAAACCCACGCGCTCGATGAAACGGCCATCCCGCGAAGTGCGGCTGTCCGTCACGGTGATCTGGTAGAAGGGGCGCTTCTTGGAGCCACCGCGTGACAAACGAATCGTTACCATGCCAATTTTCGTCCCATGCTTCGCGCCGCGCTGGAGCGCGACCGTCATCAATCAAGTCCTGGCCACAGGCCAGAAAGGCGGCGAATTATAAGGTAAACCCCGGCGCTTTGGAACCGGGTTGTGAAAACTCTCCGCCGGGGCGGTAGCGGGCCTCAGCGCGGGGGAAACCCGCCCCCGCCCATGCCTGGCGGCAACATGCCGCCGAGGCCACGCATCATATTGGCCATGCCGCCCTTGCCGCTCATCTTTTTCATCATCTTCTGCATCTGCTTGTGCTGCTTGAGCAGACGGTTGAGGTCCTGGATATTGGTGCCGGAGCCCTGGGTGATGCGGCGCTTGCGCGAGCCGTTGAGGATATCCGGGTTGCGGCGCTCCGCCGGCGTCATGGAGTTGATGATGGCCTCCATGCGCGCGAACTGCCGGTTATCGAGCTGGCTCTGCGCCATCTGACCGAGCTGGGCACCGCCGGGGAGCTTGTCGAGCATGCCACCGATGCCACCGAGGCTCTTCATCTGCTGGAACTGGTCGCGCAGGTCCTCGAGGTCGAAGCCCTTGCCCTTCTTCATTTTTTTGGCGAGCTTCTCGGCCTTGCCGCGGTCGAGCTTCTGCTCCGCCTCCTCGATCAGCGACAGGATGTCGCCCATGCCAAGAATGCGCGAGGCGATACGCTCCGGGTGGAAGGGTTCAAGGGCGGTGCTGCGCTCACCGACGCCGAGGAACTTGATCGGCTTGCCGGTGATGTGCCGCACCGAGAGAGCAGCACCGCCACGGCTGTCGGCGTCCGCCTTGGTCAGCACCACGCCGGTCAACGGCAGGGCCTCGTTGAAGGCGCGGGCGGTATTGGCCGCATCCTGACCGGTCATGGCGTCAACCACGAACAGGGTTTCGGCAGGCTTGATTGCCGCGTGCAGCTCGCGAATCTCCGCCATCATCGCTTCATCCACGGCGAGACGGCCGGCGGTATCCACCAGCAGCACGTCGCAGAACTTCAGACGCGCCTGCTCCACCGCGGCGCGGGCGATATCCACCGGTGCCTGGCTGGTGTCACTGGGGAAGAATGCCACCCCGACCTCCTCGGCCAGGGTCTGCAGCTGCTTGATCGCTGCCGGGCGGTAAACGTCGGCACTGACCACCATCACCGACTTTTTTTCACGCTCCTTGAGGTGGCGCGCCAGTTTGGCCACGGTGGTGGTCTTGCCCGCCCCCTGCAGGCCCGCCATCAGCACGATCGCGGGGGGCTGCACAGCCAGGGACAAGCCCTCGCCGGCGCCACCCATAACGCGCTCGAGCTCGTCGCGCACGATCTTGATGAACATCTGCCCCGGGTTCAGGCTGCGGCTGACTTCCTGGCCCACGGCACGGGCGCGCACCGCATCGACGAAATCCTTGACCACCGGCAGGGCGACATCGGCTTCGAGCAGGGCCATGCGCACCTCGCGCATGGCGTCCTTGACGTTGTCTTCCGTCAGGCGCGCCTGGCCACTGATGTGGCGCAGGGTACGGGACAGGCGTTCGGTCAGGTTCTCAAACATGGGCGGGGTCAATCCGGGCCAGTATTACAGGGATAGCGCGTGAATATTGCGTGAAAGCGACCGGAACAAGGCGCGAAAGCACAATGGAGGCTCTTGCATTCCCCGGCCCAAACTGTTGAAGTATAACGAACTTGAAGAGCAATCCAAAGTGACTCCCGCCACCCTGGCCCGGACATGACTGCGTACACCGCCACCAGCCTCGCGGCCATCGTGCTCTACCTCGTCGCCGCCTTTCTGCAGGCACGCCCCATGTTCCAGCGTGATGCCCGGGCGCCACAGGGGCAGGTGCTGGTCATTGGCATCCTGGCGGTGGCCCTGCACGGCATTGCCCTGCTCGGTGGCAGCGGCCTGCGCGGCCAGGTCGACCTGGGTTTCTTTCATGTGTCGTCACTGATCTTCTGGTTCATCGGCGTGATCGCGCTGCTCGGCAGCCTGCGCCGCCCGGTGCACAACCTTTTCCCTCTGTTGTTTCCGCTTGCGGCCCTGTCCATCGTCGTGCACATGCTGGCCCCCGATGCCGGCCTGCGCATGACCGGACTGCAGGGCGGCATGCTCGCCCACGTATTGCTGTCGATCCTCGCCTACAGCGTGCTCAGCATCGGCGCCCTGCAGGCCGCGGTGCTGGCCTTCCAGGAACACCAGCTGCGCCATCACCAGGTCACCGGTGTACTGCGCCTGATGCCGCCGCTGCAAACCATGGAGCGGGTGCTGTTCGAGCTGCTCTGGCTCGGGGTACTGCTGCTGACCCTGTCGATCCTGACCGGGGCGATCTACATCGACAACCTCTTTGCCCAGCACCTGGTGCACAAGACCGTGCTGTCAATCCTGGCCTGGCTGATCTTCGCCGGCCTGCTGCTCGGCCACCACTTCCTCGGCTGGCGCAGTCATACCGCGGTGCGCTGGACCCTGGGCGGCTTTTTCGCCCTGATGCTGGCCTACTTCGGCACCAAGCTGGTGCTGGAGCTGATCCTGAACCGCGTCTGATGCTCACCATCCGGCCCCATTCTGCTGATGTACGGAGCGCTTCTTGAACGAGGCATCACTGGCCTTTCTGTTTATCCTGCTGGCCGCCCTGATCCTGGTCTCCGCGTTCTTCTCCAGCTCGGAGACCGCGATGATGACCCTGAACCGCTACCGGCTGCGACACCTGTCAGGCAGCGGCAATCGCGGCGCAATGCGCTCCAGCCGCTTGCTGGAACGCCCGGACCGGCTCATCAGTATCATTCTGATCGGCAATAACCTGGTGAACATCCTGGCCTCGGCGATCGCCACGGTCATCGCCATCCGCCTGCTCGGCGACGCCGGCATCGCCGTGGCCACCCTGTTGCTGACGCTGACCCTGCTGGTGTTTGCCGAGATCACGCCGAAGACCATCGCCGCGCTCTACCCTGAACGCGTTGCCTTCCCTTTCAGCATTATCCTGCTGCCCCTGTTACGGGTGTTCTATCCGGTGGTGTGGCTGATCAACACGGTCACCAATTCGCTGCTGCGCCTGCTCGGGGTGGACCCTTCAAAGCCAGGGGATGACACCGCGCTGGATACCAATGAGCTACGCACCATCGTCAACGAGGCCGGGCAGCTCATCCCCGGGCAGCACCAGCGCATGCTGCTCAACATCCTCGACCTGGAGCAGGTCAGCGTCGAGGACATCATGATCCCGCGCAACGAGGTCTACGGACTCGACCTCGACGACGACGACGCCACCCTGATCCGGCAACTGCGCGACTCCGCCTACTCGCGTCTGCCGGTGTTCCGGGAAGACATCAACAACATCGTCGGCCTGTTCCATATCCGTTCCGCCTGCCGCGTCATCGGCAGTGATGGCCGACTGCTGCGCAAGAAGCTGGAGCAGGAGATCGGCGAGGCCTACTTCGTGCCCGAAAGCACGCCACTGCACACGCAGCTGTTCAACTTCCAGAAGCAAAAGCGCCGCATCGGCCTGGTGGTGGATGAGTACGGAGAAGTGCAGGGCCTGGTCACCCTGGAGGACATTCTCGAGGAGATTGTCGGCGAGTTCACCTCCAACCTCGCCGAAGAAGAAGACGATATTCAGTTCCAGGAGGACGGCAGCCTGCTGATCGACGGTACTGCCACCATCCGCGACATCAACCGCACCCTGGACTGGCAGCTGCCCACGGATGGCCCCAAGACCCTCAACGGCCTGCTGCTGGAGCATCTGGAATCCTTCCCCGACGGCCCTGTCGGCCTGCGCCTGGGACGCTATCGCTTTGAGATCACCGGTCTGGAAGGCAAGCTGATCAGCAGCGCGCGCGCCTGGGAAGGGGCCGTCAGCTGAGTCTGACGGTAAAGCGCTCACGGCAGCGCTGGTCGGCCCGGACCAGCACCTCGCGCCGCTCGTCATCACTGTATTCACCCCAGCCGGCGATTTCGTCGATATGGCGGTAGCAACCCTCGCACACCTCCGTCGCATCCAGCACGCAGACACCGATGCAGGGCGAAGGCACTGCCTGCCCCGCGCTCACAGCGGCCAGATCCCGTTGCGCGGGTCCGGGCGCAGCGCCTCACGAAAATGCTGCGCATTGCGCACATAGTGCTCGGCCTGCAACTGCAGCATGGCACGCTCATCAGCGCTGAGCTCGCGCCGCAGCTTGCCGGGGCAGCCCACCACCAGGGAGCCGTCCGGCACCTCCATGCCCTCGGGCACCAGGGCGTTGGCGCCAATGATGCAATGGCGACCGATACGCGCACCGTTCAGCACCACCGCATTGATGCCGACCAGGCTGTAGTCACCCACCGTGCAACCGTGCAGCATGGCCTTGTGGCCCACCGTCACCCCCTGCCCCAGGTTCAGGGGCGCGCCCGGGTCGACGTGCAGGATGGCGCCATCCTGGATGTTGCTGCCGGCACCAATGGTGATGGTGTCGCCATCGCCGCGCAGCACCGCGTTGTACCAGATGCTGACGTCGGTACCGAGAATCACGGCACCGATCACGGTGGCGGTGTGGGCAATGAAATAGCGATCGCCGTCGGTCTGTACACGGCGGTCACCCAGTTCAAACATCATGCCGGGGGCTCCTGTTCTCGGGGGGCATGGCAGGCCTGCCGCAGGCGGGCCAGGATTCGGGCCGTCACGCCCCAGATGCGGTAGCGATGGTAACGGAATTGCACACTTGTGCGCAGCCGGCCATCGAGGGGCAGCAGATAGCGGCTCCAGCCGCGCGGGTTGTGCAGGCGCCGCAGGGGGAGGTAGAAGGCGTGATCCACCTCCTGCTCATCACCCTGCAGGCGCAGACCCGGGGGCAGCAACGCCAACACAGGTACCACCGGCAAGCCGGAGCGGGTGCGCAGTGGGGGCAGGTAGCCGAGCACCCGCACAGCCTGTGGTGGCACCCGCAACTCCTCCCAGGCCTCGCGCAGGGCGGTGGCAGCCGGGCCGCTATCCCCGGGCTCAGCCAACCCCCCGGGAAAGGCCACCTCCCCGGGATGGCGGCGCAGGTCGCGGCGACGCTGAATCAGCAGCAGGCGCGGACGCCAGGACTCCAGCGTGATGCCGACCAGCACCGCGGCGACGGGCTCCACCACCCGCGGTGGCTCGGCCAGCAGCGCGGAGACCAGATGACGGGGGCTCAGGGGCGCCTGCCAGCGGGGGGCTTCTGCAATCTGGTTAATTTCCGTACACTTCAAGGGTCGGGACTCCGGTTTCGCCAGTCGGCACAGGCGCCCTCGCGGCGAGTGCGGGCAAGGCGGCCCGCACTGCTCGTCGTTTTCCTCAACGCTGCGCGTCATGCCCGGCGCTGAAGGGTGAAAGCATTCGGGAGGCGCCCATGACCCGCACCCTGCCCAGTTTTGAAGACCTGCAACGCCTGGCGCGGGAACAGCCCCAGGCCCTGGAACAACTGCGCCGGCAGTTGACGGATGCGGTGATCGAGGCGGCCCCACCCCGCCGCCGCCAGCGCCTGCGCGGGCTGCAGTTCCAGATCAGCGAGCGCTGCCGCATCGCCCCCAATCCCCTCGCCGCCTGCGTGGCCGTCTCGGCGATGATGCACGACACCCTGGCGGACCTGCGCGACCTGCTCAACGGCGAGCCCCCGGAGCCACGCTCAGCCCATCCGGATGGCGCCACGATCGTGCCGTTTCGCCAGCCCTGACCGGGGCCGCTCTGGAACCGGCATCGGTGCGAGGCTCAATGACGGTGAGAACGCTGGGTTACGCGGCGGAGCCGCTAACCCAGCCTACGCCGATACCGCGGCGCCGCGCGTGCCCACCCACGCCAGATTAGCGGATGTCCTCCAACCGCCAGACCTGATAGGCGGGCTCCTCAAAGGGGTGCGCCTCCTTCAGGCTGCGTACCGCCTCGGCAATCAGCGCATCCTCGCAGACCAGCTCCACCTTGTACTCCGCCACCCGCTCCACCTGCCCTGTCTGGCCCATAAAGGGCTGGCTGCCGTCCAGCGGGCGGAACTGCCCCTCGCCCAGGGTTTGCCAGCAGCAGCTGTCGTAATGACCAATGCGCCCGGCGCCACAGCGGAACACAGCCGTCTTGACCGCCTCCAGATGGGACTCGGGCACATAGAAACACAGCTTGTACATCAGACCTCCTCCCTCTCCCGCTGCCGCGCATAAAAGTCCGCGGCAAACGCCTCCAGCCGGCCCGCAACAATGGCCTCGCGAATCACCGCCATATGGCGCTGGTAAAAGCGCAGGTTGTGGATGGTGCCGAGCTGGGCTCCGAGCATTTCACCACACTTGTCGAGGTGGTGCAGGTAGCCGCGACTGAAGTTGGCGCAGGTATAGCAATCACAGCCCTCCTCCAGCGGCGCAGTGCTGTGGCGGTGCCGCGCGTTGCGGATCTTCACCACACCGGCGGCAGTGAACAAAAAGCCGTTGCGGGCGTTGCGCGTGGGCATCACGCAATCGAACATGTCGATGCCGCGGCGCACCGCCTCGAGAATATCCGCCGGCGTGCCCACTCCCATCAGGTAACGCGGCCTATCCACCGGCATGTGTGGCTGCAACGCCTCCAGCACCGCCAGCATCTCATCCTTGGGCTCGCCCACGGACAGGCCGCCGATGGCATAGCCCTCGAAGCCGATCTCCCTCAGCCCGGCCAGGGACTCGCGACGCAGGGCCGGATACATGCCGCCCTGGAC
>JBJHBY010000164.1:0-8061 GCA_050485745.1 Gammaproteobacteria bacterium | reverse complement strand
AAATCCAGGTGGGTATAAACCTGGGTGGTGGCCAGGTTGGCATGACCCAGCAACTCTTGTACGGCGCGCAGGTCGCCACTGGATTCCAGCAGGTGACTGGCGAAGGAGTGGCGCAACATATGGGGGTGCAGATGCTGGCCCAGGCCCTGCTCCCGCGCACGCAGGGCCAGGCGCTGCTGCACGCTGCGGGCACCCAGCCGCACACCATGGCGGCCGGTGAACAGGGCGCTGTCCCTGGGGTTGCACTGACCCCGCACCGCCAGCCAGGCACGCAAGGCCTTGCGCGCCGCATCTCCCACGGGCACCGTGCGCGTCTTGCCACCCTTGCCCGTCAGGCGTACCAGGCCCTGGCGCAGCTCCAGGTCCTGGAGGTCCAGTGCCACCAGTTCCGAGAGCCGCGGCCCGGAGGAATAGAACAGCTCCAGCATGGCGAGGTCGCGACAGGCCAGCCAGTCATCCGCAGCGTTATCCAGCAGCGCGCCCACGGCATCCGCATCGAGGGTGCGTGGCAACTTGCGCGGGCTGCGCGGTGCTGCAATGCCCTGGGCCGGATTGTGACGCACGCGCTGCTCACGCAGCAGGAAGCGGTAGAGACTGCGCACGGCGGAGAGACCGCGCTGAACACTGCGCCCGGATTGCCCCGCACGGCGCAGGACACCGACCCACTGCCGCACATCCGCAGCATGGATATCCGCCGCTGCCACACGATCAAGGCCTGCACAGAAGCGTGCGAAGTGCTCCAGGTCGTGCCGGTAGCTGTCGAGCGAGCGCGCCGCGAGGCGGCGGGTGGTGGCGCTGTAGCGCAGGAAGTCGTCAATGGCGGTGGTCAGGGACAGCTCAGCGGCCATGGCCCCTCCGCGTTCAGCCGAGTTCCGGCCGCAGATGACGGGGCAATATGCGATTCATCACTTCCGCGATATAGCCCAGGAACAGCGTGCCCATGCTGGAACGAAAATGATTGGGGTCGCGGGAGCCGATGGCAAGCACCCCCAGGGGGTGCCCGAAGCTGAGCGGTACCACCGCTGCCGAACCCACTTCCGCCGCCTGCTCGCCGAACAGGAAGCGCAACTCTTCGTCACGCAGCACCCCACACACCGCACGGCCGCTCTTCAGCAGGCCATCGATGTGGCCATGGGCCTCGGCCACCGGCACCACCCTCTGGCGCAGACCACGGTGTCGCTGGGGGTTGCCGAATAGCGTCAGCGTGGCAAAATCGACGCCAAACTCGCCCAGCAGGTGCTCGCGGAACGTCTCGGCAATGGCATCGGGGTTGTGTGCCTCGAGCAGGGCCAGTACCAGGGCCCGGGTACGCTCGAACAGCTGATCGTTGCGCCGCGCGTTCTCGACCAGGCCGGCCAGGCGCTGACGCATATCCATGTTGCGCTCACGCAGCAGGCTCACCTGGCGTTCGAGAAGCGACACAGCGCTGCCACTGGGGTGCGCCAGTTCCAGTTCCAGCAACAGATCCTCCCGCTTGAGAAAGAATCCGGGGTGCCGCTTCAGGTAGGCCACGACCTGTTCCTCGCCGGGTTCCGCGCCGGAGGGGTGATTGACTGCATCCACGCCGCTACCTTGCCTCTCTTTTGTCTCGACTGTGCCAGGTGATCCCGATTTTGTACCGGAGGCCGGGGCCCGCGGGTTCAGATCTGGATCTGGCCTTCAAAAACGCTGCAGGCCGGCCCGGTCATCATAACGGGATGCCCCTGGCCCTGCCACTCGATGCTGAGGTGGCCACCGGGCAGTGCGACATCGACACGTTGCTCCAGCAATCCCTGCAGGCGCCCCGCCACCACCGCTGCACAGGCGCCGGTGCCGCAGGCGAGGGTCTCCCCGGCGCCCCGCTCGAACACCCGCAGACGGATATGCGCGGGATCCAGCACTTGCATGAAGCCGACATTGGCGCGCTCGGGAAAGCGCGGATGCCGCTCCAGGACCGGGCCGAGTTCCGCCACCGGCGCCTCGTCGACGCTGTCGACACGCAACACGGCGTGGGGGTTGCCCATGGAGACCGCGCCGATCTGCCACGCCCGGCCGAGGGCCTCGATGGTATAGGTGATCGCTTCCGAACCGGCCTCGAAGGGTATCGCACCGGGCGCCAGTTGTGGTGCACCCATGTCGACACGGACCTGCTGATCCGCCATGACCTCCAGATGAATCAGCCCGGACAGGGTCTCCACGCTGATGCGCTGCTTGCCGGTCAGGCGCTTGTCGCGCACAAAGCGGGCAAAGCAGCGGGCACCATTGCCGCATTGGCCAACTTCGCCGCCATCGGCATTGAAGATGCGGTAGCGGAAATCGGCATCCGGGCGCAGCGGCGCCTCCACCACCAGAACCTGGTCACAGCCAACGCCAAAGCGGCGATCCGCCAGCTTGCGTACATGATGGGGCTTGAGGTTGAAGCGCTGGCTGATCAGGTCGATGACGACAAAATCGTTGCCGAGCCCATGCATCTTGGTAAAGCGTAACAGCATTGCAGGGTGTCCCCGTCAGGCGCCTCGCCGATGTTTGCCTTGCAGGACCCTGGCTCGCGAGATCGTCAACAGGTTCTCAGGGCAGTATGGATTCGCCGCGCATCAGGTCGGCGACCGTTTCCCGGGCGCGCACCAGATAGGCATCAGTACCATCGACCATGACTTCTGCGGCGCGTCCACGGCTATTGTAATTAGAACTCATGGTAAATCCATAGGCACCGGCGCCGTGAACCGCAAGGAGATCACCAGTGGCAACGGCAAGCTCGCGCTCCTTGCCGAGAAAATCCCCGGTTTCGCATACCGGCCCGACCACGTCGTAGCACTGCCACGGGGCGTCGGCGGGCGGTATCCGCACCGGGTCGATACGCATCCAGGCCTGGTACAGGGCAGGGCGCACCAGATCATTCATGGCGGCGTCGACAACGCAGAAATTCCTGTGTGGCGTGTGCTTCAGGTATTCGACACGGGTCAGCAGAATGCCGGCCCCGGCGGCAATGGAGCGGCCGGGCTCGAACACCAGCTCCAGGTCGCACTCCCCCAGTGCCGCAAGCACCTCGGCGATGTAGTCTCCGGGCTGCGGCGGGTTTTCGTCCCGGTAACGCACGCCGAGGCCGCCGCCAAGATCGAGGTGGCGCAGGCGAATACCCTCGCCGGACAGGGTATCGACCAGGGCCAGCACGCGCTGCAGCGCGTCGATAAAGGGCGCGGTGCGGGTGAGCTGCGAGCCGATGTGGCAGTCAACGCCGACGACATCGATATGGGACAGCGCGGCCGCACGGCGGTAGACGGCCAGCGCCTCGGCGATGTCGATGCCGAACTTGTTGTCGCGCAGGCCCGTCGAGATGTAGGGGTGGGTGTCGGCATCGACATCCGGATTGACGCGCAGCGACACCGGTGCGCGCAGATTCTCCGCGGCCGCCACCTGGTTCAGGCGCTCCAGCTCCTCCAGGCTCTCCACGTTGAAGCAGCGAATGCCCAGGCACAGCGCGCGGCGCATCTCCGGTGCCGTCTTGCCGACACCGGAGAACACCACGCGGCCAGGGTCTCCACCGGCGGCCAGCACCCGCTCCAGCTCGCCAACAGAGACGATATCGAAGCCCGCACCCAGCCGCGCCAGCACGTTGAGCACCGCGATGTTGGAGTTGGCCTTGACCGCGTAGCAGATCAGATGCGGGCGCGATCCCAGGGCATCGGCGTAGGCGTGAAAACGCTCTTCCAGGCAAGCGCGGGAATAGACGTAGAGCGGCGTGCCAAAGGTTTCCGCGAGTCGCTCGACACTGCAGTCCTCGGCGAACAGGCTGCCCTCACGGATGCTGAATGCCTCCATCTCAGCGCTCTCCCCCCGCATCGACTTCTTCGAGGGGCGGTGGCGGCGGCGCATCGGGCAGGTACAGCGGGCCCTGCTGCCCACAGGCGGCGGTGGTCAGGGCGAAAGCGGTGATCAGCAACCAGATGCGCATGCGGGTCTCCGTGGCGCTCGTTGGGTGGGCAACAGGACGCGGATTATAACGGCTGAAGCCAGGGCCGTCCCCTGGCTGGGGTCTTGGGTCTTGGGTCTTGGGTCTTGGGTCTTGGGCCTTGGGCCTTGGGCCTTGGGTCTTGGGTCTTGGGCCTTGGGTTTCGCGTCTTGCGTCTTGCGTCTTGCGTCTTGCGTTTCGCGTCTCGCGTCTTGCGTCTCGCGTCCCGCTCCTGCGTCTCCCTCGACAGGAGCCGGCCTGACGCCACGCTCTCGTCAAAGCCCCGCCATGGCAGCGTTCAGAGCCAGCTCCAGCTGTTCCTTGTAGCGCAGGTAGTACACGGTCTGCAGGGGTCCGTGCACGGCGTCCTCGCAACGGCTGAGGTCCAGGTCAGTGATATAGCAGGGGTAGCGTCCGCCACCACGACGGCGCTCGAGAATATGCCGGGCCACGGCGTCGAACAGCTGCTCACCCCATTCCAGACTGGAGAACTCCGTGGTATCGCAGTGAATCGTGAACGCCAGCTCGCCGTCGCCATCCGGCTCCGCGATCGCCTGGACATTCAGCCCGGCCCCCGGCAGGGCACTGGGCTCTCGGGCGAAGCCGCGGATGCCCCCGGCCGTGTCCAGCAGTTCGTAGTAGAAGATGCCCCCCGGCAGGGTGTCCGGGTCGGCGCTGCCCGGCAACGGGCTGCCGTCTCCGCGCTGGCGAAACAGGGTCGCCTGGATGAACTGATGCAGGGGGTGCAGCAGGCTGCGCTCATCGTGAAAGGGCGTGGTCAGGCAGTACAGGGAGCCACGCTCGTCGAGCACGAACAGCTCGGCCGTGGCCGGGGTCGAGCGCCGGTAGAACACCTGCACCGTGTCCGCCCGGCAATGCATGGCGATAGCCGCCAGCACCGAGCCACCGAGACAATAACGGTCGAGCACGATGGGACTGTACTCCGGCTGGTGTTGCCCGAGCAGGTCCACCAGTGCGGGATAGTCCGGTGCAGCGTACACGGTCGCGCGCTCGCCGGCACACTGCAGCACATGGAAGCGCCGCTGGATCTCCAGCACATAGCGACTGGCAGCGGAGCGCACGCCGCTGTAGTAACAGGCAATCAAATCCTGGAACAGCTCCTCCACCCGACTGGCAATGGCGGCCGCCCGGCTGGGGCAGAAGCAGCGCACATCGAGGGTTGGCAGGCTGGGATGCTGCCCCGGTGGCAAGCGGTTGAGGTAGTCCTGCAGGCAGTCCAGCAGGGCATTTTCGCCGCGGAAATGGCGGGTGCTGATATCACCCCAGCTGTTGACCTGTACCTGGTCGATGGCCAGTACGAGGTTTTCCCGCATGCCACTGTAGACGAGGCTGTCGGTCTGGCTGGAGAGACGCTCGACACCGCGATTGTGCAGTTGCTCGAGCGGGTTCATACCGACATTGATGAACAGTTGCAGGGTGACGATGCGATTGGCCTGGGTGAAGCGCTCCTGGTCATCCCCGTGCAGGCCGCTGCCGAGCACGGGCAGGCTCTGGCGCAGCGCGCGGGCGATATGCCCCAGCTCGAACTCGCTGACGCCGTGGCTGCCTTCGGCGATCTGCAGCCGCGTATTGGTGGTGAGCAACCCGTTGACGTGGCACCAGACCAGCAACGCGACGAGATCACGCTCGCGCTTCAGTGGCGTGGCCTGGCGCAGGTCCCGCGGCGGTGGCGACTCTGACGTCACCGCCCAGCCGCGCCCGGCATCGCGTGCAGGCCCGGCTTCGCGCACCGGGTAGAAACTCAGCACTTCCTCGGAAAGATCAGGGGCGATGCCCGGGTTCACCCACTCCACCTTGCCCGCCTTGCGCTCGAACGCAGTGAACAGCTTGCGCCCAAGGGTCGCCATCTCCTGGCTGTTCATCAACGCCGTGGTCTGGCTGCGCCGGGCAAAGTCCACCAGGAAGCGATAGCTGTGGGTGAGCTCCCGCACCATCGCTTTCTGCTCGGCCATGACCTGGGCCGCCTTCCAGCGATGCCGTGCATCCAGGTGGGCGAGCTGCTCGGAGGGCCAGTTCCACTCCGCCACCAGGCGCTCCAGCAGCAGGCGTTGCCAGGATTTGCTGCGTCCTCCAGGCCCGCGGGACAGGGCCTTGCCCACCTTGAAATAGAAGCAGCGCCGCACCAATTCAAGACGCATGTGCTCCTGGCGCTGCAGCAGATAGCGCTCCAGCTGGCGATAGACCATGACATAGGGGTCGAGCTCGTCGATATCGAGCTGGTCGCGGTGAATCAGGCGTTTGTAGCAGGTGCTCAGGGGTTCAACCGCTGGATACTGGCTGGCATAGACTTCGGTCAGCAGCAACTTCAGGGCGGATTTGTAGGGTGAGTCGATGGCCTTGTACAGCTGCCAGATGCCGGCGCCGATGAACTCCCCGGCGGGAATCTGGGCGACACTGCCGAAATCCAGCGTTTCCCCCGGGCGCACGAAGCGCTTGCGGCGCAGGGTTTCGGTGTAATAGTTGTAATGGGGCTCTTCATCCGGCGGCACCAGCCACCAGATCGGCACCTGCCCCGCGAGCAACAGGCCGGTGCGATAGAACTCATCCAGCAACAGGTAGTGCTGGCTGCTGCCGCAGTCCTCGCCACTGAGGGCAGCGCGCTCGCCGCGCCGGAACTTCTGCCCCTCCATCAGAAAGCAATGCGCCTGGAGGCCCAGGGTCGAGGCCCAGGCACTGATGGCCTCCGCCTTCTGTTGCAGCAGGGCCAGACGCTCCGCGTCCAGCTCCGGGCCATGGCAGACCCAGATATCGATATCGGAGCGGTCGGTCTGGCCCACCGTACCGCAGGATCCCATCAGGAACAGGGCCTGGATTTCCCGTTCCAGTGTGGGCTGCCGCCGCCAGGTAAAACTGCGGGCCACCCGCTGGGCACGACCGATATCGGCGCGATCCGGGTTGTAGTCGCTCAGGCCCGCCGGCGTCTGGTGCGAGACATAACCCGGCAACATCGGGTGATTGACGTGGAACAGCAGGGGCAACAGGTCGAGAAACAGCTGTTGCCTGATCCCCAGCCCCATGCGCGCACGCTCCAGGCGGGCCGCATTGACCTGCAGGAAGCGCTGGCGAAGGGTTTTCAGGGTCTTGCGGTCCAACCCTTCATCGATGGACGACGCGACCGGGGGCGATGACATGTCACCCAGTATAGGCGCTGGCGGGATGGGTGCGTCTCACGCCGGTGCAGTCCGTTCCAGCAGCAGGTGCCCGCGGGAATCACAGCGGGCCAGCCAGCCCTCTGCGACCAGGCTGGTGGCGATGCGCTCGACGATCAGCGCTGGCCCCTCGATACACTGTCCCGGGGCGATATGCTCACGCTCGAACACGGCCACAGGCTGCCGGAAGCCCGTCAGCTCGACGCACTCGATGGGCCGGGCATCGGGCCGCTCCGGGAGCTCTGGAAGCGGCGGCACCGACACCGGCGCACTCACCGCCATGCGCAGGTTGACCAGCTCCACCGGGCGCTCCAGGCGATGTCCGTAACGTTGTTCGTGGGCGCGATGAAAGGCTTCGCAGAGGCGGCCGGCATCATCGTCCCAGGGCAGGTTCAGGGCACTGGACTGGCCGCGATAGCGCAGATCAGCACTGCTCCCGGCGAGGATCTCATCATCAGCGACACCCTCGGCGCGAAGCTGGGCGCGACCCTCGGCCTCCAGCTCGCGAAATACCTCGCGCACCGCGGCCAGCAGCACGGACTCCAGCAGCACATTGTAGGTGCGGGACAGCTGCCGCTGCCGCGGCGCGACCAGCATGCCATAGGCGGACAGCACGCCCGCCATGGCCGGAATCAACGCCCTGCGCATCTGCAGTGCCTCGGCCAGGGCACAGAGGTGCAGCCCGCCCGCGCCACCAAAGCAGCACAGACGGAACTCCGCCGGATCGTGCCCGCGCTGCACGGAGATCACACGCAGCGCACGGGTCATGTGTTCATTGGCCAGGGTCAGCACGCCCAGCGCCGCGTCCTCCGCCGACATGCCCAGCGGCTGCGCCAGCCGCACCAGGGCATCCCGCGCCGCCGTCTCGTCCAGGGGGACATTCCCCCCCAGCAGGGTACCCGGGCGCAGGCGCCCCAGCAGCAGGTTGGCATCGGTGACCGTGGCGGACTCGCCACCACGCCC
>JBJHBY010000163.1:0-8087 GCA_050485745.1 Gammaproteobacteria bacterium | reverse complement strand
CCGATGGCCCGTTCCGCATCCAGCAGCCGGAACAGGGTCGGCTTTTCGGTGTGGTCGGGGCAGGCGGGGTAGCCCGGGGCCGGGCGAATGCCGCGGTAGCGCTCCTTGATCAGGGCTTCGTTGTCCAGAGCCTCGTCCGGGGCGTAGCCCCAGAACTCACGGCGCACGCGGCGGTGCATCTCTTCGGCCAGGGCCTCGGCAAGGCGGTCCGCCAGGGCCTTGACCATGATGCTGCTGTAGTCGTCGTGGGCGTCCTGGAAGCCCTGGGCCAGGGCCTCGGCACCGATGCCGGCGGTGACCACAAAGCCGCCGATGTAATCGGCCGGCCCGCCCTCCGGGGCGATGTAGTCGGCGAGGCTGAGGTTGGCCTTGCCGGAGGGTTTCTGTGTTTGCTGGCGCAGGTGGTGCAGGGTGGCCAGGGGCTGGCCGCGCTGCTCGTCCGCATACACGGCGATATCGTCGCTGCCGACCCGCGCCGCGGGCCAGAAGCCGATCACCGCGCGTGCCGTGATCAGGCGCTCGTCGATGATGCGGCGCAGCATCACCTGGGCATCCTTGAACAGGGCGCGGGCGGCCTCGCCGACCTTGTCATCCTCGAGGATACGCGGATACTTGCCGGCGAGGTCCCAGGAGATAAAAAACGGTGTCCAGTCGATCACCTCGACCAGCTCCTGCAGCGGATAATCCTCGAACACGCGGGTGCCGATGAAACCGGGGCGGGGCGGGGTGTAGCTGTTCCAGTCCAGGGCCGGGGCGTTGCGGCAGGCCTGGGCGTAGGGCAGGCGTGCGGCGCGGGGCTTGCGGTTGGCGTGGCGCTCGCGAACCGCTGCGTAGTCCTGGCGGGTGTTCTCGACAAAGCTGCTCTTGGCGTCCTGCGACAGCAGCTGCGACACCACCGACACGCTGCGCGAGGCATCGGGCACGTACACGGTGGTGTCGTTCTGGTAGCGCGGTTCGATCTTGACCGCGGTATGCGCCTTGGAGGTGGTGGCGCCACCGATCATCAGCGGCACCTTGAAGCCCAGCCGTTGCATCTCCGCGGCGACGTGGGCCATCTCGTCCAGTGACGGGGTGATCAACCCGGACAAGCCGATCACATCCACGGATTGCTCCCGCGCCACACGCAGGATTTCCTCGCAGGGTACCATCACACCGAGGTCGATGACCTCGTAGTTGTTGCACTGCAGCACCACGCCGACGATGTTCTTGCCGATGTCGTGCACATCGCCCTTGACCGTCGCCATGAGGACCCGGCCCTTGGCGCTGCCGCCCTGTTTTTCGGCTTCGATATAAGGGGTGAGGTAGGCCACCGCCTGTTTCATCACGCGGGCGCTCTTCACCACCTGGGGCAGGAACATCTTGCCCTGGCCGAACAGGTCGCCGACCACGTTCATGCCGTCCATCAGCGGCCCCTCGATCACCTCGATCGGGCGGGCATAAACCTGCCGGGCCTCTTCGGTGTCGGCCTCGATGTACTGGTTGAGGCCCTTTACCAGCGCATGTTCGATGCGCCGCGCCACCGGCAGCTCGCGCCAGCTGAGGTCTTCCTGGCTGCGCTGGGCACCGGGGCCGGCGTACTGCGGTGCCAGGTCGAGCAGGCGCTCGGTGGCGTCCTTGCGCCGGTTCAGCACCACGTCCTCGACCGCCTCGCGCAGTTCCGCGGGGATGTCTTCATAGATGGCGAGCTGGCCGGCGTTGACGATGCCCATGTTCAGGCCGGCGCGGATCGCGTGGTACAGGAATACCGCGTGCATGGCTTCCCGCACCGGGTTGTTGCCGCGGAACGAGAACGACACATTGGACACGCCACCGGAGATACTGGCGTGGGGCAGCTCGCGACGAATGAAGCGGCAACTGTTGATGAAGTCCACTGCGTAGTTGTCGTGCTCCTCGATGCCGGTGCCGATGGCAAAGATGTTCGGGTCGAAGATGATGTCCTGGGGCGGAAAGCCCACCTGTTCGACCAGGATGCGGTAGGAGCGGGTGCAGATCTCGTTCTTGCGTGCTTCGGTGTCCGCCTGGCCCTGCTCGTCAAAGGCCATGACGATGACCGCGGCGCCATAGGCGCGGCACAGGCGTGCCTTTTCCAGGAAGTCGGCCTCGCCTTCCTTGAGGCTGATCGAGTTGACGATGCTCTTGCCCTGCACGCACTTCAGGCCGGCCTCGATCACTTCCCACTTGGAGGAGTCGATCATGATCGGGACGCGAGAGATGTCGGGCTCACCGGCCAGCAGGTGCAGAAAGCGCACCATCGCGGCCTGTGAGTCGAGCATGCCCTCGTCCATGTTGATATCGATGACCTGGGCGCCGTTCTCGACCTGGTCGCGGGCCACGGCGAGGGCGGTTTCATAATCGCCATCGCGAATCAGCCGCGCAAAACGCGCGGAGCCGGTGATGTTGGTGCGCTCGCCGACATTGACGAACAGGGTGGTGTCGTCGGCGACGAAGGGCTCGAGGCCGCTCAGGCGCAGGGCCGGGGCAATACTGGGCGGCACCCGGGGCTGCATGTCCGCCACGGCCGCGGCAATCGCGGCGATGTGCTCGGGGGTGGTGCCGCAGCAACCGCCGATGATGTTGACCAGCCCGCTGCTGGCGAACTCGCCGACGATGGCGGCCATTTCCGCCGGGGTCTGGTCGTATTCGCCAAAAGCGTTGGGTAGCCCCGCATTGGGGTGGGCGCTGACAAAGGTATCCGCACAGCGCGACAGCGCCGCTACATGCGGGCGCAATTCCTCGGCGCCGAGTGCGCAGTTGAGGCCGATCGACAGCGGTTGCGCGTGGCTCAGGGAATACCAGAAGGCCTCGGCCGTCTGCCCGGACAGGGTGCGGCCGCTGGCATCGGTGATGGTGCCGGAGATCATCAGCGGCAGCTCGCGGCCGAGTTCGCGGAAGCAGCTCTGCACCGCAAATACCGCGGCCTTGGCGTTCAGCGTATCGAACACGGTCTCGATCATGATCAGGTCGGCGCCGCCCTCGATCAGCGCGCTGCAGGCTTCGCGGTAGTCCGTGACCAGTTCGTCGAAACTGATGTTGCGAAACCCCGGGTCGTTGACGTCGGGGGAGAGGGTGGCGGTGCGGCTGGTCGGGCCGAGCACGCCGGCGACGTAGCGCGGCCGCGACAGGTCCTGGGCGGTGACCGCATCAGCCGCGCTGCGCGCCAGCCGCGCGGCTTCGCGGTTCAGTTCCGGCACCAGATCCTCGAGCCCGTAATCGGCCTGGGACACCCGGGTGGAATTGAAGGTATTGGTCTCGATGATGTCGGCGCCGGCCTCGAGGTAGGCGCGGTGAATCTCCTCGATGATGCGCGGCTGGGTCAGCACCAGCAGGTCGTTGTTACCCTTGAGGTCGCGGTCGATATCGCGGAAGCGCTCGCCGCGGAAGGCGGTCTCATCCAGCCCGCGGGCCTGGATCATCGTGCCCATGCCACCGTCGAGGATCAGAATGCGTTGTTCCAGGGCGTTGCGGAGGCTCGAATGCAGGGTGTTGCTCATCGGGTGTCCTGTGGCGGGGCTGGCAGGTTGCTGCTGCGCGGGGCTGCTCGGTGCTAAATCCGACTATGGTAGTCAGGTATTGCTCTGTGGTAAATTTGCCATTGTACCAGATGGAATCCGGGCGGTGCGCCGCGCGCAGTGCCGCCCCGTCTCCGTCCAGCCGTCACTACAGAGGATCGTCCGGCAATGTCCCAGCAAGCAGTGGAATTGAACATCGACCTGACCGATTCCGCCCGTACCTATCTGGCCGAATTGCTGTCGAAGCAGGACGAGGATGTGCTCGGTATCCGCATGTTCATCAACCAGCCGGGCACACCCAAGGCGGAAACCTGCATCGCCTATTGCCGTGCCGCGGATGTCAGCGGCGACGACCTGGTGGTGGAGTACCCCGAGCTCAAGGCCTGGTTCGAAAAGCGCAGCCTGCCGTTCCTGGAGGATGCCGTGGTGGATTACGCGGCGGATCGCATGGGCGGTCAGCTCACCATCAAGGCGCCCAATGCGAAGTTGCCCCGGGTCAATGATGAGAGCTCGATCGAAGACCGCATCAACTACGTGCTCTACAACGAGGTGAACCCCTCACTCGCCGCCCACGGTGGCGAGGTCAGTCTGGTGGAAGTGCTCAGCGAAGAAGACGTCGCGATCCTGCGTTTCGGGGGTGGCTGCCAGGGCTGCGGCATGGTCGACCTGACCCTGAAGCAGGGCGTGGAAAAAACCCTGTTGGAACAGATCCCGCAGCTGAAGGGCGTGCGCGATATTACGGACCACACGGATCGTAGTCAGGCGTATTATTGAGGCAGGGCGCGGCGCGCAGGACGCAAGACGCTAAATGCGAGACGCGAGACGCGAGACGCGAAAGGCAGATCTGGTGGAAAAGGCTTCGCCGTTTTCCACCCTACGGCTGAACCAGACCGCGACGCTCTATATCCCGCAACGCCAGACTGGCCTGACGTCAGACGTCTAGCGTTTTGCCCCGCGTCTCGCGTTTAGCCTCTTGCCTCTTGCCTCTTGCCTCTTGCGTCTTGCGTCTCGCGTTTAGCGTCTCGCTCGCCCCTACCCCCGCCGCCCCGGCAAAACCTCACGCAGTCGCGCGGCCATGTCGCGGATGGCCTGTTCCGTGGCGTCCCAGCCGATGCAGCCATCGGTGACCGAGACCCCGTATTCCAGCTTGGACAGGTCCTCCGGGATCGACTGCTTGCCCCCCTTCAGATTGCTTTCCACCATCAGTCCCACGATCGAGCGGTTGCCCTCGAGGATCTGGTTGCCGACGTTTTCCATGACCAGCGGTTGCAGTTCCGGCTGCTTGTTGGAGTTGGCGTGGCTGCAGTCCACCATGATGTTGCGCGGCAGACCGGCTTTTTCCAGCGCCTGTTCGCACAGGGTGATGTGCACCGAATCATAGTTGGGGCCGTTGCTGCCGCCGCGCAGCACGATGTGCGCATAGGGGTTGCCGCGGGTGTGGATGACCGCGACCTGGCCCTGGTGGTTGATGCCGAGAAAACGGTGCGGGCGCACGGCTGAGCCGATGGCGTTGATCGCCACTTCGAGGCCGCCGTCGGTGCCGTTCTTGAAGCCCACGGCGGAGGACAGGCCGCTGGCCATCTCCCGGTGGGTCTGGGATTCCGTGGTGCGGGCGCCGATCGCCGACCAGGCGATGTAGTCCTGCAGGTACTGCGGCGAAATCGGGTCCAGGGCTTCCGTCGAGGTGGGCAGGCCCAGCTCCGAGATGTCCTGCAGCAGGCGGCGGCCGATGTGCAGGCCTTCTTCGATGCGGAAGGTATCGTTCATGTGCGGGTCGTTGATCAGTCCCTTCCAGCCGACGGTGGTGCGGGGCTTCTCGAAGTACACGCGCATGATGATGAACAGCGTGTCGGAGACTTCGTCGGCGAGTTTTTTCAGGCGCTGTGCGTAGTCCATCGCCGCATTCACATCGTGGATGGAGCAGGGGCCGACAACGAGGAACAGGCGCGGATCGCGGCGGTCGAGAATATCGCGCACCACCTGGCGTGAACGGGTCACGGTTTGCCGCGCACTCGCGGACATGGGCAGCGCCTGTTTCAGCTGCTCGGGGGTAATGAGAATGTCCTGTGCTTCCACGTTGAGGTTTTCAACCACATCTTCGTTCATGATCGGGTCCGCGCTGGTCGGCTGGCGATTTCGGTTTGTAGCTAACGAACCCGCCATTATAGGGAAAGCCCATGAAAATTGCAGGCATTGCCGACACGTCCATCTGGTTGCCGCAGGCCGCCGTGGCTACAATGGCGGCCGTTCCCTTCGCGCCATGGCCGCCGTGATGTCAGCCCCCATGCCTTGTTTTCTGCCGCGTCCTGCCGCGCTCCGGTTCAGCCCCTTGCCTGTTGCGGCCACCTTCCTGGTTTTTCCCGTGCGGGAGGCCCGGTGAGCGGGCGCCGGCGCGGGCCGCTCCTGGTTCGCCCGGGGCGTTCGCCGCGTGCGGCTGGCCAGGCGCACCCCCCGGGGGGCGAGGTGCTGGAACTGACCCTGGATGCACAGAGCGATGAGGGCCGTGGCCTCGGCCGCGTCGATGGCAAGCGGGTTTTTGTTCGCGGCGGCTTGCCCGGGGAGCGCGTTCAGGTGCGCATCGAGCGCCGCCACCGGCATTACGACGAAGCGCGTCTGCTGCAGGTGATCGAGCCGGCGCCATCGCGGCGCGAACCCCCGTGTGCCGTGTTCGGACACTGTGGTGGCTGTTCCCTGCAGCACCAGACCCAGGCGGCGCAACTGGCGCACCGCGAGGCCACCCTGCGGCGGCTGCTGCGGGCGCTGGAGCCCCTGCAGTGGGAGGCGCCGATCACCGGCCCGGAGTGGGCCTACCGGCACCGCGCCCGGTTACTGATCCGCGATGGCCGCTGTGGTTTTCGCGCCAGCGGGCGCCACGAACTGGTCGACGGTGCGGATTGCGCGGTGCTGATGCCGGCCTTGCTGCCGGCCCTGCGCGCGCTGCGGCAGGGCCTGGCCGGTGAGGGGCGCTTTCAGCAGATCCGTGGCGAGGCGCATCTGGCCTGTGCCGATGTCGATGACGAAGCCGGCGGGGTCGGCCTCCTGCTCGATCTCGAACCCGGGCAGGCGGAGGAGGCCACCGCCGCCGCCCTGGCACTGGCCCGGCTGCTGGCCGATCAAGGCCTGCACTGCGCGGTGCGCCGTGGTGGCGACTGGCTGTTGCGCCACCCGGTACTGCTGGCCTATCCCGGCTCGGGCGCGGGTTTTCACCCGGGGGATTTCACCCAGGCCAACCCGGTGGTCAACGCCGCGATGGTGTCACGCGCGCTGGACTGGTTGCGCCCGCAGCCCGGGCAAGCGGTGGCGGATTTTTTCTGTGGCCTGGGCAATTTCAGCCTGCCCCTGGCGCGGCGGGGTGGGCACGTCCGCGGTTATGACCTCGACGCCGCCATGCTGCAGCGTGCGCGGCAGGGGCTTGAACGGGAGGCCGAACCGGGCGTCGTCGCGCAGTTCATGGCGGTCGATCTGTTCGCGCCGCCGGCCAGCCTGGTTGCCGGGCTGGAGCTGGCCGTGCTGGACCCGCCCCGTGCCGGCGCCGAGGCCCTGTGCCGCCTGCTGGCATCGCCGGACGCGGCCAGCGTGCGGCGGCTGGTGTATGTCTCCTGCGACCCCCACACCCTGGCCCGGGACGCCGCCATTCTCAGGGCGGGCGGACTGCGGCCGGTACGCGCGGCCCTGGCTGATATGTTCCCGCAGACCAGCCACGCCGAGGCACTGCTGTTGTTCGAGCGCGGGCCGGGTGCCTGAGAGCGCTCAGCCCAGGCGGCTGCGAATATGTCCGAGCAGCCCGTCGGAGGCGCGTTCGAGCAGGCGGATGACGCCGTCAAAGCGCTCGGCATCCTCGTAGTACGGGTCGGGAATCTGGGTGTTGCCACCCTGCGGGGCATAGCGCAGAAACAGTTCGATCTCCCCCGGGAAGTCCGCTGGCGCCCAGCCCTTGACCGTGGTCAGGTTGACCTGGTCCATCACCACGATGTAATCGCTGCTGGCGAAGTCCTCGTCACTGATCTGCCGCGCCAGTCGCTCCCCCACGGGATAGCCCGCACGCTGCGTGGCCGCGACCGCACGCGCATCCGGGGGCTTGCCGACGTTGAAGGGCGCGGTGCCGCAGGAGTCGACCGCGATGTGTTCCTCCAGGCCCGCCTGGCGCACCCGTTCACGAAAGATCCACTCGGCGGAAGGCGAGCGGCAGATATTGCCCAGGCAAACAAACAGCACCCTGGTTGACGACATGATATGGCTCCCTGTGATTGGCCCGGCAGTATAGGTGACCGGGCGCGAGACGCGAAATGCAAAACGCGAGACGCAAGACGCAAGACGCGAGACGCAGGACGCAGGACGGGAGACGGGAGACGCAAAACACACGGCGCAAACGCAAATCTGGTGGAAAAGGCTTCGCCGTTTTCCACCCTACGGCCTTTCGCCTTTCGCCTCTCGTTCCTCGTTCTTCGCTTCTCGCTTTTAACCCTCCGCGTCTCCCGGCTTCCGACCTCCGACTTCCGACGTGCCACCTCCATCTCCCGTCCCGCCGTAGGGTGGAAAAAGGCGAAGCCTTTTCCACCAGATTTACCTTCCGCAGCG
>JBJHBY010000162.1:0-8158 GCA_050485745.1 Gammaproteobacteria bacterium | reverse complement strand
CATTTGGCGTGATCAAATCGGGCGAACCGTTCAACCCCGCCTTACACGGGGCTTGACTCGGATAACAGTATCTACGACACTCCGAAACCAGCCACGCCGCGAGATCAGGAGCTGCAGGACAGGGCCGAGCAGCCGGGCCGGTGCCGCGCCCACTCCGGACGACGCCGGGTCAGGTCCTCCAGCCCCGGCTGCTCCTCATAGGGCGTGCGCATCGCCTGCATCAGCCGCTGCAGCGGGGCCAGATCGCCAGCCTCCGCCGCATCGATGGCAACCTGCGCCAGGTAGTTGCGCATCACGTAAACCGGGTTGGCCCGGTCCATCACATGGCGGCGCTGCTGCGGCGTCAGCGGGTCGTCCCGCAGACGCCGCTGGCGCGCTCGCAACCAGGCCAGCAGGCGCGGCTGCCGGACCGGCTGCGGCAGCTGATACAACGCCGGCTCCAGTGCGTCCAGCAGGTCGGCATCCTCGCCACCCTGCTCCGGCAGCCGGGCCAGCAGGCGAAAGAACAGGCTGAAATCGGTCTCGCGCTCGGCCAGGGCCTGGAACAGCTCCTCCAGCAGCTGGTCGTCACCGGGCTGGTCCAGCGCCGCCAACCCCAGCTTGTCCGCCAGCATGCGCCGATAGCTGGCCTCGAAGGTTACCCGGTAGGTGGCAAGACCCTGCTGCAGGGCTTCTTCCGGTGCCAGGGAATGCAGCGCCCGCGCCAGCCGCCCCAGGTTCCAATAGGCGATCTGCGGCTGGTTGCCATAGCAGTAGCGCCGCCCCTGGGCATCCGTGGTGTTGGGCGTCCACGCCGGGTCGTAGTCTTCCAGCCAGCCGTAGGGGCCGTAGTCGATGGTCAGGCCCAGGACGGACATGTTGTCGGTGTTCATCACTCCGTGCACGAAGCCCACCCGCATCCAGTGCGCCACCATCACCGCGGTGCGCCGGGCGATGCGCTCGAACCAGCGGGCATGGCGATCGGGCAGATCGGTGAGATCGGCGTCGTGCTCTGCGATCACATAGTCCGCCAGGGGCGCCAGCAAGCCGGTTTCCCCCAGGCTGGCAGGCAACTCGAAGTGACCGAAGCGGATGAAGCTCGGCGCCACCCGGCAGACCACGGCGCCTGGCTCGGCCCGGGGGTGGCCGTCGTAGAACATGTCCCGGACCACGCTGTCCCCGGTCGCCACCAGGCTCAGGGCGCGGGTGGTGGGGATACCGAGGTGGTGCATGGCTTCGCTGCAGAGGAATTCGCGCAGGGAAGAGCGCAGCACCGCGCGCCCGTCGGCGCCGCGGGAGTAGGGGGTCGGCCCGGCACCCTTGAGCTGCAGCTCCCAGCGCTGCCCCGCCGCATTGACCCGCTCGCCCAGGGTCAGGGCGCGACCATCCCCGAGCTGACCGGCCCAGTGGCCAAACTGGTGGCCACCGTAGCGTGATGCGTAGGGGCGCATCCCCGGCAGCAGGCAATTCCCGGCCAGGGCCTGCACCGCCTCACCGCGATCATCCTCGGGAGGGCGCACCCCGAGCAGCTCGCCCACCTCGTCACTCCAGACCAGCAGGCGCGGCGCCGACACCGGCGTCGGCTCGACCTCGGTATACAGGGCATTGCGCACCTGGCGCGGCATCACCCGCCGCTCCGGGTCCCCGGGCAGGCTGCGCAGAAAACTGTCATCGAAGTGGCATTCGGCGAGGTCCGGCAGCACCGGGCCGGCACCGTCCTCAGATGGCGGCCGGGAGTCGGCTTCCTCGACGGCGGGCTTGCGGGACATCACAACACTCCAGCTGAACCATGGCTACCCAGCTTATCAGCCCGCTCGGGCGGCCGCAGTATCAGGGCCGGGGCATTCCGTCAGTCTTCCGTGAATGTGCCGCCAGCGGTCAGGCCCAGCAAGTCGCCCAGGCCACCACTGCGGGTCACCCGGCGCTGCACCGCCTGATACAGCACCGACTCGTCCGCCAGGGCGAGGCTGAAGCCGTCCCGCGCCCGGGTGATGCCGGTGTAGACCAGCTCACGAGTCAGCACCGGTGACAGCGTGTCCGGCAACACCAGGCAGGCGTGGCCGAACTCGGAGCCCTGGGATTTGTGTACGGTCATCGCGTACACCGTGTCGATCGCCTGCAGGCGCCCGGGGGCGATCCAGTGCACGCCGCCATCCGCCGCCGGAAAGGCCACCCGCAACAGGGGCTTGCCGGACGCCGCCCCCGGCTCCGACTCCGACGGCAATGCCAGGGTCACGCCGATATCGCCGTTCATCAGGCCGAGGTTGTAGTCATTGCGGGTTACCAGTACCGGCCGACCAGGGTACCAGCCATCCGCCCGCTCGATCAGCCCGCGGCGCTGCAGGGTCGCGGCCACCGCCGCGTTGAGGGCATCCACCCCCCAGGCGCCGCCGCGCACGGCGCAGAGCAACTGGAAGCCGGCGAATGCCGTCAGCACCCGCTGTGCCCAGGCGTCAAAGACCTCGCGCGCGGCATCCGCCGCAGGCTGCTGCGCCTGCATGACCTCAAGGTAACGGGCGTGGCCGGGCGCAGCCGCAACGCCATCGACGGCCAGGGCGGTGAGCTGGCCCAGGGCGCGCTCCCGGGGTAGCCGACGCCAATGCACATCGGCCCATTGGCCCTCGCGGAACGGCCGCGCCGCAGCCGCATCCAGTTCCCCGGCGTTGACCCGCGCCGCCAGCTGGCCGATGCCACGGGCGCCATCGAAGCGATGGCTGATACGCAGCATGACGACCGCCTGGTCGAGGTCGCCGCCCTCCGCGGCGATGCATGACGCCGGTGGCGCCGTGCCCGCGATCTGCTGCAGCCAGGCGACGGTCTGTGATCGGTAGCCACCGCGCTCCGCCCGCTGGCACAACTCCCCGAGCACCGCGCCGGCATCCACCGAGGCGAGCTGGTCCTTGTCGCCCAGCAGGACCAGCCGGGCCTGATCGGGCAGCGCCTGCAACAGCGCCGCCATCATCTCCACATCGACCATCGAGGCCTCATCCACCACCAGCAAGTCCAGCGCCAGGGGGTTGCCCGCATGGTGGCGGAAGCCGCGGCTGCCGGGGCGGCTGCCGAGCAAGCGATGCAGGGTGGTGACGCGGGTCGGGATGCCCTCCGCCAGCGCCGCGCCACCGGGCAGCTCATCCAGGGGCAGGCGCCCGACCGCACCACTGATCGACTCACTCAGGCGTGCCGCCGCCTTGCCGGTGGGTGCCGCCAGCCGTACCCGCAGCAAGCCGCCATCACCCTGCTGGCTGGCCACCGATTGCAGCGCGGCCAGCAGGCGCACCACGGTGGTGGTCTTGCCCGTTCCCGGACCCCCGGTGATGATCGCAAAACGGTGATATGCCGCCAGGGCACAGGCGATGCACTGCCAGTCCGGGACCGCGTCCGCCGGAGCCGGGAACAGTACGCCCAGAGCCCCGGCGAGGGCCCGGGCGGGTGCAGCGGTGGTGTCCGCCAGGGGCGAGGGCCGGGCGAGACGTGCGCGGATCGCCGCGGCGATGGTCTGTTCGTAACACCAGTAACGGCGCAGGTAGAGGCGCCCCTGCTGGCGCACCAGGGGGCTGTTGCCGGCGGCATCCCCCAGCAGCAGGGGGTGCCGCAACGCGGCCTGCCAGTCGGCCTCGTCCAGCTCCGCCAGCAGCGCACCGGGGCGCAGCGGTTCGTCGGCGCCCTGCGCTGATGACCGCGGCACCTCTCCCGGCGGCAGCGACAACAGGGCATCGGCTGCCGCCGGCACCAGCTGCGCCAGGTCCAGGCAGACGTGGCCACGGCCAACCTGATGAGAGGTCAGCGCCACCAGCAGCAACAGCAGCGGGGACGCCGGCTCACCGGCCAGGGCGGCCTCCTCGCCCAGCATCCGTGCCAGCGCCACATCCAGTGGGCGCAGCCAGCCACAATCGACCCAGCCCTGCAGTAGCTGCAGAGTCGTGTCCGTATCCCGCAGCTGCCTCATGCCGTTGCCTCCCCGGCGCCACCGGCAAACAGGTGGTCGAGGGTGTCGACCAGCGCCCGCGGCGGGCGCAGCGCCCAGACCCCGCCCGCGGGGCCGCCCAGGCCGCGCAGGAACAGGGAACCGGCAGCGCCGATATGGCGGTCGTAGTCGTAGTCCGGCAGCCGCGCCCGCAGCAGCCGGTGCAGGGCCAGCAGGTACAGGGCGCACTGCAGGTCGAAGCGCTTGTCCAGCGCCGCCGTGGACATCGCCGCGGCATCGTAGGCAGCGTCATCGGTACCCAGGGCATTGGATTTGTAGTCGAGCACGTAGTAGCGCCCCTGGTGCTCGAACACCAGGTCGATGAAACCCTTGAGCATGCCGTTGAGCTGCGCCGGGGCCAGAGCGGGACGCGGCTCCCCCGGCAGGATATGACTGCGCAGGGCGCGATCGATGGCGGCGCTGTCGAGGGTGTGGCTGGCCAGCCAGAACTCCAGCTCGGGCTGGTAGCCGGTCAGGCCGGCCAGGCTGGGGGTGGCCCCCGGCAAGGGCAGGGGTGCGGTCAGCAGGCGCAGCAGCCAGGCCTCGAGCAGTGCGACCCGGTCGCCCCAGCCGCGCAACTGGCAGCGGCGCTCGAGCTGGACGCGCAGGGCTGCGGGATCGGCGGCGACCCGGGCAAAGCCCTGGCCCGCCGCCCACTCCAGCAAACCGTGCAGGAAAGTACCCGTCGCCGCACCGCGGGGAAAGGCGTGCACACCCACGGGCAGGGGCGCAGCCCGGTCCGTGGCGGCGGGCGCCGTTACATCGCCACGGGCGGCGTCCAGTGCCCTGGCCTCGAGCGCGCTGTCCGGGGCCTGCTCCTCCTCGCTGGCCATTCCCAGCTCCGGGCGCAGTGCCGAATAGCTGGCGATCCACCAGTGCTCCGCCAGCGGCTGGCGTGGCTGCAGCGCCTCGCCCAGAGCGGCCGGCGGCGGTGCCGGGCCGGGCAGATCGTCCGCCTCCGGCAGGGCCCCGATGACCACCTGGGGCAGGTCTCCCAGCAGCTGGCGCAGCGGCCCGGCCACGTCGCCGTCACTGTCCGGCTCGGCGGCCGCGGCAATCAGGTGACCCAGGGCGCTCTGACGCCAGCCCTTGACCGGCGTGGCGCAGAGCCACAGGGCGTGGCGGGCGCGGGTGAGGGCAACGTAGAGCTTGCGTACATCCTCTCCGAGACGCTCCCGGTCCGCGCGGCGCACGGCCTCGTCATCGGGGTCGATGGCAATGCAGACCTGGCCCTGCTCATCGTGCCAGCGCACCAGGGTCTGGCGCGCGCTCTCGGGGCGCCCATTGAAGGCGAAGGGCAGGAACACCAGCGGATATTCCAGCCCCTTGGACTTGTGCACCGTCACCACCTGGATCAGGCTGGCGTCGCTCTCCAGGCGCTGCTGCAGCAGCTCCGCCTCCCGCGCCGCGGCCAGGCGCAGGTCCTGCAGGTGGCGGATCAGCGCGTGCTCGCCATCCAGTTGCTGGCTCTCCTGCTGCAGCAGCTCAGCCAGGTGCAGCAGGTCCGTCAGTTGGCGCTCCCCCCCCGGAATCGTCAGCAAGCGGGCGGGCACCCGGTAATCCAGCAGCAGGCTGCGCAGCATCGGCAGCACGCCGCGGCTCTGCCACTGACGGCGATAGCCGCGAAAACGCTCGATGGCCGCCTCCAGCTGCAGCTCATCGCGCAGCAGGGCTTCCAGTTCGGTGTGACCCTGGCCCAGGGTCG
Organism: Gammaproteobacteria bacterium; assembly: GCA_050485745.1. Lineage (GTDB taxonomy): Bacteria > Pseudomonadota > Gammaproteobacteria > Pseudomonadales > CAMLJR01 > JBJHBY01. The sequence continues at coordinate 2,510 of JBJHBY010000162.1, read as the reverse complement.
GTGTCGCCAGGGCAGTGCGCAGCAGTGCGGTCTGCTCGGGTTCGGCGCAGGCGCGCAGCCAGTGCAGCAGGTCGCTGGCGACCTCCGTCTCCAGCACGGACTGCCGCTCAGACAGGTACACACTGGCCAGGCCGCGCCGCCCCAGGGCGTCACGCACCGCCTGCGCCTCGTCACCCTTGTTCACCAGCACCGCCACGTGCCGCGCCTGCAGCGGCTCGAAAGACGGCTCAGGGCCTTCGAAGCCGGCCTCACCCGCCGCCCCCAGGCGCAGCAGGCGCGCGATCTCGCTGGCACAGGCCTCGGCCACCTCGGGCAGCCACGCCTTTTTGCTGGCCGGGGCCTCGCTGCTGGCCGTCCAGATGTGCAGCGGCGCCGGGGCCTCGCCCTGCAGCCGCCAGTGCTCGCTGCGGCCCTGCGCAGCCACCGCGACGAAAGGCAGGGGGTTGTCCCCCCCGCGCCGGAACAGGAAGGCGCCCTCGGGCAGCGCCGCGTCCGCAGCCATAAACAGACCATTGACCGCGTCCACCAGCTGTGGCGCCGAGCGAAAATTGGTGGCCAGGGCATGGTGGCGGCCACGGGTGGCGCTGCGCGCCCGCAGATAGGTGAAGATGTCCGCACCGCGGAAGGCGTAGATCGCCTGTTTGGGGTCGCCGATCAGCAGCAGGCCGCAGTCCTGGCGGTTCTCCGCCACGCCGTAGACGCGATCGAAAATACGGTACTGCACCGGGTCCGTATCCTGGAACTCATCGATCAGCGCCACCGGAAAGCGCTCGCGGATCACCCCCCCCAGGCGCTCGCCAGCGGGGCCGTTGAGGGCCCGGTCCAGGGACTGCAGCAAGTCGTCAAAGCCCAGTTCCGCACGACGCTGCTTCTCGGCGGACAGCCGCGCCGCCACCCACCCGGCGGCGTGGGCCAGCAGCGGCGCGCGCTGTTGCTGCAGCTGCGCCTGCCACTCCCAAAGCGCGGCCAGCACCGACCAGGCCTCGTGTTGCGGCAGTGGGTTCCCGGCGTGGGCCGCCTTGAGCGCTTCCTCCAGCCCCGACGGGGTCAGACGCGCGATGGCCTTGTCCCTGAGCGCGGGCAGCAGCGCACCCTCACCCAGGGACCAGCGCCCGAGGTCATCGCGCCAGCCCTGCCACCAGTCCCGGCGCAGCTTGCGGCCGTCGAACACCCCGGCGTCCAGCGCCTCGTCCATCAAGGCATCCAGCTCCGCGGCGAGACCCTGCCAGCGCCGGCGCAGGGCGAGCAGCTCCGCCGCCAGCGCCGCCGTGGCCTGGTGCGGTGATTGCGCACTGATACCGGGCAGGGGCAGATCCCCGAGAACCCGGGACAGATCCCCGAGCAGGGCATCCGGGGTCTGCCAGAAACCACCCAGCAATGCCCATTGCTCCGGCGTCAGCGGGTACACAAAGCTGCGCCAGTAGTCGCGCACCACGTCCAGCAGCAGCTCGGACAGGTCTGGCTGCAGGGTTTGCCGGAAGAAGCTGCCGCTGTCGAAGGCGTGCTCGTTGAGCATGCGCTGGCACCAGCCGTGAATGGTCGAGACGGCGGCCTCGTCCATCCACTCCGCCGCCAGGCGCAGGCGCCGCCCGCACTCCGGCCACAGGGCGGGATCGATCGTCTGGCGCAGCCCCAGAAGCGGCGCATCCCGGGGCGCCTGCTCACCACTGCGCGGATCAAAGCAGACCGCGGCCTCGGTCAGGCGCCGGCGAATGCGGTCACGCAACTCGCGGGTGGCGGCCTCGGTGAAGGTCACCACCAGAATCTGCGGCGGCAGCAGGCCGGGGCCCAGCGTCGCCGCGCCGGCGGCATCAGCGCCCGTGGCATCAGCACCAGGGCCGCCGGAGCGGCCGTGACCGAGGACCAGGCGCAGGTAGAGCAGAGCGATGGTGAAGGTCTTGCCGGTGCCTGCGCTGGCCTCGATCAGATGGCTGCCGCAGAGGGGCAGATGCAGCGGATCCAGGGGCTGCGGCGGCAAGTCGGTGGTGTTGGGATCAGTCACCGCCACCTCCCCGCCTTGACGCCGCCGATGCCTTCACGATCTGCCACAGAGGCCGGTAAAGCGCGTTCACCCGGCTGACGAACTCCCCACCACACCACAGGGCCTCAAAATCCGCGTAACTGCGCCGCAGGTACCCGGCATCCACGGACCGGGCCGCGGCAAAGGCCTCCGCGGCCCGATCCATGGCGCGCTCCTCGCTGCCAGCCTTGCCCTCCAGCCCGTCGAGCCAGGCCATGGCCACGTCCGGCAACACCGGCAGCGGCCGCGTCATGTTCTCCACCCAGGCCAGCAGCACCTGCCGCAGCAGGGCCTCCGCCTCCTCCGCGGGGAGCGGTGACAGGCGCACATCGGTGCTGCGCGCCACCAGCACCGTGGTCAGCGGCCCCCAGGCCAGCTGCGCCGCCAGGTGGCCCAGCCAGCCGGCCAGCATATTGCGGTAGTGGTAGGACTTGCCCGACCCGGACCCGCGCAGCAGGTCGCCGGCCTGGACGTCGATACGCCCCAGAGC
>JBJHBY010000161.1:0-8205 GCA_050485745.1 Gammaproteobacteria bacterium | reverse complement strand
GCAGATGGAGCCGGGGCCGATACCCACCTTGACCCCGTCCGCGCCGGCCTCGAGCAGGGCGCGGGCGGCCTCACCGGTGGCGATATTGCCGCCGATGACATCCACCTGCGGGTAATCCTTCTTGATCATTTCCACGCGGCGCAGCACGTTGCGCGAGTGGCCATGGGCGGTGTCCACCACCAGCACGTCGACGCCGGCCTCGACCAGCGCCGCCACCCGGGCATCGGTATCGGCACTGGTGCCGACCGAGGCGCCGACGCGCAGCTGCCCGGAGGCGTCCTTGCAAGCGTAGGGGTAGGTCTGCGCCTTGTTGATGTCCTTGACCGTGACCAGGCCGCGCAGGTCAAAGCTGTCGTTGACCACCAGCACCTTCTCGATGCGATGGCGGTGCAGCAGCTCCTTGATCGATTCCAGGTCGGCGCCCTCGCCCACCGTGACCAGTTTTTCCTTCGGGGTCATGATGCTGGACACGGGGGCGTTCATCTGCGTTTCGAAGCGCACGTCACGGCTGGTGACGATGCCCACCAGCTTGCCCTGGTCCATAACCGGCACGCCGGAGATGTTGTGCTGGGCGCGCAGTTCGATGAGCTCGCGCACCGGCGCCGAAGCCTCGATGGTAATCGGGTCCTTGACCACGCCGCTCTCATGCTTCTTCACCGCACGCACCTGCCGCGCCTGCTGCTCCACGCTCATGCTCTTGTGGATGATGCCGATGCCGCCCTCCTGGGCCAGGGCGATGGCGAGGCGCGCCTCGGTCACCGTGTCCATGGCGGCGGACACCAGCGGAATGTTCAGCGCGATGTTACGCGTCAACCGGGTGCGCAGCGATACGTCCTTGGCGGTGACCTCGGAGTAGGCGGGCACCAGCAATACGTCATCGAAGGTGAGGGCTTCAGCGCGGATCCGGATCATGGAGAGTCCCCTGGGGGCGGCGATGAATGGAGCACCGCAGGCGGCGGGCCGGGCCGCGGTGGAACCGGATATTTTAAGTGAAGGCCGCTGGCGGGTAAACCGGAACCAAGCCGGGCAGCTCACCCGGGACCTGCAACTCCGTGACAGTTTCGTCGCCGGGCACAGCCCGCTACAATGCCGCGATGCCCACCGCCCCCACCCCGGACACCCCTCGCAGCGACGCCACCGGCGCGGACGCGCGCCCGGCCGTGCTCAGCGTCGGCCAGCTCAACCGCCTGGCCCGACAGTTGCTGGAGGACGCCTTCCCCATGGTCTGGGTCGAGGGCGAGCTGTCGAACCTCAGCCGGCCCGGCTCCGGGCACTGGTATTTCACCCTCAAGGACGCCCAGGCGCAGGTGCGCTGCGCCATGTTCCGGGGGCAGAACATCCGCGTGCGCTTCATACCAGAGGCGGGGCAGCGCCTGCTGGTCAAGGGCAAGCTCAGCCTCTATGAGGGGCGCGGCGATTACCAGCTGATCGTGGAACAGATGCAGCCCGCCGGTGCCGGTGACCTCGCCGCCGCGTTTGAACAGCTGAAGCGCCGCCTCGCGGCGGAGGGGCTGTTCGAGCCGGGGCGCAAGCGCGCCCTGCCACGCCTGCCGCGGCATATCGGTGTCGTCACCTCCCCCACCGGCGCCGCCATCCGCGACATTCTCACCGTGCTGGCGCGGCGCTTCCCCGCCATCCCGGTCACGGTGCTGCCGGTGCCGGTGCAGGGGGATGGTGCCGCCGCACAGATTGCAGCCGCCATCGAGCGCGGCAACCGCCTGGCCAGCGGCGGCCAGCTCGACCTGGATGTGCTCATCGTCGGCCGTGGCGGCGGCTCCCAGGAGGATCTCTGGGCCTTCAACGAAGAGGTGGTGGCGCGCGCCATCGCCGCCAGCGCCCTGCCCGTGGTCAGCGCCGTGGGCCACGAGGTGGATGTGGCAATCAGTGATTTCGTTGCCGATGCTCGCGCGCCGACCCCCTCCGCCGCGGCGGAACTGCTCAGCCCGGACCGGGCCGAGTGGCTGGAGACACTGGAGCATCGACGCCGGCGCCTGCTGCAGGCCTGGCGACAACAGCAGGTCAGCCGCCGGCAACAGTTGGAGGCACGCCGCGCCCGCCTGCGCCACCCCGGAGAGCGACTGCGCCAGCAGGCACAGCGCCTGGATGAGCTGCAGGCGCGCCTGCAACGCGGCTGGCAGGCCGGCGCAAGACGCCGCCTGCACCGGCTGGAGCTGCTGCGCGAGCGCCTGCAACGTCATTCGCCGGCACAACACCTGCGCACCCTGGCGGAACGGCTGCGCCCCCTGCACGGCCGCCTGCAGCGCGCCCTCGACACAGACCTGGCGCGGCGCCGGCAGCACCTGGCCGCCAGCGCGCAGTTGCTGAATTCGGTGAGCCCCCTGAATACCCTTGGCCGCGGCTTCGCCATCGTGCAGGATGCGCAGGGCCGTATCCTGCGCGACGCCCGTGAGGTCAGCACCGGCGATGCGGTGAGCGCACGTCTGGCCCGCGGCCACCTGCAATTGCGTGTCGAACACTCCCTTCCCGAACAGGACTAGACCACCATGTACACGGGTATCAAGCACCTGCACATGCTGCTGGCGATCATCTCCATCGTCGGCTTCACCATCCGCGGCGGCATGAAGCTGGCCGGCTCGCGCTGGCTGGAGCAACGCTGGCTGCGCATCGCCCCGCACGTGGTGGATACCCTGCTGCTGGCCGCGGGCATCTGGCTGGCCGTGGCCAGCCAGCAGTACCCCCTGGCCCAGGGCTGGCTCACCGCCAAGGTCGTCGGCCTGGTGCTGTACATTGCCCTGGGCCTGCACGTGATGCGTTTTGCCACCACGCAGCGTGCACGCGCCATCAGCTATGCACTGGCGTTGCTGTGCTTCGCCTGGATCATGGCGGTGGCCTTCAGCCGCACCGTCCTGCCCGGGCTCTGAGCACACCCCGTACGGTATACGTCCCGGTTTTTTGCCGCGGTCACCAAGCGCGGCCCACCTGAGGGCCGCACTCTATTGACGTACTCCGCGGCGGCGCCGCGGTTATCGAGGTTTGCATGTGGTTTCGCAATTTGCTGGTGTACACCTTTCCCGACGCGGCGAAGTGGTCCGACGAGGCCCTGCAGGAGGCCCTGGCACAGCACCCGTTCCGGCCCTGCGGTCATCAGGACACCCAGACCCTGGGCTGGGTGCCGCTGCTGCCCGGCAGTGGGCAGCTGGTGCACAGTGCCGGGGACTGCGCGCTGATCTGCCTGCGCCGGCAGCAGAAGATCCTGCCCGCCGCCGCGGTGCGGGAACAACTGGACGAGCGCATCGCGAAGATCGAACAGGACGAGGGGCGCAAGGTGTTCCGGCGCGAGCGCCTGCAGCTGCGCGAGGAGATCACCGACACCCTGCTGCCCCGCGCCCTGACCCGCTCCAGCCGCTGCCACGCCTATATCGACCGACGCCGCGGTCAGCTCCTCATCGACAGCGGCAACCGCAACGCGGCGGAGGAGCTGCTGAACCTGCTGCGCGAATGCCTCGGCAGCCTTGCGGTGGTACCGCTGAACAGCGCCATTGCCCCCGGCTCGGCGATGACCTCCTGGCTGCACGGCAATGCCCCGCCGGAAGGCTTCCAGCTAGGCCGCCACTGTGAACTGAAGGATCCCGCCAGCCCCAGCAATGTGATCCGTGCCCGCGACCAGGACCTGGTCGGCGAGGAACTGATGCGCCACCTGGAAGCCGGCAAGCAGGTCACCAAGGTCAACCTGAGCTGGCGCGACGCCATCGAGGTCGGCCTGGGTGAGGACCTGTCGCTGAAAGGCCTGAAATTCTCCGACGCCCTGCGCGAAGACGCGGACCAGGGCGAAGACGCCGCCGCACGCCTCGACCAGGGTTTCGCGGTGATGAGCCTGGAACTGGGCCACTTCGTCGACGCGCTGGTGGAGGGATTGGGGGGGAAGCAGTGACGGGGGAGACGGGAGGCGCAAAGGCGGGAGACGCTGAACTGGAGACGGGAGACGCGGGCTGGACGCTGGGTGGGGGTGTAAGGCGTAAGGTGGGGGCAGCGGCGTAATCTGGTGGATGAATCTGGTGGATGAATCTGGTGGATGAATCTGGTGGATGAATCTGGTGGATGAATCTGGTGGAAAAGGCTTCGCCGTTTTCCACCCTACGGCTCCGCCGAAGATTGGAGGTACCGGCATGTGGCAGCCCGGAAGCTGATCTCAAGCGTAGGGTGGAAAACGGCGCAGCCTTTTCCACCAGATTTCGCCCCCGCCCCCGCTCGCGTCTCTCGTATCTCGCGCTTTTGCCTTTTGCCTTTTGCGTCTTCCGTCTTCCGTCTCGCGTCTCGCGTCTCGCGTCTCGCGTCTAATCAATACTGCGCCGGCAGGCGGCTGTTGATGATGATGTACTTGCCGTCCCAGCGGATGTAGTCGCCGACGGTCAGTTCCTTGAGGATGCGCGCAACCATTTCGCGGGAGGCGCCGACGCGGTCGGCGATATCCTGCTGGGTGAGCTTTTCGGCAACCCGCAGGCCGTCGCCCTCGGGCAGGGGTTCCCCGAGACCAGTGAGTAGTTTGGACACACGCCCGTAGACATCCTCAAGAGCGAGGGAGCGCACATCGCGGGTGAGACGCCTGACCTGCGCCGCCAGGTTGCGGATCAGGGTCAGCCCCAGGCCGGGGTGTTCCACCAGCACACGCTGGAAATCCGCCTTGGTGATCACCCGGAACGCGGCATTCTCCAGGGTGCGTACCGAGGCGGAGCGGGGTTCATCATCGAGCAGGGCGAGCTCGCCAAAGTACTCCCCCACCACCATCACCCGATAGATATATTCCTTGCCGTTGCGATCGCAGGAGTACACCTTGACGCGCCCGCGCTCGATCACATACAGCGCGTCGGCCGGGTCGTTTTCCTGGAACACTACGGTGTTGCGCGGAATTTCGCACACACGGCTGGATGCCTCCAGGGCCTCCAGCTCAGGGGGCGCCAGCCCGGCGAAAATTTCGACATGGGACAGCTTCATGTAGGATGATGGCCTGCTGCTGAACCCCGACTATAACACAGCGCCGGAGTGCCCCCACGCCCATGCCTACGCCGAGTGAGGACGCCGCAGCCAGCACCGACTGGCGCCCCGCGGCGCAGCGCCTGGTGGCGGCCCTGTGCGATGTATTCGATGCCTGTTACCTGCAGGAGCCCGCATTGCAGCCGGACCTCGCCGCCCTGCTGCGCATCGCCGACGAACTGGAGCGCAGCCTCCTGCAGGAACCCCGGGCACAGGCCAGCGGCGACCCGTGGCCGCGCCTGCGTCAGTGGTGCAGCGAGATCCAGGCACACAGTGACATCCTGCGCGGCCAGGGTGGCGATATCGCGCTGACGGCGGCATTGCCATCACTCGACGGCGCCTGCGAACGCCTGCTGGAGCAGGACCCGGGGCAGACCACACGGGCACCGCTGCTGTCCGGCAACAGCATCGGCAGCGAGGGCGGGCAGCTGTTGCTGTTTGACACCGACCCGCAAGGTGCGGCGCTGTTGCAGCGTGCCCTGGTGCAGGCGGGCCATACCCTGACGCTGGCGGACTCCCGCCCGGCACTGCTGCAGGCCCTCGCCGGCAACTCGCCCGACCTGGTCCTGCTCGACCTGGGCAGCCTCGGCAACGGCGACATCGGTACCCTGCTGCAGCGCCTGCGCCAGGCCCCGGGCTGGCAGCACGTGCCGGTGCTCGCGGTGGCGGAACGCAGCGATCACCGCCCGGTGGTCGAGGCCCTGGCTGCCGGCGCCGACGACTATGTCCTCAGGCCAATCAACCCGGTGCTGCTGAAGGCGCGCATCAACAGCGCCATCGAGCGCAAGCGCTGGCTCGACCGGGAGCAGCGTTACCGCGAGGAACTGGAGCGCAACCAGCGCTTCATGCGCCGCGTGTTCGGACGCTATCTGTCACAGTCCATCGTCGACGCACTGCTGGAGAATCCGGACGGTCTGGAACTCGGTGGCGAGCAACGCACCGTGACCCTGCTGATGGCGGATATCCGCGGCTTTACCGGCCTCTGCGAACAGCTGCCGCCGGCACAGGTGGTGCAGCTACTGAACAACTACCTGGGGCGCATGAGCGAGATCGTGCTGGACCACCGGGGCACCGTCGACGAGTTCATCGGCGACGCCATTCTCGCCATTTTCGGCGCGCCCCTGGGCCGTCACGACGACTGCGACCGCGCTGTCCAGTGCGCCCTGGCCATGCAGCGGGCAATGCGCGACATCAATCGCGACAATGCGCGCGCCGGGCTGCCGGAAATCCGCATCGGCATCAGCCTCAACACCGGGTCGGTGGTGGCAGGCAATATCGGCTCGCTGCGGCGCAGCAAATACGCCGTGGTCGGGCATGCCGTCAATCAGGCGGCACGCATTCAGGAAGCCTGCCCGCCGGGAGCGGTCCTGCTCTCCCACGCCACCCTGCAAGCCGCGCACGACATGCTCTGCATTGGTGACTCCGGGCAGCTGCGCGCCCGTGGCATGAACACGGCGATCCGCGTCTACCGACTGGCGGGGCTGACTCCTCTGGCACCTGTTCGCCGCGACAGCGCGGACGTCTCAGCCGCGGGGCCGCATGTGGGGGAACAGCAACACATCCCGGATTGATGGCGCGTCGGCAAACAGCATCACCAGGCGGTCGATGCCGATACCGGCACCGGCGGTAGGCGGCATGCCGTATTCCAGGGCGGTGATGTAGTCCTCGTCGAAAAACATCGCCTCGTCATCCCCTGCTTCCTTGTCCTCGACCTGCCTGCGGAAGCGCTCGGCCTGGTCCTCCGGGTCATTCAATTCGGAGAAGCCGTTGGCGATTTCGCGCCCGCCGATAAAGAACTCGAAACGGTCGGTGACGAAGGGGTCCGCATCGGAACATCGCGCCAGGGGCGACACTTCCGTGGGATAGGCGGTAATGAAGGTCGGCTGCAGCAGGCGGTGCTCGGCGGTCTTCTCGAAGATCTCGATCTGCACCTTGCCGAGGCCGTAACTGTTCTTGAGGGGAATGCCCAGCGCCGTGGCGATGGCACGGGCGCCTTGCTCGTCCGCCAGTTGCGCCGGATCGATGTCCGGGTTGTACTTCAGAATGGCCTCGAACACCGTCATGCGCGCAAAGGGCTGACCGAAATCGAAGATCTCGCCCTGGTACTGCACACTGGTGCCACCACTGACCTCACGGGCGATGCTGCGGATCATGTCCTCGATCAGGTCCATGAGATCGTTGTGGTCGGCGTAGGCCTGGTAGAACTCGACCATGGTGAACTCGGGGTTGTGACGCGTCGACAGCCCTTCGTTGCGGAAGTTGCGGTTGATCTCGAAAACGCGCTCGAAGCCACCCACCACCAGGCGCTTGAGGTACAGCTCCGGGGCGATGCGCAGGTACATATCGAGGTCCAGGGCATTGTGATGGGTGACGAAGGGCCGTGCCGTGGCGCCACCGGGAATCACCTGCAGCATGGGGGTTTCCGCCTCGAAGAAATCGCGCTGCGCCAGGTAGCGGCGCACCCCCTCCACCACCCGGGCGCGGGTGCGAAAGGTGCGCCGGGAGTCCTCGTTCATGATCAGGTCGACATAGCGCTGGCGGTAGCGCAATTCCTGGTCCTGCAGGCCATGGAATTTATCCGGCAGGGGGCGCAGGGATTTGGTCAGCAGCTGCACCGTGTCGAGGTAGATGTAAAGATCGCCCTTGCCGGATTTGTGCACCGGGCCGCTGCCGCCAATGATGTCGCCGATATCCCAGTGGGCGGAGGCATGGATGACGTCTTCGGGCAGGCGTTTTTTGTCGAAATAGAGCTGGATACGGCCGCTCATGTCCTGGATCACCCAGAACGGCCCGCGCCGCGCCATTACCCGACCGGCGACACTGGCGCGACGATCCAGCTGCTCCAGCGTGGCCTTGTCCTGCTCACCCAGCTCCGCCTGCAGGTCCGCGGCGAGGCTGTCGCGGCGGAAGTCATTGGGAAACGCCTGCCCGGCTTCGCGCAGCGCCGCCAGTTTGGCGCGGCGCTCGGCGATCAGGCGGTTTTCCTCATGGGCGGCGCTGTGTTGTTCGTCGGTCATTGTTTCACCTTGTCAAAACGGTTTCACGTTCGCAAAACGGTATCGAGGCACCGCCGCCTGGTGGGGTGGCAGCCGCTTCCCGCCCCATCAGATGCGAGCGCCGAGAAGCGCAGCGCCCCGGCCGTCCCGGCGCGAGGACTGTTCGAGTCTCGTAGCCGCGCAGCGGCGGAGGTCGAGCTCCGCAGCGCAGGCCGGG
>JBJHBY010000160.1:0-8205 GCA_050485745.1 Gammaproteobacteria bacterium | reverse complement strand
AGGTCACCCTGTTCGAGCGCCACCCGCAACCCGGCATGGGCGCCTTCAACCTGGACTATGGCGACGCGGACGCGCCCGGCGGCGGGCCCGGCGCGCGCATTGATGTGCCCCTGCGTGCCTTCAACAGCAGCTACTACACCAACCTGATCCCCCTGTACCGGGCCGCGGGCGTCGAACTGCAGCGCACCGACCATGCCGCCGGTTTCAGCACCGCGGACGGGGGTACCTACTTCCGTTATCGCAACCTGCACCTGCCCGGCGGCAATACCGTGCCCATGCTGGCCGGGCTGCACCGGCTGGGTGGCAAGTATCTGGTCATCGCCCGGGATGCGCTGCGCTTCATGCTGCGCGCGCGCCGCGACCTGCACAAGGGTCTCGCCGAGGGGCTGACCATCGCCGACTATCTGGCGCAGCGCGGTTACAGTCGCGCCTTCGCCGACTACATGCTGTTGCCAGCCTTCGCCTCGATCTGCACCTGCTCCTACGCCGCGGTGCGCAACTACCCGGCGGCCGTGATCATCGATTTCTTTACCTCAGGGCGCCTCGCCGGCGGCCTGTGGCGTGCACGACACGGCGCGGACGACGCCATCGACAAATTGCTGCAACACTGCAGCGACCTGCACTGCGACACCATCATCGAGCAGATCCGACCGGACGCACAGGGCGTGCGGCTGCAGGCCCGCGACGGGCGCAGCTGGCACTTTGACCACGTGTTGCTGGCCGCCCAGGCCAACCAGGCCGCAACGATGGCCGAGGCCCCGGACCCGGAGGCCGCGGCACTGCTGCGGCGCATCCACTACGAGCGCAGTGAGGTGGTGGTCCATGGCGATACGCGGCTGATGCCGGAGCAGCGCCGCGACTGGGCGCCGGTGAATTTTTTCATCGACCCGGCGGCACCGGCACCAATGGCCAACATCTGGCTGAACCGGATCTACCCGTCCCTGCGCGAGCAGCCACCGCTGCTGCAGACCTGGAACCCGCTGCGCGAGCCCGACCCGGCTCAGGTGCTGGGCCGCGCGTACTTCGAGCGGCCGGTGGTCAGCCACGACAGCCTTGCCGCCATCCAGGAACTGAACACCCTGCAACAACGGCAGGGCCGCCGCGTCTGGTACTGTGGCTCCTACGCCATGCCGGGCATTCCGCTACTGGAAAGCGCGGTGCAGTCCGCCATGGCCATCAGCCGCAGCCTGGACACCGAAATCCCCTGGCAGGCGGCCTGATCAGGCGATATGCAGCAGCGCCTGCAGCTCGCGCACCCGGCGTGCCGGCAGCAGTTCCGCCAGGGTGTGGCCGTCCAGGCTCTGCAGAAACGCGTCCGCCGCCTGCTGCAGCATGCGCGGCAACAGGCAGGCCGGGGTGATGACACAGGCATTCTCGGGGCGGAAGCACTCCACCAGAGCGAGGTCGGGCTCCATGTCCCGCACCACGTCACCGATGCGAATGTCCCCGGGCTCGCGCCCCAGACGAATGCCGCCACCGGCACCGCGGGTGGAGGCCACATAGCCCTTGCTGGCGAGCTCGCGCACCACCTTCATCAGGTGGTTGCGGGAGATGCCATAGGCCTCGGAGATGTCCTGGATGGTGGAAAGCCGCTCGGGATTGCAGGCGAGGTAGATCAACACCCGCAGGGAGTAATCGGTATGCTGGGTGAGCCGCATGGCGGGGGCTTCTCCGGTATCGCACAACAAGGACCATGATAGACCCTGGCGCGATACCGGGGAATGCCGGTCACAGGCGGGTACTGGGGCCGAACAGTTCGTAGTGCAGGCGCTCCTCGGCAAAGCCGATATCCTGCAGCAGACGGTTCAACGCCGCCATGAACGGTCGCGGACCGCAAAAACACACCTCCGCATCGCGTTCGGTGATCCAGTCGCGCAGCACCGCCGCATCCAGATACCCGGTGTAGTCGGCACCGTCCCCGAACTCATAGGCGACGTGATAGGCAAAGCCCGTTTCGGCGGCCAGCGCGCGCAGCTGATCCCCCATGATGTGGTGCGCGCGATCGCGACAGCAATGAATAAAGGTAATGCCGGCACCGCTGCCCTTGGCCGCCAGACGCGCCTCCAGCATGCTCAGCAGGGGCGTGATGCCCACACCACCGGCGATCAGCACCAGGTCGCGCTCGCTGTCGGGCAGCACAAAGTCCCCCGTCGGCGGCTGCAGCAACACCCGGGTGCCGGCACTGGCCTGGTGCAGATGATGGGACACCCGCCCCGGGTGGGATGGGTCGTTGGCCTCGGCCTTCACGGTAATGCGGTAATAGCCCTGGCCCGGTGCGCAGGACAGTGAATACTGACGAATCTCCTCGTATTCACCCGGCGGCGTTTCGATCTTCAAACCCACGTACTGGCCGGGCAGGAAGTCGGCAATTGCCGCGCCGTCCTCCGCTTCCAGGTAGAGCGAGCTCACCCCCGCGGCCTCATCCTCCACCCGCGCCACCCGGAATGGACGAAAGCCACGCCAGCCACCGGGGCGCGTCTCATTCTGCGCGTAGATCTGCTCCTCGCTGTCGATCAGGATATCCGCCAGCTGCCCATAGGCCGCGGCCCAGGCCTGGATGATGGCGTGATCCGCGGGCAGGTCGAGGTGCTCGCCGATGGCCTCCAGCAGGTACTTGCCAACGATCGGATACTGCTCCGGAGTCACCGCCAGGCTGGCGTGCTTATGGGCGATGCGGCGCACATCCGGCCCCAGCGCCTGCAGCTGGTCGATGTGGCTGGCATAGCGGAACACCGACTCCGCCAGCGCCTTCGGCTGCTCCCCCTGGGCCTGATGCGCCATGTTGAACACGTTCTGCAACTCCGGGTGGTTGCCGAACAGCTTGCTATAGAACAGGCGGGTGATGGCCTCCCCTTCCGTGGCCAGAACCGGGGCAGTCTGCTTGATGGTGGCGATGGTCTCGGCATTGAGCATGATGTTTCTCCTTTCGTGTAGACCCGGCAATTAATGCAAATTAAATACATCTTTTAAGATGCACTTTATTTACATGTTATGCCGCTGTCAAGCACTTGGCGTGCAGCACCTCTGTACAGCCTTTCTCGCCCCACAACGCCCGGCCTGCCGCGCCCCCGGCCTTCAATGCCACCCGCCGGCGTGGTACGGTGAAAAGGACATTCCGCATTCGGGAGGCCTCATGAGCATCGAACGTCTCCGCGATCAGGCCCTGTTCCGGCAGCAGTGCCACATCGGCGGACAATGGGTTGCGGCGGCCAATGGCGCCACCATCGCCGTGGACAACCCGGCCTGTGGCGCGCTGCTGGGCCACGTGCCAAACCTGGGTGCCGCAGAAACGCAGCAGGCCATCGACGCCGCCGCGGCAGCCTTTCCAGGCTGGCGCGACCGCACCGCCAGCGAGCGCGGCAGTGTGCTCTACCGCTGGTATGAGCTGATCCTGGAGCATCAGGATGACCTCGCACTGCTGATGACCCTGGAGCAGGGCAAACCCCTGGCCGAGGCCCGCGGCGAGATCACCTATGCGGCCTCGTTCATCAAGTGGTTTGCCGGGGAGGCACCGCGCGCCTATGGCGAAACCATCCCCGGCGCCCGCCCCGGCCAGCACATCGTGGTACTGCGGCAGGCAGTGGGCGTGACCGCGGCCATCACACCCTGGAACTTCCCCGCCGCCATGATCACCCGCAAGGCGGGTGCCGCCCTGGCGGCAGGCTGCACCATGGTGGTCAAGCCCGCCGAGGCGACGCCGTTCTCCGCCCTGGCCCTCGCGGAGCTGGGCATGCGCGCGGGCCTTCCCGCCGGCGTTCTCAACGTGATCACCGGGGCCCCGGCCGAAATCGGCGAGGTGCTGACCGCCAGCCCGGTGGTGCGCAAGCTCAGCTTCACCGGCTCCACCGCAGTGGGGCGCAAATTGATGGCCCAGTGCGCGCAAAACGTGCAGAAAATTTCCCTGGAGCTGGGAGGCAACGCACCGTTCATCGTCTTCGACGACGCCGACCTCGACGCCGCCGTCGAAGGCGCCATGGCCTCCAAGTTCCGCAACACCGGGCAGACCTGCGTGTGTGCCAACCGGCTGCTGGTGCAGGACAGCGTGCACGACGCCTTTGTGGAGAAACTGGCCCGCGCCATGGCGACCCTCAAGGTCGGCGATGGTCTGGAGGACGGGGTGAACCAGTCCGCACTGATCAACCAGGCGGCGGTGGACAAGGTCCGGCAGCACCTGCGCGATGCCCTGGGCAAGGGCGCGCAAGTGGTCCTCGGCGGGCAACCCCACCCCCTGGGCGGACGCTATGTCCAGCCGACCCTGATCACCGGTGTGCAGGCGGACATGCAACTGTGTCACGAGGAGACCTTCGGCCCGCTCGCCGCAGTGATGCGCTTTGATACCGAAGCGGAGGCCATCCGTACTGCCAATGACACGCCCTACGGGCTTGCGGCGTACTTTTACAGCCGCGACATCCACCGCTGCTGGCGCGTGGCCGAGGCGCTGGAGGCCGGGATCATCGGCATCAATGAGGGACTGGTGTCCAATGCCGCCGCCCCCTTCGGTGGCGTCAAGGCGTCCGGCCTGGGCCGCGAGGGCTCGCACCACGGCATGGAGGAGTACATGGAGGTGAAGTACCTGTGTATGGGCGGCGCGGGCAGCACGGAAGGAGGCTGAGCCGGGTACCGGCAAGGAGGATCACATGCGAAGCGGCAAGCCCTGGCGCATCGCCGCCATGGGCGGCGACGGCATCGGCCCCGAGGTGATGGCCGCAACCCTGCGCTCGCTGGCGGTACTGCGGGATGCGGGTCTGCCCCTGGACTGGGAGGAACTGCCCTGGCCAGCGACCGCCTGGCACCAGACGCACGGCACCATGATGCCGGAGGATGGCCTGGAGCGCCTGCGCCAGTATGACGCGCTGCTGATGGGCGCACTGGGGGACCCCGGCCCGCTGCAGGATGCCGGGCGCTATCACCTGCCCGATCACACCTCGCTGGCCCCGCTGCTGGAACTGCGCAAGGGCTTCGACCTGTTCATCTGCGAGCGCCCGGCCCGGCTGCTGCCGGGGGCGCGACGCTACCTGGCCGACCCCCGCGCCGCCGAAGTCGACCTGCTGGTCATCCGCGAGAACAGCGAGGGCGAGTACGTCGGCCAGGGCGGGCGGTTACACCGGGGCACGCCGCGGGAGATCGCCACCCAGGTGGAGCTGTTCACCCGCAGCGCCACGGAGCGCCTGATGGGCCACGCCTTCCGTCGCGCCAGGGCACGGGCCAAGGCACGGCGCGACAGCGGCAGCATGCGCCGCTTCGGGGACGACCGCGAGGCCCAGGTCTGCCTGGTGACCAAGCGCAATGCCCTGGCCCACGCCGGAGAGCTGTACTGCGAGGTGTTCGATGCGGTCGCGGCGGAATACCCGGACATCGCCGTGCACCACGAGCTGGTCGATGCGGCCTGCATGAAGTTCGTCCAGAGCCCCTGGCAGTTCGACGTGGTGGTGGCCAGCAACCTGCAGGGGGACATCCTCACCGACCTGGCCGCCGTGCTCTGCGGCGGCATGGCCCTGGCCCCCTCCTGCAACATCAACCCGCTCAGCCGCGAGGCGCCGGCGCTGTTCGAGCCCACCCACGGCAGCGCACCGGACATCGCCGGTCAGGATCGCGCCGACCCCCGCGCCATGCTGCTCACCGCCGCCATGATGCTGGAGTGGCTGGGCCGGGACGACACCCTGCTGCACAGCGCCGGTGCCACCCTGCGTGCCGCCGTCGCCGCCGACCTGGCGGAGCACGCAGCCCCGGAGCTACAGGGCCAGACGCGGGGCACCAGCGCCATCGGCAGCGCCATCGCCGAGCGCCTGCGCCGCGAG
This sequence comes from Gammaproteobacteria bacterium, assembly GCA_050485745.1. Taxonomy (GTDB): domain Bacteria; phylum Pseudomonadota; class Gammaproteobacteria; order Pseudomonadales; family CAMLJR01; genus JBJHBY01. The sequence continues at coordinate 2,407 of JBJHBY010000160.1, read as the reverse complement.
CTGAACTGAGTGCAGAACTGAGCAGCGCAGCAAGAGGCCAGGCAGCGCGCCTGCCGCGATAACCACCGGATACAGGAGAACCCCATGTCACATCTCTCACCCCTGCTGAAACAGGCCACCGGCGTGCTCGCCGAGCGCGGCGAAGGGGTCTGGCTGATCGACAGCGAGGGCCGGCGCTACCTGGACTTCACCGCCGGTATTGGCGTCACCAGCACGGGCCACTGCCACCCGACGGTGGTGGCCGCGGCACAGGAGCAGACCGGCCGGCTGATCCACGCCCAGTACACCACCGTGCGCCACCGCCCGCTGCTGGCGCTCAGCGACCGCCTCGCCAACCTGGCGCCGGAGGGTCTGGACAGCGTAGCCTTCGCCAACGCCGGCACGGAGTCCGTGGAGGCGGCAGTGCGACTGGCACGGCAGGCCACCGGACGCGCCAACATCATCGTCTTCAGCGGCGGCTTCCACGGCCGCACCCTGGCCTCGGCCTCGCTGACCACCTCCAATACCAAGATCCGCTCCGGCTTCCACCCGATGATGGCCGGTGTCGTGGTCGCCCCCTTCCCGCACCTGTTCCACTACTCCTGCTATGGCTGGGACGCGGACACCACCACCCGCTTCTGCCTGCGCGAACTGGACCGCATCTTCGCCACCCAATCGGCGCCGGGGGACACCGCCGCCCTGCTGATCGAGCCGGTGCAGGGGGAGTACGGCTACTACCCGGCCACCAGCGCCTTCATGCAGGGCCTGCGCGAGCGTGCCAGCCGCCACGGCATCCTGTTGATCCACGACGAGATCCAGGCCGGCTTCGGGCGCAGCGGGCGCTTCTGGTCCGGCGAGCATTTCGGCACCACCCCGGACATCCTGATCACCGCCAAGGGCCTGGCCAGCGGCTTTCCCATTTCCGCCATCGCCGCCAGCGAAGCCCTGATGGCCCGCGGCCTGCCCGGCTCCCAGGGCGGCACCTATGGCGCCAACGCCGTGGCCTGCGCCGCGGCCCTGGCCACCATCCAGGTGATCGAGGAGGAACGCCTGGTGGACAACGCGGCGAACACCGGCGCGCACCTGCGCAGCGCCCTGGAAGCACTGCAGGCCCGGCACCCCTGCATCGCCGACGTACGCGGCCTGGGCCTGATGCAGGGCCTCGAAATCGTCGATGCCGCCGGCAACCCCGATGGCGCCCTGGCGGAACGGCTGACCCGGGCCGCGGAGGAGCGCGGCCTGTTGCTGCTGCGCTGCGGGGAACACAACCAGGTGGTGCGCTGGCTGCCGCCGCTGATCGTGACCCGCGAGCAGATCGACGACGCCCTGGCGCGTTTCAGTGCCGGCCTTGAGGAGGCCGGCCGCTGATGGGCTCATCACAGATGAACACGCCGCTGATCGCCGTGCTGACGGCGCCAGGGGAGCCGCCCTTGCCCGGGCTGGAATCCATCGAGGACATGGCCCGCATCCTGCACATCGACTCCCGACAGGCCCTGGCCGATGCTTTGGAGGAAGCGGACATTCTGGTGGTCACCGATTTTCGCAGCGACATCCTGCGCCACAGCTGGCCGCAGCAACACCATCTGCGCTGGGTGCATGCCACCAGCGCCGGTGTCGACGCCCTGCAGTTCGATGCGCTGATCGAGGATGCCAGCGCCGGGCTGGTGATCACCAACGCCCGCGGTGTGTTCGATCGCGGCATCGCCGAGTACGTGCTGGGCGCCGTGCTGCTGTTCGCCAAGGACACCCTGGGCAACCTGCACCACCAGCGCGAACACCGCTGGGTGCACCGGGAGACGGCGCTGATCCACGGACAGCGCGCCCTGGTCGTCGGCGCCGGCTCCATCGGCCACGAGGTCGCGGGGCTGCTCACCGCCGCGGGGCTCCAGGTCGAGGGCGTCGCCCGCAGTGCCCGCACTGAGCCGCCCTTTCGCGCCGTACATGCGGACGCGGACCTGCCGGAGCTGCTGCCCCGCTTCGACCACGTGGTGATCACCGCCCCCCTGACGGCGCGCACCCACCACCTGTTCGATGCGGCCATGTTCGCGCGGATGCGCCCCGGCGCCTGCCTGATCAACGTCGGCCGCGGCCCCATCGTGGACACCGCGGCCCTGGTGGATGCCCTGCGACAGGGCATCCTGGGCGGGGCCGCCCTGGACGTCTTCGAGGAGGAGCCGCTGCCCACGGATCACCCTCTCTGGGACATGCCCGGGGTCATGCTCTCCGCACACATGGCCGGCGACTTCAAAGGCTGGCGCCGCGCCCTGGGCGAGCAGTTCGCGGAGAACTTCCAGCGCTGGCAACGCGGCGAGGCCCTGCACCAGCGGGTGGAACTCGGCGCGGGCTGACGTTTCATAAACCTTAGATACGAGGCATGGCGCTTGACCGAAGGGCGGTGGCGGACACGCAAAGGCGTACATCCATGTAC
>JBJHBY010000159.1:0-8253 GCA_050485745.1 Gammaproteobacteria bacterium | reverse complement strand
CGCGACCCCGAGAACGCCTACCGCTACACCGGCAAGGGCAACCTGGTGGCGGTGATCTCCGATGGCAGCGCCATCCTGGGGCTGGGCAATCTGGGCGCCCTGGCCAGCAAGCCGGTCATGGAGGGCAAGGGCGTGCTGTTCAAGCGCTTTGCCGGTATCAACTCCGTGGACATCGAGGTCAACTCCGAGAGCCCCCAGGCCTTCATCGACACCGTGGCGCGCATCGCCGATACCTGGGGGGGCATCAACCTCGAGGACATCAAGGCGCCGGAGTGCTTCGAGATCGAGCAGGCCTTGATCGAGCAGTGCAGCATTCCGGTCTTCCACGATGACCAGCACGGCACCGCCATCGTGACGGCGGCGGGCATGCTCAACGCACTGGATATCCTGGGAAAGGATCTGGCTGATGCGCGCTTCGTCTGTCGCGGCGCGGGCGCGGCCGCGATCGCCTGTATGCGTCTCCTGGTCAGCATGGGCGCGCATCGCGAGAACATCTTCATGATCGACCGCCTGGGGGTGATCTATCCCGGGCGCGAAGGCATCAACGAATACAAGGAAGAATTTGCCAATCCCACCAGCGCCCGCACCCTGACCGACGCGATCAAGGGCGCCGACGTTTTCGTCGGCCTGTCCGGAGCCGATTTGCTCAGCCCCGAGATGCTGCGCTCGATGGCGCCGAAGCCGGTGATCTTCGCCTGTTCGAACCCGGATCCGGAGATTCGCCCGGAGCTGGCCCTGGCCACCCGCGATGATCTGGTCATCGCCACCGGACGTTCCGATTATCCGAACCAGGTGAACAACGTCCTTGGCTTTCCGTTTATCTTCCGGGGTGCCCTGGATGTGCGCGCCAGTGCCATCAATGAGGCCATGAAGATCGCCGCGGTCGAGGCGCTCTGCGCCCTGGCGCGGGAACCGGTTCCGGAGGCGGTGTTGCGCGCCTGCGCCGTCGAGTCCCTCAGCTTTGGGCCTGACTACATCATCCCCAAGCCGATGGACAGCCGCCTGCTCGGCGCCGTGTCCTCCGCGGTGGCGCGCGCCGCCGTCGACTCCGGCGTGGCCCGCCTGCCCTATCCGGCGCACTATCCGCTGTAGGCTGGGTTAGCGGCAAAGCCGCGTAACCCAGCGTCTCCTCTTGCTCACAGCGCCCACCTCAACACCTGCGTAGCTGCATGTAGGCTGGGTTAGCGCGAAGCGCGTAACCCAGCGTTACCCCCACGGCAGGCCGCTCCCGCGAATTTCCCACGAAGCGCCCCGGGAACTCCCCACGAAGCTCTTCAGGGTCGCTGCGCAACCCGCATCGTTACGAGATTGAGGTGACGGTGACAACGCCGGGTTACGCCGCGCAGCGGCTAACCCAGCCTACTGCCCCAGCGCTCCCAGCTCCCGCTCCAGCAGGGCGGGATCGCCCAGGTTCAGTTCCACCAGGCGGCGCAGGGTGGTGACGCTGTCGAGGTCGATGCCCAGGCATTCGAAGCCGACGGTGCCGCGCTCCGCGTGGCGCCACACGACCTTCATACTGATGGCGGCATGGCCGTCCAGGCTGATGTTCACCAGCAGTGGCGCTTCTTTTTCCACCTGCCAGCCGGCGGGTTCCTTGACCAGCAGCCCCTTCAGCGACAGATCCAGCACCGGCGTATTCCAGGCGCGCTCGCCCTGGCGCAGTTCCGCCCAGGCATCGAAACCGATGCGGGTGAAGTGACGGCGTTCTTTCGGGGGTTGGGTCATGGGATGGCGCCATTCGGAGGACGGGCTGGTGTGCCCCGCGTTGGGGCACACCAGCTAGTGTAGCGCATTGTCGGCGCGCCGCAGTCGGAGGGTCAGGCCTTCAGCGGCTTGTATTTCATGCGCTTCGGCTGCGCCTGGTCGCCCAGGCGCTGTTTGCGATCCCCCTCGTACTCGGTGAAGTTGCCCTCGAAGAAGGTCACCCTGGAGTCGCCCTCGTAGGCGAGGATGTGGGTGGCGATGCGGTCCAGGAACCAGCGGTCGTGGGAGATGACCAGTGCGCAGCCCGGAAAGGCCAGCAGGGCCTCTTCCAGCGCGCGCAGGGTTTCCACATCGAGGTCGTTGGACGGTTCATCCAGCAGCAGGACGTTGCCACCCTCCTTCAGGGTGCAGGCCAGTTGCAGGCGCCCGCGCTCCCCGCCGGAGAGCTCACCCACGCGCTTCTGCTGATCGGAGCCCTTGAAGTTGAAGCGGCCGATGTAGGCGCGTGACGGCACCTCGTAGCTGCCGATGCGCAGAACGTCCTGGCCATCGGAGACGCACTCCCACACGGTTTTCTTGTCGTCGAGCTGGTCGCGCAGCTGCTCGACATGGGCCAGCTTCACCGTGTCGCCGATGCGGATGCTGCCGCTGTCGGGCTGCTCCCTGCCAGTGATCATGCGGAACAGGGTCGACTTGCCCGCGCCGTTGCCACCGATGATGCCGACGATTGCGCCCGGAGGAATGCTGAAACTCAGGTCTTCGAACAACAGGTGGTCGCCGTAGGCCTTGCTGACGCCGTCCAGTTCGATCACCACATCCCCGAGGCGCGGCCCCGGCGGGATGTAGATCTCGTTGGTCTCGTTGCGCGTCTGGGTATCCTGGGATTGCAGCTCCTCGAAGCGCGCCAGGCGCGCCTTGCTCTTGCTCTGTCGCCCCCGGGCGTTGGCGCGCACCCATTCCAGTTCCGATTTGATGGTCTTCTGGCGGGCGGCCTCGGTCTTTGACTCCTGCTCCAGGCGCTTTTCCCGCGCCTCCAGCCAGGCGGTGTAGTTGCCCTCGAAGGGAATGCCGCGGCCGCGGTCCAGCTCCAGGATCCAGCCCGCGGCGTTGTCGAGGAAGTAGCGGTCGTGGGTAACTGCTACCACGGTGCCGGGGAAGTCGCAGAGAAAGCGCTCCAGCCAGGCCACGCTCTCCGCGTCGAGGTGGTTGGTGGGTTCGTCCAGCAACAGCATGTCGGGGTTGGACAGCAGCAGCCGGCACAGTGCCACGCGGCGGCGCTCACCACCGGACAGCTTGCTGACGTCGGCGTCCCAGGGCGGCAGGCGCAGGGCATCCGCGGCGACCTCCAGGCGGTGTTCCAGATTGTGGGCATCCGAGGCCTGGATGATGTTCTCCAGTTGCTCCTGGCGCTTGGCCAGCGCGTCGAAGTCCGCGTCGGGTTCGGCGTAAGCGGCGTAGATCTGCTCCAGCTCGGCCAGGGCCTGCTTGGCATCCGAGACCCCGTCCTCGACATTGCCGCGCACGTCCTTGCTTTCGTCCAGGGTGGGTTCCTGGGGCAGATAGCCGATCTTGATGCCGGGCTGGGGGCGCGCCTCGCCGTTGAACTCGGTGTCCACGCCGGCCATGATCCGCAGCAGGGTGGATTTGCCGGATCCGTTCAACCCCAGTACGCCGATCTTGGCCCCCGGGAAGAACGACAGGGAAATATCAGCGAGTATCTCGCGCTTGGGCGGCACGATCTTGCTCACCCGATTCATGGTATAGACGTACTGGGCCATACAGGTGTCCGTATTGACAGGCTGGGTGCGCGCACGTTACCGAATCTGGATGTGCAGTTCAAACTCCTGTCGATGGTCCGGCGCGCACCCTCGCGGATGAATCCATGGCAGGCATCGGTTATGATGCGCTGCGGCGGGGTCACGGTGCCCGCCGCAGTGGTCCGCGTTGCCGCGGACGCGGCTTTCCGGGCTGATTCGAAGGCGGTTTTCTTGTTCTACCTCCCAGAGGGTTTACGGGCCGAACGTCCGCTGGTCGAGCCGTCGCGGGGCGTCGTCGCGCCTGATCCGGCGCAGCTCGGGCGCGAATTGCGTCTCGCCGCCAAGGTGTTCGAGAACGCCCTCGAAGGGATTTTCATCACCGATGCCGATGGCGTGATCATTCAGGTCAACCCCGCGTTCAGCCGCATCACCGGCTATCTGGCCGAGCAGGCCGTGGGACGCAAACCCTCTTTTCTGCGCTCGGGCTTTCACGACAACCTGTTCCAGGCGATTCGGCCGCAACTGGCCGCGGGAGGCCACTGGCAGGGCGAGCTGCTGAACCGGCGTCGCGATGACAGCGTGTTTCCGGCCTGGGTGGGTATCAGCGGCGTGCGCGGTGACCAGGGTGAGTTGATCGGCTTCATTACCACCTTCCGGGACATCACCGAGACACGCAATCACGAGGACCACATCCGCCGCCTGGCCTACTACGATGTATTGACCGATCTGCCCAATCGCAGCCTGTTCATGGATCGGCTCAGCCAGGAGATGCTGCGCGCGCAGCGCGCCAACACCTGGGTGGCACTGTTGTTCCTCGATCTCGACCGCTTCAAGACCATCAATGACAGCCTGGGCCACAGCTTTGGCGACAACCTGCTGGAGCAGGTGGCGTGGCGGCTGGCGGGCTGTGTGCGTGCCCAGGACACAGTGGCGCGCATGGGGGGCGATGAGTTCACCGTCATCCTGGGGGACCTCCCCGACGAGGAGCACGCCCGGGACGCCTCGGTCAGTGTGGCGCGCAAGGTCATGGCGGTGCTCTCCGAACCCTTTCAGCTGCAGGGTCGTGAAGTGTTTATCAGCACCAGTGTCGGCATCGCCCTGTGCCCGCGCGATGGCGGTGAAGTGGAGCTGCTGCTGCGCCACGCCGACACCGCCATGTACCAGGCCAAGGCAGCCGGCAAGAACACCTGGCAGTTCTACCACCAGGCCATGAGCGAGCGCTCCGCACAGCGCCTGGATCTGCAGAACGCCATGCACCGCGCTGTGCTGGCGATGGAGGAACAGTTCCACCTCTGCTACCAGCCGCTGGTCTGCCTTGCCGATGGCAGCGTGGTCGGCGTGGAGTGCCTGTTGCGCTGGGGGCACCCGGAGCGCGGCAGCATTGCCCCGGACGAGTTCGTGCCGGTGGCGGAGGATTCCGGGTTGATCATCCCCCTGGGGCGTTGGGTGCTGGAGCAGGCCTGCCAGCAATTTGCCCTGTGGCTGGAGCAGGGGCTCGCGCTCGAGCGGCTGGCGGTGAATCTGTCCGCCCGCCAGTTTGCCGACGAGGGGCTGGTCGATACGGTCGCCGGAGTGTTGCGTCGCGCCGGCCTGGAACCGGGGCAGCTGGAACTGGAGCTGACCGAGAGCATTCTCATGGACGATGTGACCTATGCGCTGGAGACCCTGCACGCGCTCAAGGCCATGGGGGTGCGTATCGCCGTCGATGACTTCGGTACCGGTTACTCCTCCCTCAACTATCTCAAGCAGTTTCCCCTCGATTGCCTGAAGATCGATCGCTGCTTTGTTGCCGAGCTGGCCGACAACGCGGGTGATCGCGATATCGCGCGGGCGATCGTTGCGCTGGCCGCCAGCTTCAACCTCGAGGTGGTCGCCGAGGGTGTGGAGTGCGAGGCGCAGCGCGCCCTGCTTGACCAGATCGGCTGCGGCTACGCCCAGGGCTACCTGTTTGGCGCGCCGCTGCCCGCCGACGCCCTGGCGCAGGCCCTGCAGACGCTCGCCAGCCCCGCCTGAGTGCCGCTTCCGCGCTGATGTCAGGGCTCCGGCGCAGGTGCCGGCGCCAGCGCGATACGGTACAATCCCGCCTTTTCCATTTGCCGTGTAGACAGGGGAGCCCCGATGTTCGCCAAATCCATGACCATCGCCGGTTTCGATGACGAACTCTGGTCCGCGATCCAGGAAGAGGAGCGCCGCCAGGAGGAGCACATCGAGCTGATTGCCTCGGAGAATTACGCCAGCCCGAGGGTGATGCAGGCCCAGGGTACGGTGCTCACCAACAAGTATGCCGAGGGCTACCCCCACAAGCGCTACTACGGCGGCTGTGAGTACGTCGACAAGGCCGAGGAGCTGGCCATTGAGCGCGCCAAGGCCCTGTTCGGCGCCGATTATGCCAACGTGCAGCCCCACTCCGGCTCCCAGGCCAACGCCGCGGTCTATATGGCCCTGTGCCAGCCTGGCGACACCGTGCTGGGTATGAGCCTGGATGCCGGTGGTCACCTCACCCATGGTGCCAAGCCGAATTTCTCCGGCAAAACCTACAACGCGGTGCAGTACGGCCTCGATGAGAGCACCGGCGAAATCGACTACGCCCAGGTCGAGGCCCTGGCCCGCGAGCACCGGCCGAAGATGATCGTGGCCGGTTTCTCCGCCTATTCGCGAGTAGTGGACTGGCAGCGCTTCCGCGACATCGCCGACAGCGTCGGCGCCTGGCTGATGGTCGACATGGCCCATGTGGCCGGCCTGGTCGCCGCGGGCGTCTATCCCAACCCGGTGCCGGTGGCCGACGTGGTCACTACTACCACCCACAAGACCCTGCGCGGCCCCCGCGGTGGCCTGATCCTGGCGCGGCACAACGAGGAGCTGGCGAAGAAGTTCAACTCCGCGGTGTTCCCCGGCGGCCAGGGTGGGCCGTTGATGCACGTCATCGCCGCCAAGGCGGTGAGCTTCAGGGAGGCGATGAGCGACGAGTTCAGGGCGTATCAGCGCCAGGTCGTGGCCAATGCCCGGGCCATGGCGGCCACCTTCATCGAGCGGGGTATCGATATCGTCTCCGGCGGCACCGATAACCACCTGATGCTGGTCAACCTGATTGGCCGGCCCTATACCGGGAAGGAAGCTGACGCGGCTCTTGGCCAGGCCAATATCACGGTCAACAAGAATGCCGTGCCCGGCGACCCGCGCCCACCGTTTGTGACCTCCGGCCTGCGTGTCGGCACCCCGGCGGTGACCACCCGTGGCTTCGGCGAGGCCGAGTGCCGCGAGCTGGCCGGCTGGATGTGCGACGTGCTTGATGGCCTCGAGCGCGGCGATGCCGAGCCGGTGATCGCCGAGGTCAAGGCAAAGGTGCTGGACATCTGCGCCCGCTTCCCCGTCTACGCCTGACGCCCCCGCCGGCGGCGCGCCGCCGGCCCGACGCACTGGGAGCCTGAACCCGCATGCGCTGTCCGTTCTGTGGTCACGAGGATACCCGGGTAACGGACTCGCGCCTGGTCGCCGATGGCGGCCAGGTGCGGCGCCGGCGCGAGTGTCTGGCCTGCACCGAGCGCTTCACCACCTTCGAAAGCGCTGAACTGCTGCTGCCCAAGGTGATCAAGACCACCGGCGAGCGCGAACCCTTTGACGAGAACAAATTGCGCGCCGGCATGATGAAGGCGCTGGAAAAGCGCCCGGTCAGCGTCGAGCGGGTCGAGGCGGCGCTCAATCAGGTCCGGCACCAGTTGCAGGCCATGGGCGAGCGCGAGATCGATTCACGCCAGGTCGGAGAGCTGGTGATGGCGCGGCTCAAGGACCTCGATCACGTCGCCTATGTTCGCTTTGCCTCGGTGTACCGCAGCTTCAAGGACCTGAACGAGTTCCGTGCGGAGATCGATCGCCTTGCCCAGGAGCCGGACCCGGCTCTTGCGGGGCCGGCGGTGGACGATGGCCGTGACAGTGCTGATGGCCATGGCGGATAGCATTGACCGGCAGTTCATGGCCGAGGCCCTGGCGCTGGCTCGCCGCGGTTGCTTTGGTACCAGCCCCAACCCGAGCGTCGGCTGTGTCCTGGTCCGGGATGGCCGGGTCATCGGTCGCGGCTGGCACGAGCGCGCCGGCGAGCCCCATGCCGAGATCATGGCCCTGCGGGATGCCGCCGGCGACGCCCGCGGCGCCACCGTTTACGTCACCCTCGAGCCCTGCAGCCATCACGGCCGTACCGGACCCTGCAGTGAGGTCCTGGTGCAGGCCGGTGTGGCAAGGGTGGTGGCGGCGATGCCCGACCCCAACCCACTGGTCGCGGGCCGCGGCCTGGAGCGCCTGCGGGCCGCCGGAATCGCGGTCGAGGTCGGTTTGCTCGAGGCCCAGGCCCGGGCCCTGAACCCCGGCTTCGTGCAGCGCATGAGCCATGGGCGGCCACGCCTGACCCTGAAGCTGGCGATGAGCCTCGACGGGCGCACTGCCATGGCCAGCGGCGAGAGCCAGTGGATCACCGGTGCCGCCGCGCGCGCTGATGTCCAGCGTCTGCGAGCGGGCAGTTGCGCGATTCTCACCGGCATTGGCACCGTGCTTGCCGACGACTGTGCGCTGAGTGTGCGCAAGCAGGAGCTGAGTGCCTGCGAGCAGGACGAGCAGGAGGCGGAGCAGCGAACACCCGGGCTGGCGGCTGAGGACGCGCCGGTATCGATCTGGCGCCAGCCGCTGCGGGTGGTGGTGGATTCGCGCTGGCGTACCCCGGTGACCGCCCGTGTGCTGGGAGCGGGGGGTGGCCCCACCCTGGTGGTGGGGGCCGCTGCGGGTGCGGGTGCGGAGGTGGCGC
>JBJHBY010000158.1:0-8290 GCA_050485745.1 Gammaproteobacteria bacterium | reverse complement strand
CAACCAGCGCAGTGTCTCTCTGGGGGTGCGCTACGACTTCATGCCATCGATGGCCCTGAAGCTGCAACTGGATCGCATCAAGGCCAGGGACGGAGAGACGGTACTGGTGCGCCGTCCGCAGCCGGACTGGGATGGCCGCGCGACGGTATTCAGTGCCACTCTTGACTTCATCTTCTAGAGGCGGGCATGCGCAAAGCCATAATAATGATTGTCGCGCTGGTCCTGTTCGGTCGGGCCGGTGTGCTGCACGCGGATATCGTGATCATCGCCAACCCGGACAGCGGCATCGAGCGGCTCAGCCAGAATGAGGCGATCAATGTCTTCATGGGGCGCTACCGGCAACTGCCCTCGGGGATCACCGCGCTGCCGCTGGACCTGACGCCGGCGAAGGCGGAGTTTTACCAGCGCCTGGTACGCCGCACCCCCGCGGAGATCAATTCCTACTGGGCGCGGCTGGTGTTTTCCGGTCAGGGTTCGCCGCCGCGGCAACTGTCGAGTACTGACGAGGTGCTCGACGTGGTGGCGAATAACCGCGGCGCCATCGGCTACGTGGACAGGGCCTCGGTGGATGCCCGGGTGATCGTTGTCCTGGAGCTGAAACCCTGATGATGCGCCTGCTGCGCACCCATCTGGCCCTGAGAACCACCGCGATCATTCTGCTGATCGTGGGCATCGCCGGGTTGCTGTTCCTGCTGCTGGCCCTGCAGCTCACCGAGAGTATGGAGCGGGAACGCCAGACACAGCGCCTGGAGGAGTTGCTCGACACGGTACAGAGCACGGTCAGCATCGCGGCGTTTCTCGGCGATCAGGAGCTGGCGCGGGAGGTGGCCCGCGGCCTGCTGGGCAACCGCACGGTGCGGGGCGTCATGATCTGGGCCGATGATCGCGAAATTGCCCTGGAGGGCGTCACCGAAGTCCCGCGGGGCAACGACGGGCAGCGCCTGATCTGGCGTGAAATCCGCTCGCCCTTCGATGCCAGCGAAGTGGTGGGCGCTATCGCCCTGCTGCCGGACGACGCCGAGATACACGAGGAAGTCCGGCGCTCGAGCCGCTTTATCGCCTGGCTGGTACTGGCGCAACTGGGTGGCGTCGGCGCCGGCGTGGTCTTCGTCGTGGTACGCCTGATCACCCGCCCCATTGTGCGCATCTCCAATCGCCTGCACGGCCTGCGCGCGGAGGCCGGTGAGAAGCTGTCCTTTCCCCGTGGCAATGAGGAAGACGAAATCGGGCGTCTGGTCAATGACGTCAATGCACTCATTGATTATCTGGTCAGGCTGTTGCGCGACGAACGGGAGTTGCGCCTGCAGCGTGAGGTGGAGGAGCGCAAGTTTCGCACCATTTTCGAGAATGCAGAGACCGGTATTTTCCAGATTGACGAGGCGGGAAGCCTGCTCTCGAGCAATCGCGCGTTCCGGCGCATCTTTTCCGTTGCCGATGAGCAGGCTGTGGAAAATCTGGATCTCGCACGGTTGACCGGAGACTCTCCCGAGGCCCTGCGCGCCGAGATCCGGCGCTGCATCGAGCTGGCCCGGCCCAGCAGCCGGGATATTCTTTTGTCGCGGCAGAACAGCCCCGCTGCCTGGGTCAACCTGACCCTGAACGCTATCGAGGACTCACGCCTGCAGGGCGTTGCCAACGATATCACCGAGCGCAAGCAGGCGGAGCAGCAGGCGACGGAGTTGGCGACCACGGATGTATTGACAGGCCTGGCCAATCGCCTCGGTCTGGAACGCGAGCTCGATGCCATGATCCAGCATGCCCGGCGCGATCCGCGCTATGGTTTCGCCCTGTTCATGATCGACCTGGATCACTTCAAGCAAGTCAATGATACCCACGGGCACCAGGCGGGAGACGAAGTCCTGCAGTGGATTGCCTCATTGCTGGCGGACACCCTGCGTCGTACCGATGTCATCGCCCGCATGGGCGGCGATGAGTTCGTGGTCCTGCTCGACGGGCTGACCGAGCGCGACCTGCTGTCTGGCATTGCCGACAAGTTGCTGGAAAGTATGCGTGAACCCCTGCGCCTGTCATCGGGGGTGGATGTCCAGTTGGGCATGAGCATTGGTATTGCCGTCTTTGCACGGCACATGGGCGACGCGCGCACGCTCACCGAGCACGCGGACCGCGCCATGTATGCGGCCAAGCAGGCAGGGCGCAATCAGTGGCGCTTCAGCCGGGATGACGATTGATTCCTGGTGTTCTGCCATGATTCCCGAGCGCTGTTGTGTGGCGCTTGATAGGGGTCAGAATTACCCGTTGCCGAACCTTTATCAGGGTTATTGGATGTGTTGCCGGACCAGCAACGCAGGCGTTGGCAATGCGCCATTGCGCATTGGATTGGTCACTTAACGGGGTTATGCTGGCGCGATGGCGGGCCGTTGTGCCCGGGAGCGGGGGCGACGCGGGTCATGAGGCAGTTGACGAAACGGGTGGTCGCCGCGAACGTGGTGGTGGCCGCGGTACTGCTGCTTCTGGTTTCCCTTCAGCTCACTGTGGATCGCGCCGAGGTGCTGGGCACGGCGCGGGATCGGGCCAATGATATTGCCATGTCCCTGGCGGGTGATGTCGAGCGCAACCTGGCGTTGATCGATATCGGCCTGGTCGCGATCGGCGAAGCCCTGCACCGCGAGCCGGATATGGACGTCCAGGCCCTGCATCATCTGCTGGCGAGGCGGCAGCGCCAGACGCTGGGCCTGAATGCCTTTCTGGTCATGGATGCGCGCGGTCATACGGTGGCTGTGTCCGGTCTGCCTGTCGGTGCCCCCGTCGGGGACGGCGTCGACCCGGCCTATCTCCAAGCCCGCCATGCCGGCATTGACGGCCCGCTGATCGGCCTGCCCCGGCGCGACCTGCCCGGCCTCGGCGGGGATTGGGGTGTCAGCATCAGTCGTATCCTGCGCGACGCCGATGGCCGCTTCAACGGTGTGGTGGCGGCGGTTCTGCCCCTGCAGAGCCTGGTCAACGGCTTCGAGGACCTTCGCATTGGTGCGGGTGGTGCGGTGGTGATCTTCAGTGACGCCGGTACCATGCTGGCCCGGGCGCCGCTGGTCTCTGGCTACATCGGCCAGAGCTATGCCGATGTTCCCGGTTTCCTGGAACAGTTGCGCGCGTCCGGTGACGGCGATGTATTCGCCTACCCCGCCGATGGCGTCAGGCGTCTCTCGGTGGCGCGCCCCATTGCGCAGGGGCAGGCGCACGTGCTGGCCGGCCTGGCGCTGGCGGAAGTGCTCGAGCCGTGGTGGCGTCGCGCCGTGTTTCAGGCGGCAATCGCTTTACTCGGCCTGCTCATGTTCATCGGTGCCTCGTACTTTTTCCTGCGCGAGGTATCGCAACAGCAACGCTGGGAAGGGCAGCGCTCTGCGCGGCTGCGTCTGCTGGCGCGCAGCTCCGCGGCGCTGGCGCGCTGCAGGGACGCGCACAGCCTGCTGCGGCAGCTGACGGAAACCGCTCGCGAGTTGATCGGCGCGCATCAGGCGGCGTCCAGCCTGAATCGGGCGGGCGCGCGCGCACCACAGGTTCACGCGGTGTCCCTCTCGGATAAATATGCGCGCTGGCAGGATTATGACGAGACCCCGGATGGCAGCGGTATCTATCGTCGCGTCTGCGAATTCAACGAGCCCATGCTGCTCAGTCAGGCCGAGCTGGAGGCGCATCCCGACTGGCGCGGCTTTGGCGAGGCCAGTGAGCGGCATCCGCCGATGCGGGGCTGGCTCGCGGTGCCGATCGTCAGTCAGGATGGCCACAACCTGGGCCTGATCCAGCTCTCCGACAAGTACAACGGTGAGTTCAGTGTCGACGACCTCAACGAGTTGTCGCAGTTGGCCAGCTTTGCCGGCGTTGCACTGGATAATCTGGACGGCCGTGGCGCACTGGAGCGCGCACTGGTTCAGGTGACCGAGTCCAGGGACGAGATCGAGACCGTTTTTACCTCGATTTCCGATGCGGTCATTGCCATGGACCGGGACTGGCGCTTCATCTATCTCAATGCGGAGGCGGAACGCCTGCTGCGACGCGGCCGCGATGAACTGCTGGGGCGGATTGCCTGGGAGGAGTTTCCCGAGGCCCGCGACACCGAGATGTACAGCGCCTATCACCGCGCCCGCGACGAGGGCGTGCCCGTCGGCCTCGAGCTGTACTACGCGCCCCTGGAGGCCTGGCTGAACATACGGGCCTTTCCCGCCCGCAACGGTGTCACGGTCTATTTTCAGGACGTCAGCGTGCGTCGTGAGACCGAGGCGCGGTTGCGGCAGTCGCAGAAGATGGAGGCAGTCGGGCAGCTCACCGGGGGAGTGGCCCATGATTTCAATAATCTGCTGACCGTGATTCTGGGCACCGGAGAACAACTCCAGCAGACCCTGGACAAGGCACAGGTGTCGCCCGCTGAACGGGAGCAGCTGCGTACCATGCTGCAGGCCGCGGGGCGCGCCGCGGCGCTGACCCACCGCCTGCTCGCCTTTGCCCGCAAGCAGCCGCTGAACCCTTCACCGGTGGACGTCAACGAACTGGTCGGCGACGCGGAGAGTATCCTGCGTCGCACCCTCGGCGAACATATCGATATCGAGCTGGTGCGTGGGACCGGCCTGTGGCGGGCCAGCGTCGATGCCAACGAGTTGCAGAATGCGATTCTCAACCTGGCGATCAACGCCCGGGATGCGATGCCGGGCAGCGGCAAACTGACCATCGAAACCGCCAACGCCTCGGTGGACGCGGACTACGCCGAAGCTCACGAAATGACCCCGGGACAATACGTCATGATTGCCGTGTCCGATACCGGCCACGGCATGCCGCCGGAGGTCCTGGAACGGGTGTTCGATCCGTTCTACACCACCAAGGCCGCGGGCAAGGGTTCCGGCCTCGGTCTGTCGATGGTGTATGGATTCGTGCGCCAGTCCAACGGCATGGTGAAAATCTACAGCGAGGTCGGTGAAGGCAGCACGGTGCGGCTTTATCTTCCCCGGGCTGAGGGGGGCGGCAATATGAGTGAGCGACGCAGGCAACTGTTCGACGGGGTGCCGCGGGGCAGTGAACGCATCCTCTTGCTGGAAGATGATGCGCTGGTGCGGCGTTATGTGATCACCAGCCTGGAGTCGCTGGGCTATGCGGTCACCGCCTGCGAGGCCGGGCAGGAGGCCCTGGACCGCCTTGAGGAGCAGCCCTTCGACCTGCTCCTGACCGATGTGGTGCTGCCGGGGGGACTGTCCGGCAAGGACGTGGCCCGCGAGGTGGCGCGGCGTCGCCCGGAGATGCGCATCCTGTTCATGTCCGGCTACACGGAAAACGCCATCGTCCACCACGGCCGGCTCGATCCGGGGGTTAACCTGCTGGGCAAGCCCTTCCGCCTGGCGGACCTGGCGCGCAAGGTCCGCAGTGTGCTCGACGCCCCTGCGCCTGACGCGCCGGCCTGAACACCGGCGCGCGGTGACCCGGCGAAGCCGCTCAGGGTAGCTGGTCCTGCCAGATGAGCAACTGGGCGTCGAGATCCTCGCGGGATGCCGCCTGCAGGTTGACGTGGCCGAGCTTGCGCCCCGGGCGGGGCTCCTTGTTGTACCAGTGCAGGACCCCGGGTCGCTGCAGCCAGTGCTCCTCGAAGGGCTGGCCGATCAGGTTGACCATGGCGTGGAAGCCGCTGCACCGGGGTGTGGCCAGGGGCAGCCCGGTCAGTGCGTGCAGGTGCAGGTCGAACTGGGACAGGGTCGCGCCATCCTGGCTCCAGTGCCCGGAGTTGTGCACGCGTGGCGCGATCTCGTTGATCAGCAGGCCTGCGTCGCTCTCGAACAGCTCCACGGTCATCACGCCGCGATAATCCAGCGCGCTCATCAGAGCGCCGAGCATGGCCTCCGCCGCGCCCTGCAGGGGGTCGCTGTTTGCCGCGGGCGCCAGGGTGAGACGCAATATCCCCTCGTGGTGGTGGTTTTCCACCAGGGGCAGAAAGACGCACTGGCCCTGCTGGTTGCGCGCACCGACCAGGGAGAGCTCCCGGCGGAAGGCGATCCGGGCTTCGATGATGGCGTTGCCGCGCATGTCCGGGGGCGACTGGGCACCCGGTGGCAGCAGCCACGTACCGCGGCCATCGTAGCCCCCCTGCCGCGACTTCACCACGACGCCGCCCCAGTCACGGCGCGCCTCCTCGAGGTCACCTGCCGCCTGCCAGTCGCGCCAGGGCGCGGAGGGCAGCCCGAGCTCGTCCAGCAGGCGCTTCTGGCTGCGCCGGTCCGGCAGTTGCGCCAGCGCCAGTCGCGCAGCGCAGCCCGGCTGATCGACCAGGCGCCGCAGCTCCGGTGTCTGCGGCAGGTGCTCCCGCTCGGTACTGATCAGCGTATAACGCTCCAGCAGTGCATCGGTATCGAAGGGGACGGTGAGATCCGAGGTACCGGGTACCAGCAGGTGGCCCTCGGGGTCATAGCGATCGACGACAATACCCAGGCGGGCGCCGGCCTCCGCCAGCATCAGGCCCAGTTGTCCGGTGCCGAGAATCAGAACGCGCGGCATCATTGGCCGTTGTCCACGCTGGAGGCGTTTTCGCCCAGGCTGGCGTCGGCAAGCACCGCGTCCGCACGCTCCTGCTTCCAGTCGGCAATGCGCTGCAGCAGGGTCGGGTCGGCGCTGGCCAGGATCTGGGTGGCGAGCAGGCCGGCGTTCCAGGCGCCTGGAGCGCCGATCGCCAGGGTTCCCACCGCTACCCCGCGGGGCATCTGCACGATGGAATACAGGCTGTCGACGCCCTGCAGCGTGGCACTGGTGACGGGCACGCCCAGTACCGGCAGGGGTGTCATTGCGGCGATCATGCCGGGCAGGTGGGCGGCGCCGCCGGCACCGGCGATGATCACCCGGTAGCCCGAGGCCGCCGCCTCCCGGGCGAAGCTCACCAGACGCAGCGGCGTGCGGTGCGCCGAGACCACTTCCGCCCGCCAGCCAATGCCGAAGTGATCGAGGGGCTCACAGGCCTCCCGCAGGGTGGGCCAGTCGGACTTCGAGCCCATGACGATGGCGACGGGGTGTTGCATCAGAAACCTCCGGTGGCGAGTTGCAGCAGCCAATGATAAATCGGAATGCCGATCAATACATTGAATGGGAAGGTCACACCCAGTGCTGCAAGCATCGCCAGACCGACATCGGCCTCGGGAACGGAGTGGCGCATGGCGGCGGGAGCGGCGATGTAGGACGCGCTGGCCATCAGGGTGGCGAGCACCAGCACCGAACCCTGGGGCAGGCCCAGCAGCAGGCCGACGCCGAGACCGACTACGCCCAGCACCGGCGGCACCACCAGGGCAAACACCACCACCCGCAGCAGCCCCGGGCGCCAGGCGCGCAGCTGCGCCGCCGCGCACAGGCCCATCTCCAGCAGGAAGATCGCCAGCAGGGCGGGGAACAGGTCCATGAACAGGGGGGTGATGGCGTTGATCCCCTGCGGGCCGTAGAGAAAGCCCACGGCCACGCCGCCGATCAGCAACAGCACGCTGCGACTGGTCATGGCCTCGTGCAGGATCGGCCCCAGACCGCCCTGGCCGCCGCGGGCCCTGCGGTAGAGCATGATGCCGACGATGATCGCCGGCAGCTCCAGCATCACCAGATACAGGGTGGTCTCCGGTGCCAGGGGCATGCCGCGGGCATTGACCCAGGCGATGGCCACGGCGAACGTGCCGGCGCTGACAGAGCCGTAATGCGCCGCCAGGCTGGCGGCATTGGCGTTGTCCAGCCGCACCAGGTGGCGCAGCAGCGGGAACAGGGCCAGCGGCACCAGCAGCCCCATCAGGGTAACCACCCCCAGATTCAGCAGCAGATCGTTGCTCCAGTTGCCGTGCAGGGCCAGGCCGCCCTTCAGGCCGATGGCGAACATCAGCAGGATGGCCAGGGTGTCGTAGGTGCCGCTGGAAATCTTCAGGTCGGACTTGACCAGTCCGGCCAGCAATCCCAGCGCGAACAGACTGATGATGACGTCGGGCATCATTCGCTCCTCGTGATGCCGCACCGGGGGATGCGGCTGGGCGGCGATTCTGGCTCTTGATCGCAATTTATGCTAATAAATTATCTCGAATTGATTTATAGATGATTGTCTATACCTGTTCCGACGGGAGTCCGCATGGCGATCAAGCACGTGACCCTGCGCCAGCTCGAGGTCTACCAGGAGGTGGTGCGCGAGGGCTCGGTCAGTGCCGCCGCGCGGCGCCTGCACCTGACCCAGCCGACGGTTTCGATCCAGCTGCGCAAGCTCGCTGACCAGCTGGGCGTTGCCCTGCTGGAACAGCGCGATGGCCGCCTGCAGGTGACCGACGCGGGACAGTTGCTGTAC
>JBJHBY010000157.1:0-8510 GCA_050485745.1 Gammaproteobacteria bacterium | reverse complement strand
GCTCTAAACCGGGCCGGCACAGCGTGACTACGTGGCCATTGACAAGCGCTGAGCACACACGCCCCCCCCCCGGGGCCGACCGGCCTCCGGGGGGGTCCCGGCTCCTTCGGAACACCTGTCAGCAGATCGGATCCTTCAGCAGCTTCTGGTAGACCACGTTCATCAGGTACAGGCGATCCTGTTCGGTCAGTGAGTGAAACTCCAGGCCGGTGCTGAAACGCCCGCCGCCCTCTTCCTGCTGCACCCCCCGCACCCGCGCACGCAGGTGCATATAGGCCTCCACGCCCGCCGGATTGACGCGGAACGACAGCTTGATCTCCTGCCCCGCCTCGCCGATCGGCCTTGGCGACACCACCCGGGCTCCGCCCACGCTGAGGTCGGCGATATGGCCAGTGGCCGCGCCCGCCGGGCCCGCCACCGACACCATCAGATCCACCGACACCCGCGCCGACTGGCGAATGCGCATCGCCTGAACTGTCTCCGGGTATTCGAGGTGGATATAGGGAAAGGGCGCCATGCTGGTGCGCAGCACGCGGGTCTTGTACGCCACCGCATCCTTGCCGACGAAGCCGCGCACCAGAAAGCGCTGCCCCTCGCGTACAAACACCAGCTTGCCATTCGAGGTCGGTGCCGTGACCAGCAGGCTGACCGGTATCATGTGGCCGATCACGCGCACCGCGTAACGCTCACCATTGCGCTCAGGCAGCGGCTGCAACTGCAAGGCGTCCCCCGGTTGCAGTTGCACCTGCTCGCTGCGCAGCAGTTCGCCCTCCAGCCCGGAGGGAGCGCCCTCCGACAGGAGCAGGGGTTCATTACCCTGCGGCTCTGCCGCCTGGCGATACAGGCCGGGCTTGAGCAGCTGGTCCAGAAGGCTCTGGCCCAGCACTTCGCCAGCGCCGATGAGCAAATTGCCCTGGGCATCGAACAACGACCACTGCAGCGGCTCACCGACCACGATGTCCTCCCTGCCGACCTGCTTCAACGCCACCACACCCTCCGGCCGCACCATGCAGCAATCAAACGGTCAAACTCCGGAAGTGTAGTCGCTGTGCGGGTAATTTTCCCTGCACACGGCATTGACGCGCCCCTGACCAGGACGAAGATAATGGTTTGGACCCGGCAGTCGGAGCACCCAATGACAGACCCTGTCTGGATCAGCCATCGCGGGCTGCATCACGACTGTGTGGAAAACACGGCGGCGGCCTTTGACGCGGCTGTCGAAGCAGGCTTCGACCAGATCGAGACCGACCTGCACTGCACCCGAGACGGCCATATCGTTCTGCACCACGACGCCGACATGCAGCGCACAGCCGGCAGTGCCGCCTCGATCGGCGACATCAGCCTCCGGGAGTTTCTCGCCACGCCGCTGCGCGACGGCCAGCGCGGCCTCAGCTTCGAACAGTTTGCCGAGCGCTATCAGACCCTGCCCTGGATTCTCGACATCAAGCCCGAGAGCGCAAACGCGACCCTGAACGCCCTGGCCCACTGGGCAGAGCGACAGCGCAGCCGGGTGTGGTTGCTGGCTCAGGCACGGTTCCTGGTGTGGCGCCCCGATGACGAGCACCTGCTGCAACAGCTGCTGCCGGGCGCCATCACCATGGCCAGCGCCGGGGAATGCCGGCGCGCAGGCCTGGCGACACTCTGCGGCCTCGAGCCACTCGCCGGCCTGCGCCCCGGGCGCACCTATTCCCTGCCGCCCCGCGCCCTGGGCCTCCCCCTGCTGACACCCGGCATGGTGCAGCGCTATCACCGCAACGGCGCCCGTCTGCTCGCCTTCCTGCCGGCAACTCCGGCAGAGGTGCAAGCCGCTCTGGATGCAGGTTGCGACGAACTGCTGGTGGAGTGCGCGCCGCTGCGCCAACCGCCAGCGCATCAACCTTGATTTAGCCGCATCAGGCGGATAACGTGATCGTGCGCTGCAACCGAGGAGAACACCCAATGGACACCGAACCCAGGCTGACTTCCGCCGAGAAACTGCCGGGGCGCAGCGCCCCCCTGGATTTTTTTCGCGGCTTCCTGCGCAAACCCGAGCAGGTCGGCTCGATCATTCCCAGCTCGCGCTTTCTGGAGCGCCGCATCATCCAGCAGGCGAACCTCTCACAGGCGCGAGTGGTCGTCGAGCTCGGCCCCGGCACGGGCGGCACCACCCGGGCCATCCTCGACGCGCTACCCGACGATGCACGCCTGCTGGCGATTGACCTCGACCCGGAATTCATCCGCATCCTCAAACGCATCGGCGATCCCCGACTGACCCCCCATGAAGGCAACGCCCTGGAATTGGCGGATCTGCTTGCACAATGGGGGCTGGGCAAGGCGGATGCGGTGATTTCAGGGATTCCCTTTTCCACCATACCCCACGCAGTGGGCATGGCCATCATCGAGAGCATCCAGAACAATCTCGCACCGGGTGGGCGCTTCGTCGCCTACCAGTTCCGCGGCCACGTCGGGCGCATGGGCCGCAGTATCCTCGGCGAACCGGAGGTCGCACTGGAGGTACGCAATGCCCCGCCCATGCGCCTGTATCGCTGGCAGGCGCCGCTGTCAGGGAGCTGACCACGCGCAGTCAGGCGCTCAGGTACTGGCCGCCGGAATCTGGTTGAGCCGTGGATCGTTCGGCGGGTTCTCGATGCAACGGGTGCCGTCCGGGTGATAGATGTAGGCAACACAGGCATTACAGTTGGTACAGCCCGACTCCTTCAGTTCACCACTGCGGAACTTGCTCACCAGGGCCGGGTCGTGCAGCAACGGGCGCGCCAGCACCACCGCGTCGAACCCTTCGACCATCGCCTGCTCCACATTGGCCAGGGAGCGTGCCCCCCCGAGGTAGGCCAGAGGCATGTCCACCGCGGCGCGCACCTTGCGTGAGTACTCCAGGAAATACATCTGACGGAAATCGACCTTCGGTGCACTTTTCGACGCCACCTTGAGCATGGTGCGGGACAGCCAGTCGTCCTTCAGTACCTTGCAGATCTCCGCAACATTCATGTTGCTGCCAAACATGAACCAGGTCGACTCGACGTTGCGGCCACCCGAGAGCACCAGCAGATCGGCGCCGGCATCCTGCAGCACACGGGCCGTCACCGCGGCGTCCTCGGCCCAGGCGCCACGGCGCACACCATCGGCGACGTTGATCTTGGCAATCACCGCCAGGTCCTGCCCCACCGCCTGCTTCACCGCCGCCAACACCCGCGCGGGAAAACGTGCCCGGTTCCCGGCACTGCCGCCATATTCATCAGTGCGGCGGTTGCTCAGGGGTGAAATGAACTGGTTGAGCAGATAGCCATGCCCCATGTGCAGCTCGACCGCGTCGAAGCCGGCTTCGCGCGCCAGCTCGGCGGTGCGCACGAATTCGTCCACCACCCGCACCATGTCCGCCTCGGTCATGGCGCGCTGCAGGACATTGCCCTTGAGCAAACCGGCTACGTTGAGTCCCGAGGAGGCACTGATGGTACGCCCCTTCACCCGCAGCCCCGTGACGAAGGAGCCACCATGGGTGATCTGCGCGGAGATCGCCGCGCCCTCGGCGTGTACCGCGTCGGTCAGCGCGCGCAGGTCCGGCAGGATCTCCGGGCGCATCCAGATCTGGTCCGGCAGGGTACGGCCCACCTCGGCCACGGCGATGTAGGCCACCGTGGTCATGCCCACGCCGCCAGCGGCCAGGTCGCGATGGTGCTTGACCATGGCCTGCGTCGGTCGGCCGTCCCGGGACATGGCCTCATTGGCACCGGACTTGATAAAGCGGTTGCGCAGGGTCAGGGGGCCGATCCGCAGGGGCTCGAAGGGGCTGGCGGGGCTGGACATGTCAACACTCCGGTTCAGGACACAGAACGCCGGGACGCGGGACTCGCTCACCCCCGGATCGCGCGTCAGCATAACAGTCTGTCGAAAAATTTCACCCACCTGTAAAGTCGCCGGAACAGCTGAGAACCAGTGCGAGCGGGGGCTCATCAATAACCGGATTTTTTATCCGTAAATTTGACGTCGAAATAACTTACATTCGGATCAACGACATCAAGAATAGTTATTCAAAATCAATATGATAAAAAATGGCCCGGATCGTGCTTTGACAAAAAGCGGACGTTCGAACCAGATCCGCCGGGCCCAACCCCGGGACGGAGGACGGCGCGACCGGGACACCACAACTCAAATAGCAGTCCACATTTATGGAGCACACCATGGCCAGACAACGAAACCTTCTCACACTCTGCACGACCGCGCTGTTTGCGCTGTTCTGCATGGCACAGGTGCACGCCGCCCCGGCAAAAATCCACTTTGAAACCTCCTACGCGGATTCCAGTGTGGTACGCACCTCCGGCAGCTACAACCCGACGCTGACCAAGTCCACCGGGCTTGACGGCCTGACCTTCTCCCTGGCCGAAGGCGAGTCCCAGACCTTCAACTTCTTCAGCGTCACCCCTGCCTCGGGCACCGGCACCGCCACCATCGAGGCCACCCTGGCCTTCCTGACCCCGGCCGGCGCCAGCGCCACCGGCATCGGCGGCGTCACCCGCACCGTGACCCTGTTTATTTTCGTCAACAACAGCCTGAGCTGGTCTTCGCAGCCCGAAGTGATCGACCTGGGTAACGGCTCCGTGTTCGAGGTCGTGTTCTCCAGCCTGGCCGGCAGCAGCAGCTCCGCCACCCGCAACGTCACCGCTACCGTCACCGCGGTTTCGGTGCCGGAGCCCGCTACCCTGGGCCTGATGGCTCTCGGCCTGATCGGCGTCGGCGCCTCGCGCCGCATGGCGCGCAAGGCGGCCTGATCCTGCCCTGCGCAAGCCCCGTTCCGGCAAGCCAATAAAAAACCCCGTGGCCTTGCGGCCACGGGGTTTTTTGTTGCTGGCACGAACCTCAGTATTCGTAGCTGAAGTCGATGCCGTAGGTGCGTGGCTCACCGTACTGCTGGCTGATCAGACCAAGGCTGCCAAAGTTGATCCCGTAGGTCGGGTAGTCATCATTGGTCAGGTTCTTGCCCCAGAGGCCGATCTTCAGGGTACCCTCGCCCAGCCGGATGTTCTCCAGGTTGAGGCGGGCATTGACCACCGTACGCTCATCCATGCCCTGATGCGGCAGGGTGTAATTCACGCCACCATAATTGATGGTCCAGAGCGCAGTCTCATACCACTTATCCTGCCAGTTGACCTGCAGGAAGCCGGTGATATCACCGAAGGACAGCCGGGCAAAGGTGTAGTCCGCGGTCAGATTGACCTGGTTGCTGGGTGAAGCGCCGCGCCGGGCCTGATTGGTCACTGGTACCTCAACAAAACCACCCTGACCATCCGGGTTGACCAGTGGCGGGTACTTGTCGAAGTCTCCGTTGATGTAGGCATAGCTCAGGCCCACCACCAGATCCTCGATCGGCGCCACCAGGATCTCGATCTCGCTGCCCCAGCGCTCCGCCTTGCCCGCGTTCTGGATCGACGTCGAGGTCCCACCCTGAGGATTGACGGAAATGGTGCTCACCTGGAGGTCATCCACGCGATAGGCGTAGAGCGAGGCGTTCACCCGCAGCCGCCGGTTCCACCAGTCGCTCTTCACGCCCAGCTCGATCTGCTCGATTTCTTCCTCACCGAAGGAGTTGTCGTACAGCTCGCCATTGAAGCCGCCACTGCGATAACCCGTGGAGTAACGCAAAAATGCGTTCAGGTCATCGGTGAGCTCGTAGGCAACCGTAAAGGTGCCACTCAGGTTGTAGAAGTTCCTCTTGCGCTTGAGACGGGCATCATCCTGAACAAACTGATTGGGCGAGTAGAAGTTCAGCTGTGTGGGGGTGCCGTTGATATCGATAACCCCGAATGCGAGAGGCGAACGCGTCGTCCAGTAATCGTAGTCGACGGTTTTTTTCTCCTCGGTGTAACGCAACCCCGCGGTGATAGACAGACGATCATCCAATACCGGCGGCCGCCAGGTCCCCTGCCCGTACACGGCCCAGGCCCGGGTCTCCAGATCATAGTTCTGGCGTTCAAGCCCGGATAGCGGCGCGGCAAACACGGCGTTGCGGCGGTAGTTACTTTCGTCTTCGAAGTAGTACAGACCCAGGGCATAATCCAGGCGATCGGTGGCACCGATCATCTGAAACTCCTGCGAGGTCTGGGAGTACCGTGTGGTGGTATCCTGGCGGCTATGGAAGGCACCGATAGCATCCACCGCATCCCAGAGCTGATCGATCACCGGAGCATAATCCTGAAGCCCTTGGCCAGGAGGGAAAACGCTGTCGGGGTCGAGATAAAGCCCGCCGAAGGTCAATAGCAACAGGTCGTTCCATACTCCGTCCCGTGCCGTATCGAAGTCTTCCAGATCGCCAAACACATAGCTCTTCATGGTGCGGTGCGCGGTGATGGACTTGAACGTCACCTCACCCAGGGCGCCCATGTTCCCCGCATCCCACTCGAGGGTCAGGGCATGCCCTCCCGTATCCGTTTCGGTCAAGGGCGTGTTGTCAGCACGGCCGCGCCCACGACGCCCCTGACCACGGGCTTCAACTTGCTCATAAGCCCCAATGGTGCGATCAAACGCCGGCAGCAGGCGATCGGCAATGCGTGAATCGGCACCAGGCATCTGAGAGAAACCCTGCAGAAAATCCTGCAGGGTACTGAGCTGCTGCACGCGCGTCGTTCCCGCGGCATTGACCGGATTGAACCCCACTACCTGTTGCAGAGCGCCATTCTCGTCGAGGCGACTCTCGTCGTAGATGTAATCCACCGACAGGTTCTGCAGCGGCCGCCAGTTCAGCGCCAGGCGCCAGGACTGGCGATCGATCTCGTCAAAATCCGGCTGGCCGGGGCTATCGTTCTTGTACAGGCCATCACGCAGACGGGTCTGATAGCCCACAGTGGCAGCCAGTTGACCAGCACCCTCCCCCACCGTACCCACGGAGGGCAGGTCGACATTGGCGCGCAGGGAACGCTCGTTGTAGCGGCCGATGCCCGCCTTCGCCCGTACCCCGAACTCGCCGGTGGGGCGCCGGGTGACAAAGTTCACCGCGCCCGCAGTGGAGTTGCGACCGTACAGGGTACCCTGGGGGCCGCGCAGGACCTCGATCCGCTCCAGATCCGCCACGTCCAGGGAGGAGCCCACGGTCTTGCCCACATAGACGCCATCCATGTACATGGCGATCGCCGGGTCCAGCGACACGTTGGCGGGCGACCCGCCGGACACGCCGCGGATGCTCAGGCCCATGGTGCCGCGGCTCCCGGGCGCTTCGAAACCACCGACGCCCGGCACCTCGCCAATCAGGTCCCCAAAACCCTGGATCCCCCGGTTCTCGATGGCATTGGCGCTGAGCGCGGTGATGGAAATGGGCGTTTCCTGGGTGGTTTCCAGGCGCCGCTGGGCGGTGACCACGATTTCCTCCAGGGCCATACCCTGGGCGTGGACCACACCGGTGGAGCCCATTAACCAGGCGCTGGATGAGACGGCGAGCGCCAGCGGCGTCAGCCGCAGCTTGCGAGATACTTGCATACTTTCCCCCAATCTCGGTGAGATTATCGTTGTTGAATATCGCGGGAGTACGGTATCCGTCGTGATGGTGGCAGCCCGCCTGAAACGGCTGGTGCTCCTGGGACAATCAAAAAGTGACAGTGGGCCGGCCCCCTTCCAGGGGACGACTATTTTTACCACATGAAAAAAATTTCATGGAGTCGATAAAAGTGGATTTGACTAGATTTTTTGTTACTTAAAAGTAACTTTTTTATTATGGTAAAGTTATTTCGATAACAACAGGATACCCGGCTCCGCCAGGACCTCGCCGACCACGGTGGCCATTTGGCCTGCCGCAGCCAGTGCCCGCAGGCAGGCCTCCAGCTGCGCCCGGGGTACCGCCGCCAGCAGCCCGCCAGAGGTCTGGGGGTCGGTCAGCAGGGCGCCGCGCGGGTCATCAGCCGCAAGCTCCTGCCCGATGCAGTGCAGTAATGCCAGGTCATTGGCCGGTTTCAGGGTGCTGGCCACGCCGGCGCCGGCAAGCTCCAGCGCCCCGTCCAGAGCGGGCAGCTCCGCCAGCAGCAGCCTTGCCCCCACCTCCCCGGCACGGCACATCTCCTGCAAATGCCCCAGCAGGCCGAAGCCGGTGATATCGGTGCAGGCGCGAACCCCGTGGCCGGCAAACACCGCAGCGGCACTGGCATTACTGCGCAGCATCACGGCCAGTGCCCCCTCCAGCCAGGGTCCGCGACAACGCAGCTGTGTGTGCCCTGCCAGCAGAATGCCGGTGCCCAGGGGCTTGGTCAGCACCAGTGCGTCCCCAGGCTGCGCTCCGGCCTTGTGGAGCAGGTCGGCCTCCTCCACCTGGCCGTTGACGGTCAGACCCGCAGCAAGCTGCTCGCCCTCCAGGGTATGCCCACCCAGCAGGGTGCAACCGGCGCGATCGAGCTCGTCCACCATGGCACGCATCAAGCGCTTCAGGTCCCGCCCCTGCAGGCGCGGGTGGTGCCGCGGCAGGGTCACCGTGGCCAGCGCCGAGTGCGGCCGGGCGTTGACCGCGTACAGGTCACTGAGGGCATGCAACACAGTGA
>JBJHBY010000156.1:0-8580 GCA_050485745.1 Gammaproteobacteria bacterium | reverse complement strand
AAATAGAGGCGGTCGGAGGTGTCATAGTCGGTGGATACCGTCTCCGGGTTGCAATTGACCATGATGGTCTCGAAACCATCCTCGCGCATGGCCAGGGCAGCGTGGACGCAGCAGTAGTCGAACTCGATACCCTGGCCGATGCGGTTGGGCCCACCACCCAGCACCAGGATCTTGTTGCGCGTACTCGGCGCCGCCTCGCACTCTTCCTCGTAGGTGGAGTACATATAGGCCGTGGCCGTGGCGAACTCCGCGGCGCAGGTGTCCACCCGCTTGTACACCGGGCGCACCCCGAGCTGATGCCGCCGGCGGCGGATCTGCTTCTCGCTGACCGCCAGCAGGACGGCGAGGCGCTGGTCGGAAAAACCCTTGCGCTTGAGCATGCGCATGAAGGTGGCGTCGATGTCGGACAGCACCACGGATTTGAGCTGGTTCTCGGTGCGGATGATGTCCTCGATCTGGACCAGGTACCAGGGGTCGATGTGGCTGGCCTCATAGACCTCGGCCACGGACATGCCGGCGCGGAAGGCATCCCCCACGTACCAGATGCGCTCCGGCCCGGGGGTCTTCAGCTCGCCGACCAGGCGCGCGCGGGCATCGGCGGCGTCGATGTCGATCTTGTGCTCGAAGCCGCAGGAGCCGACCTCAAGACCGCGCAGCGCTTTCTGCAGGGATTCCTGGAAGGTGCGGCCGATGGCCATGACCTCGCCCACCGACTTCATCTGGGTGTGCAGGCGCGCGTCGGCCTCGGGGAACTTCTCGAAGGTGAAGCGCGGAATCTTGGTCACCACGTAGTCGATGCTGGGCTCGAAGGAGGCCGGTGTGGCACCGCCGGTGATCTCGTTCTGCAGTTCGTCGAGGGTGTAGCCGACAGCCAGCTTGGCGGCGACCTTGGCAATGGGGAAGCCCGTGGCCTTGGAGGCCAGGGCCGAGGAACGCGACACCCGGGGGTTCATCTCGATCACCACCAGGCGCCCGTCTTCCGGGTTGACCGCGAACTGCACATTGGAGCCACCGGTCTCGACCCCGATCTCGCGCAGCACCGCGATCGAGGCGTTGCGCATGATCTGGTATTCCTTGTCGGTCAGGGTCTGCGCCGGCGCCACGGTGATCGAATCCCCGGTATGCACGCCCATCGGATCGAAGTTCTCGATCGAGCAGATGATGATGCAGTTGTCCTTGCGGTCCCGCACCACTTCCATTTCGTACTCTTTCCAGCCGATCAGGGACTCGTCGATCAGCAACTCACTGGTGGGGGACAGGTCCAGACCGCGCTCGCAGATCTCGACGAATTCCTCGCGGTTGTAGGCGATGCCACCACCGGAGCCACCCAGGGTAAAGGAAGGGCGGATGATCGCCGGGAAGCCGATGGAATCCAGAACCTGCAGCGCCTCCTCCATGCTGTGGGCAATGGCGGAGCGCGGGCACTCGAGGCCGATCGCCTTCATCGCCTTGTCGAAGCGCTCGCGGTCCTCGGCCTTGTCGATGGCGTCCTGGTTGGCGCCAATCATCTCGACGCCGAACTTCTCCAGCACTCCGTGTTTGGCCAGGTCCAGGGCGCAGTTGAGCGCGGTCTGCCCGCCCATGGTCGGCAGCAGGGCATCGGGGCGCTCCTGCTCGATGATCCTGGCCACCGTCTGCCAGTTGACCGGCTCGATGTAGGTGGCATCGGCCATGGCCGGATCGGTCATGATAGTGGCCGGGTTGGAGTTCACCAGGATGACGCGGTAACCCTCCTCCCTCAGGGCCTTGCAGGCCTGCGCCCCGGAGTAGTCGAACTCACAGGCCTGGCCGATAACGATGGGGCCCGCGCCGAGGATGAGGATGGACTGGATATCGGTTCTCTTTGGCATGTTTGCTCCGCTGGATGCCAGACGCCGGACGCAAGACGCAGGGAATGCGAGAGCATGTCGCCATGTGGCGATGCGGCCCGTCTCGCGTCTCGCGTCTCGCGTGCGGCCTCCCTTGCCCGTTAGCCCGCGCCGCGGGCTGCAATCAACTCGATGAAATGATCAAACAACGGTGCCGCGTCGTGCGGACCGGGGCTCGCCTCGGGGTGGCCCTGGAAACCAAAGGCCGGGCGATCGGTGCGATGGATGCCCTGCAGGGAGCCATCGAACAGGGATTTGTGCGTGACCCTGAGGTTGTCCGGCAGGCTCGCTTCGTCCACGGCAAAGCCGTGATTCTGGCTGGTGATCAGTACCAGGCCGTCGTCGAGGCTCTGCACCGGGTGGTTGGCGCCATGATGCCCGAACTTCATCTTCAGCGTTTGCGCACCGCTCGCCAGAGCCAGCAGCTGGTGGCCGAGGCAGATGCCAAACACGGGAATATCCGTTTCGAGAATGCGGCGGATCGCGGCAATGGCGTAATCACAGGGCTGCGGGTCGCCGGGGCCGTTCGACAGGAACACGCCATCGGGACGCATGGCGAGCACGTCCTCCGCGGGTGTCTGCGCCGGCACCAGGGTGACGCGGCACCCGCGATCCACCAGCATGCGCAGGATGTTGCGCTTGACGCCGTAGTCATAGGCCACCACGTGCCAGGGCAGTTCATCCTCGCCGAAGTCACGGTAGCCGGCGCCCAGGGTCCAGCTGCCACTGCTCCACGCCTGGCGCTGGCGGATGCTGACCTCCCGGGCCAGGTCCATGCCCTTGAGGCCGGGAAAGGCCCGCGCCTCGGCCAGGGCGCGCTCGGGGTCGATATCGCCGGCCATGATGCAGCCGCCCAGGGCGCCCTTGTCGCGCAGAATCCGGGTCAGGCGCCGGGTGTCGATATCGGCGATACCCACCACGTTGTGGCGGCGCAGGTAGTCAGACAGGCCTTCCTGGTTGCGGAAGTTGCTGGCCAGCAGGGGCAGATCGCGAATCACCAGCCCCGCGGCCCACACCTGGCCGGACTCCTCGTCCTCGCTGTTGGTGCCGACGTTGCCGATGTGCGGGTAGGTCAGGGTCACGACCTGGCGGGCATAGGAGGGATCGGTGAGGATCTCCTGGTAGCCGGTCAGCGCAGTATTGAACACGACCTCGCCTGTGGTCACGCCTTCGCTGCCGATGGCGATACCGTGAAACAGGCTGCCGTCCTCAAGGGCCAGAATGGCTGAAGCGGTCAAACAAACCTCCTTGGGCAAGCAGTCGACGGGTCAGGCATGGGCCACAAGCGGGGCGCAGGCGCACGGGCGCGGCCTGCAAAAAAGCGAGATGAAGAGACTTCACCTCGCTTCCCGCCGGGCAGCGCCCCAACACCGGCCTCGGCCGGAATCATGCTGAGCGGCGATTTTACGCGAGCACGCCCCCTGATGTCCACCGCTTCAGGACGTCAGAAGGGGCGCCAGAAAGCCCTCGGTGACCGGCACCGGACGGCCGCTGGCCGGATCGAACAACAGGTGCCCGGTGCGCGCTTCGGCAATCAGCCGACCGGTGTCACGCTCGGTGACCCGATAAACAATGCTGCAGCCGTATTTGTGGGGGTCGCAGCCGGCCACCTCGATGCGCAGAGTCTCGCCGTAGCGCGCCTCCGAGCGATAGACCACAGCCAGATCCGCATTGATGAACAGCTGCCCGCTGGCACGGTATTCCTGCACACCGCGATCGGCCATGAAGCGGCCCCGGGCCTCGTTCAGCAGGGCCACCAGGGCCTCGTTGGCCATGTGATCGCCTCGATTGATGAAGCCGATCAGCACGGGCAGCTCGGTGGCATAACCGAAGTGTTCGGGCATCTCGATGGTAACCCGGGCCATAGCGCCTCCTTATGGAATACAGACGGAATGAATGAGCAAACGAGCGGCAAGCAACCGCAAACAACTCACAGAAGGCCACATTATCAACCCGGTCTCGTTCCCCGGCCAGCACTCCTCGACCAGCACTCCTCGACCAGTACCGCCCCACCCCGTCGTCACGAGAACGTCACCGGACTTTGCCACACTGCCAGCCTTCATCGGCCCGGACACAACAAGAGGTGACGCATCATGGGGCTCAGTTTCTGGCAAATCGCACTGGTGGTGATTCTGTTCCTGCTGCTGTTCGGGCGCGGCAAGATCCCGCAGCTGATGGGTGATCTCGCCCAGGGTATCAAGAGCTTCAAGCAGGGTGTCCGGGAGATCGAATCCGGCGACGCGCCCGCCCCCATCGACACCGCCGCTGAGCAGCCGCGCAAACCGGTCTGACCCGCACCCCGTCGTCGCGACCCGGAAAAAATTAATAAAATAAGGCCGGCATCCTCGCCGGCCTTTTTGTCGTGCGGTGCGCTCAGCGTTGCTGCTGGCGCCGGCGCAGGGCCACCATACCCATCAGCCCCATGCCCAGCAGGGCGAAGGAGGCCGGCTCCGGCACCTGGCTGGCCACCACGTTGAGGCTGTAGTCGAAGCTGTTGTCCCAGGACATCGGGCCCTTGCCACCCACGATAATGGTGTAGAAGCCGGTGGCGCCGAGCACCAGGTCATTGACCCAGGAATCCAGCCCCCAGGGGGTGGTGCCGCCGACGTATTCCAGGCCGGCGAAATCACCGTCGTTGACCAGGAACGAGCTCAGGGTGTCGAAGAAGGTCAGCTCGCCGTAATAGACACTGATGCCGCCGTTGAGCACGTCGCTGCTGACGTCCAGTGACAGGGTCTGCCCGGCGGTTCCGTTGAAGCCCCAGAGGTTGAGCTGCTGATCGCCGCCGATGTTGATGCCGAAGGGCGGATTGGCCCAGGCATCGGCACTGGTGACGTTGCCGGCGTAGCTGCCACTGCCGGTGATCTCACCGAAATAGTGGGCAGGGATGGCCTGCGCGGCGTTGACCGCAAACAGGCAGATGATGATGGCGTACAGCGGTTTCATGCGTGATTCCTCGATGAATGAAAAAACAGTAAAAAGGCGTGGAGCGCGGTGAACCGCGCCCCGCGCCAGAGCCTCACAGGAGGCCTTCGTTCCAGGGGCCGGTGATGGCAAAGGTCACACCCGGGGTCTGGAGGTTCACGAACAGCCAGCGGTCATGGAAGGTTGCCCCTGCCCACTCGCTACTACGGTAGTTGCCGGCACCGACACGCCCGGCCACGCCGGGGAAGTGACTATCGATGGTGGCGATGTCGGCGTTGGACAGCACCATGTCATTGCGCGCGAACTCGAACACGTCGCCGGCGGCGGACAGACCCATCAGGCGCTGCAGGGAGCCGCTGCGGTCTTCACACAACAGGATGCCACCACGGGGGCTGACGGCCAGGTTGTCCGGGTACACCGGGTGAGTGGTCAGGTTGCGGGTCTCGAAGATCATGGTGAGCTTCTCGCGCCGCGGGTCGTAGTGGAACACCTGCCCGTTGCTGATGCCGCCGCCGCTGGTGGAGGTGAAGTACACCAGGCCGGTGTCGTACCAGCAGCCTTCCAGGCGGGCGAAGCGCGCCGCGCCCTTGCTGGTACCCTGGGTGTAGTTGCGCGGATTGATCGACTCGGGGTTGTCGATGGTGACCCATTCCACATCCCAGCTGGTGCCGTTGGGGCGGCTGGCGCGCAGGTCGGCGACATTGACGTCCTTGACCTTGAGCATTTCCAGCACGCCGCCGGCATGCAGCTTGCCGTACTGGTGCGGGCGGTAGCGGTAGAAGCCGGAGGAGGAGCCGGCGTCTTCGGTGGTGTAGACATAGCCGGTCACCGGGTCGGTGGCGGTGGCTTCATGGGCGCGGCGGCCCATGGCCTTGATGGGCGCGGGGTTGGCGCGGCCATAGCCGGGCACCTCGAAGATCCAGCCATGGGTCATGCCACCCAGGGTGCCAGTGGTCTCTTCGCAGGTCAGCCAGGTGCCCCAGGGGGTGAGGCCGCCGGCACAGTTGGTGGAGGTCCCGCTGATGCTCATGTAGGAAGCCAGCCAGCGGCCGTTGAACACATCGAACAGCAGGTTGCTGCAGCCACCCGGGGCGGCCGGGTTGTACACCGCCGGCGAGGGCACCGCGGAGCCACCGCCGCGGATCTCGTGGTTGCGCACCATCACCACCGTGTTGCCCTGGGACGCAACCACCGCCATGCCGTCATGGACGCCAGGGGTGCGGGTGCCATCGCTCATGAAGGAGCCGGTCCAGCCGTAGGACCAGTACTTGAAGCCCTGGGGCAGCTGCAACAGGGGCAGACCGGTCACTTCGTCAGCCACCGGCGCCACGGGGCCATAGTCATTGGTAAACGCCTGTGCGGGCTTGCTCGCCAGGGCACCAAAGGAGATCGCGGCGGCACCGGCCACACCGCCCTTCATGAAGTCGCGGCGGCTGACGACCGGCTCCGCGGATTGCTCCTCATTCAATTCCAACTGATCTGCGCTATGCTGCATTGTGTAATCTCCATGGATCGGGACATTGATTCATTTGACGGTGAGCTCAGTGCTCGGCCATGGAGATTACGTTTCGTCTGTGAACAACAGGCGGCGCTTATGTGACAGACGATGAATTTTTTTGTTTTTTATCCTGCAGGGGAATATCGGCGGGGTCGCGACGGGCATCGCGACGCGGGCCCACTGAACTGTCGACCTGACTACCTCTGGCAATCTGGCAATCTGATAAGCAGCGACGCCGCCAAGCCCTGTATTGTTACCCTAAAGCGGCGTGCCGGCGTTCCTGCAGACGAATGCACCAGATAGACAGCTCGTACAGCAGCAATACGGGCATGCCAAGGGCGATCTGGGAGATCAGGTCCGGCGGCGTGATCAACGCCGCGACAGCAAAGGTCGCCACCACCGCATAGCGCCGGTTTTCGGCCAGGGACTGCGCCGTCACCACTCCCATGCGCGCCAGCAGCAACAGCACCACCGGCAACTCGAAGCTCAGGCCGAAGGCCAGCACCAGGCGGATGACCAGGTCGAGGTACTCGCTGACCCGCGCCTCCAGTTGCACCGGCACCCCGGTCGCTTCCGCGCCGGTCTCGAAGCCCAGAAAAAAGCCCCAGGCCAGGGGGAAGACCACGTAATAGGCCAGGGCCGCGCCGAGCAGGAACAGCACCGGGGTCATCACAAACAGCACCTGGACAGAGCGCTGCTCCTCGCGATACAAGCCCGGGGCGATGAAACGCCAGACCTGGATCAACACCAGCGGCAGAATAATGAACAGGGCGCTGAAGAAGGCCAGCTTCAGGTAGGTCAGAAAAGCCTCGTGCAGGCCGGTGTAGATCATGCGCCGCCCGGCCTCCTCACCAAAGCTGCTGAGCAGGGGCCGCAGCAGAAAGGCATAGATCTGCTCCGCCACCAGATAACAGCCGACGAAAACCAGGCTGAAGGCCAGCAGGCACCAGAGCAGGCGACGCCGCAGTTCGATCAGATGACTGAGCAGGGGCGCCCTGCTCAGGTCCAGCCCCTCGACCGCGCTCATGAGGAACGTACCATGCGCCGCGGCTCCGCCCCGATCGCGGCGACGTCCGCCGCTGCCTCGGCCTCCCCGCGCTGGCGCTCGATCTCTGCCACGGCGTCGTCATACAGGGCCTGCAGGCGCTGGTTCTCGGCCGCGTCCCGCGTCGGCTCGCCGATCTCGAGGGCCTGGCGCACATGTTCGGGCAGCAGATCGTAGTAGGAGGGTTGCGCGCCGGCATCGGGCTGCTGCGCCAGGTCGAGCTCGTTTTCCAGCTTGCGCAGGCTCATCAGGGAGTCGCGGTACAGGCGACGCAGGCGCCCCCAGAGCTTGCCCACACCGTTGGCCAGGCGCGGCAGGTCCCGCGGCCCGACGACGATCAGCGCCAGCATCGCCAGGAAGCCGAGCTCCACCCACCCCAGATCGAACATGCACACCGCCTCTTGATTGACCGGATCTTCGCGCCGGGCGCGATGGCTGCGCACTATGGCAGTGGGCGGTGAAGAAAAAATGACAGCTCCCGGGCAGCCTCCCCCCTTGCGGGCGCGCCCGGACTACCGGACAATTGACCAACATAATGAAAAACTATAGGCTATTAGCCTGTAGCTCCAGTTGAATTCCGCCCGTTCGAGGAGGGCATACCCATGACCGCATTCCAGAGCGCACCCGACTACGTCAAGGCCAAGGACAACCACCAACTGGGCCACCTGCCCGGCAACTACGGCATGCCCTTGCTTGGCTATACCTTCTCCTTTGTGGTGCGCCCGTTCGAAGTGCTGGACAGCATCTACAAGAAGCACGGCGAGGTCTCCAAGATCTCCCTGACCTTCCAGAAAATGGTGCTGGCCCTGGGGCCCGAGTACATCCAGGAACTGATGCTGGACCGCGACCAGGTCTACTCTGCACGCATGGGCTACGACGCCCCGCTGGGCGACTTCTTCGCCGGCGGCCTGCTGATGCGTGACTTCGCCGAGCACAAGTTCCACCGTCGCATCATGCAGACCGCGTTCAAGACCGCGGCCATGCGTGAATACATCACCGACATGCACCCGATCATCGATTCCAGCCTGGCGAGCTGGGGGCAGGAGAAGAGCTTCCTGTTCTACCCGCACATCAAGACCCTGCTGCTCGACCTCGGTGCCAAGGTGTTCCTCGGCCTCGACCTGAAGGGCAACGAGACCCGCGAGCTGAACGAAGCCTTCCTCAACATGATGGCGGGCACCCTGGCGCTGATCCGCAAGGACTGGCCGGGCCTGCTCTACCGCAAGGGCATGAACGGACGCCGC
>JBJHBY010000155.1:0-8653 GCA_050485745.1 Gammaproteobacteria bacterium | reverse complement strand
CGTGTAGTCCCGACCGCTACGACAGCGTCAAGGGTGCGCACCGCATCGACCTCACCGCGGGCCAGCAG
Source organism: Gammaproteobacteria bacterium (assembly GCA_050485745.1). Classification (GTDB taxonomy): domain Bacteria; phylum Pseudomonadota; class Gammaproteobacteria; order Pseudomonadales; family CAMLJR01; genus JBJHBY01. The sequence continues at coordinate 8,585 of JBJHBY010000155.1, read as the reverse complement.
CTCCAGGGCTGTACGCATGGATGATCGCGGGTACAGGCGCAGTGCCTGGGAGGGACGTTCATCCATTGGCACGACTTCGGGTGCGTCGACGATGGACAGGCGCGGAGATACCGCCCGGGATACCTTCGGCATTGCGGCGCGCAATTCGCGTTCGCAACCGACGAGGGTCAGGGAGAGATCCGGAGACTGTTCGAGACTGGCGAGGGAGGCAGGCAGTGAGGCGCGGAGACCAAGGTCTCCGCCCATCACGTCAATGGCTATGCGCGGCGATGCAGCCAAGCCTTATTCGTCGTCGCTGCTTTCCACAACCTTGCGGCCGCGGTAGAAGCCGTCCGCGGTCACATGGTGACGGCGATGGGTCTCACCGCTGGTGGGGTCGACGGACAGGGTCGGGCCACTCAGGGCATCATGGGAACGACGCATATCGCGGCGGGAACGGGTCTTGCGGTTCTGTTGCACGGCCATGACATGGCACTCCTCAATGGTCTGACTTGCCGGCGCCGGATTTCAGTTGCTCCAGCACCTTGAACGGGTTTTCCCGGCGGCTCCCTGCCGCCGGTGCCTCCCCGGATTGCGGAGAGGCTTCGGCACTGCATGCCCCTGTCTGGTGAAAACTGACAAAGGGCAGGCTCATGATCAGTTCGTCCTCGACCAGCTCGAGCAGGTCGTGGGGCGGCTCACCCAGCTCCCAGGGCTCCAGGCGCTTCGCCAGGGCACGCGCCTGTTCATCGGTCCATACAACCCCGACACTGAAGCGCGAATCCAGGGGCACACGCATGGGCTGCAGGCAGCGCTGGCACAGCACACCGACCTCGCCCTGAACATGGCCATCCACCACCCGCACCCCCTCATCGGAGATATGGAAGACGAGATCGATGGCCACATCACCCCGGTCATCGGTCAGCATGGCGGAAAAACGACCAAAGCTCGACAACGGCTCGAACGCCGAAATCTGCTTTGCGGCCGCCGCCAGTTTGCGGACATCGACCTGTCTGGGCAGGGGGGCCTGTGACATAGGCGCGCAATCATAGGGCCATGCGCGGCCTCTGTCAAAGCCCAAAAGCAGGCCGCGAGCACCCTCTACAGCCCTCCAGTGGCTGCGCTAGAATACCGCCCTCACCTTCACCACCTTCACCCTCACCCGACGCCTTCGCCATGCCCGACCTGATCCTCGCCTCAGGCTCAGCCTATCGACGCCAGCTGCTGGAACGGCTGCGGCTGAATTTCAGCTGCGACAGCCCCGACATCGACGAATCGCCCCTGGTGAATGAATTGCCGGAGGACACCGCCCTGCGCCTGGCCCGGCTCAAGGCCGAGGCCGTGGCTGCGCGCCACCCGGGCGCCTGGATCATCGGCAGCGACCAGGTCGGCTGCCTCGACGGAGAGCGCCTGGGCACGCCCGGAAGCAGCGCGGCGGCCTGTGCGAAACTGCAACAAGCCAGCGGGCGCTGGCTGCACTTCCACACCGGCCTGTGCCTGCTGCAGTCCGGCAGTGGCACCGCCTTCTCCGCGCTGGACACCTGTTCGGTGCTGTTGCGCCGCCTCGATTCCGGGCAGATTGCCCGCTACGTCGCCCTCGAACAGCCTCTGGACTGCGCCGGCAGCTTCAAGTCCGAGGGGCTTGGCATCGCCCTGTTCGAGCGCATCCGCGGCGACGACCCGACGGCGCTGATCGGCCTGCCCCTGATCCGCCTGAGCGAGTTGCTGCAGCGGGCGGGCATGCCGGTCATCTGAGGTTGACCGGCCCCAACCAGTGCTGCAGCCCCCGGGCAAAGCCCTCCCCGGCACTGCTGCTCATACGCGACAGCAGGGTCTGCAAGGGGTCGCGCCGCACCGTGTAGTCGACCACCGCCTCAACCCCGATCACGTCACGGGCAACCTGTCCGGGGCTGCCCAGGCCGTCCACCAGGCCCAGGTCGATGGCCTGGCGACCACTCCAGATCAGCCCGCTGAACAATTCCGGAGTGTCCTGCAGGCGCTCTCCCCTGCCCTCGCGTACCCGCTCGGTGAACAGCGCATGGGTCTCATCCAGAACCCGTTGCCAGTGCTCGCGCTGGGATTCCGGCAGAGGGCTGAAGGGGTCGAGCAGGGCCTTGCTCTCGCCCGCTGTGAACAGGCGCCGCTCGATTCCCAGCTTGTCGAGGGCATCGACAAAGCCGAAGCCACCGGAGACCACCCCGATCGAGCCGACCAGGCTGGCCGGCGAGGCGTAGATGTGATCCGCGGCGGCGGCGATATAGTAGGCGCCGGAAGCACCGATATCACCGATCACGGCGTAGACCGGCTTGTCCGGATGGCGCTGGCGCAGGCGCCGGATCTCATTATAGAGATACTCGGACTGCACCGGGCTGCCCCCGGGACTGTTGATCACCAGCATCACCGCTTCCACCCGCTCCTGCTCAAAGGCACGGCGCAAACCGCGGGCGACCATGTCGGCACTGGCGCGTTCGCCCTCGGCGATCACCCCCTCCAGCCGCACCGCGCCGACATGGGGCCCCGTCGTGGCGGACACTCCCGGCAGCTCCCTCGGGTAGAACAGCCACACAGCGGCCACCAGGTAGCCAAAGGTCAGCAACTTGAAAAAGATGCTCCAGCGCCGCGCCCGGCGCTGCTCCTGCAGGGAGCCCTGCACAACCTTTTCCAGCAGCCCCCAGGCCTGGCGGTTGTCCTGCTCGCGGCTGTCCCGCTCGTCCCCACGCCCAGCAGGGGATCTCGGCTCACGCGGTTCGTTCCACTCACCCACCGGCACTCTCCTTCCCGACTGTAATCAATGCTGTTGCGACAGTGGCGGCCAGGGGCGCCAGCCGCACAACTGTGGCATGCGCTCGATGCACAGCGCCGGCTGCCATTGCAGCAGGCGTTGCAGGCTGTGGGCGCCGTAGCTGACCGCCACAGGCACCACCCCGGCCTCGCGGGCCATCGCCATATCGTATTCAGTATCGCCCACCATGACCGTGCGCCCGGGGGACACCGCCAGCTCCCGCATCAACTGGTGGAGCATCAGCGGGTGCGGCTTGGAGCGGGTCTCATCCGCGCAGCGTGTCGCCTGAAACAGATGACCCAGCCCCGAGCTGGCCAGCACGCGATCAAGGCCGCGCCTGCTCTTGCCTGTGGCCACCGCCAGCAACACCCCTTCGTCGCGAAGCGTCTCGAGGGTTTCCCGGGCACCGGGAAACAGACTGCAGGGCGCCTGGTCAGCATCGACAAAATGACGGGCATAGGCCTCGCGCAGCGCTTCCCGCTCGGCTTCGGGCAGCCCCGGACAGAGCCGCCGCAGGGCCTCCGGCAGGCCGAGACCAATGATATCCCGCACTGCCTCGTCGGCACTGACGGGCAGACCCCGCTCCGCCATGGCCGCCTGCATGCAGCGGATGATCTTGCCCGCGGAATCGATGACCGTCCCGTCCCAGTCGAAGACAAACAGCTCTTTTTTCAACTAGTTGCACACCTTTTCAGCAAACTCATGGAGGTCCCCCGGCAACTCCGCCACAAACACCAGGCGCTGCCCGCCCCAATCCAGGGCCAGCGAGTGCGCGTGCAGGAACAGACGCTTCAAACCCAGGGCCCTGGCCCAGGCGTTGTGCTCGCGGTCGCCATATTTGTCATCCCCCAGAATCGGGTGGCCCATGGCGGCGGCGTGCACCCGGATCTGGTGGGTGCGCCCCGTGACCGGCTCCGCCTCGACCAGGCTGGCGCGCACTCCGCTGCGCTGCACGCTGAAACGCGTCAGACTGGCCTTGCCGGCGTCATCGGTGCGCACCATGCGTTCCCCCGAGCGCAGGATATTGCGCTCAAGCGGCAGTGCCACCTCACGCCGCTCCTGTGGCCATTGACCGGACACCAGGGCCAGATAGCGCTTCTCCATGCGCCCCTCGCGCAGGGCAGCATGCAGCTCGCGCAGGGCCGGGCGCCGCTTGGCCAGGAGCAGGCAGCCCGAGGTTTCGCGATCGAGCCGATGCACCAGTTCCAGCCCGGGCAGGTCGGGACGCAGCTGGCGGAATGCCTCGATCAGGCCGAAACGCAGGCCGCTGCCGCCGTGAACAGCCAGGCCGGAGGGCTTGTCCACCACCAGCAGACCATCGTCTTCATAGAGCACCGCGGCGGCGAGGCGGCGACCCAGTCCGTCGGGCAGCCCCGCCGGCTGCGCGGCGGGCTCCGCCATGCGCAGGGGGGGGATACGCACCTGATCGCCCCGTTGCAGGCGGTGTTCGGCCTTGACCCGCCCCCGGTTGACGCGGACCTCGCCACGCCGCAGCAGGCGGTAGACTCTGGAGCGCGGCACGCCGCGCAGTTCCCGCAGCAGAAAGTTGTCGATGCGCTGGCCGTCGCCGCTGGCGTCGACCTCCAGGATTCGCACACCCTGGCCGGAATTGCTTGCCGTCATTCGGTCGCCACTGTAACTAATTGATGGGCTTATAAAACACTGATATAGTGCGCAGGCACCGCGCCTGGACTGGTTTCCGCCTCAGCGACAGAAAGAGGCTGGGTAGCAAGGAGATACCGCAGGCCGTTGCAACAAGCCCGCTTCGCCCCCTCAACGGGCAGCGGCAGTACCTCTTTTGAAGTGCACTCACCGCGTTATTGTATCGCGAGTCGGTGTGTTGATTAACAGTGCAGGCGGATTATTCAGGATACCGCCGCTGCTGTACGTTATCTTGAGACGCGTGCGAAGCATGAACGGGACGACCACATTGCCGGCGATCAGTCAGACACTCGCCGCCGAGTCAGCCCTTGTCGCGGCTTCGCTGCTGCTCGTGTCCGGTTTCATCTGGTTGAAAGGCGCGCACCACTCACGGCCGCGCGCCACCCGTTGCACCGCCGTCCCGGCGCGCCCAAGGGCGACGCCGGGCCACGGCCAGCCCCAGCGACGGCGGCTGATCGCCAGGCCGCCAATCAGACCACGACCCACCACACGACGGTATTCCCCGCTATCAGGCGTTGACGCAGCACAGGTGTCCTGACGATCCCCGGCCACAGCCTGGAATGATCGTACAATGAAGCGAATGCTGATCAATGCAACTCAGCCCGAGGAGTTGCGTGTTGCCCTCGTCGACGGGCAATGGCTCTACGACCTGGATATCGAGAACCGCGCCCGCCTGTCGAAAAAGGCCAACATCTACAAGGGCACCATCACCCGCGTCGAGCCCAGCCTCGAAGCGGCCTTCGTTGACTTCGGCGCCGAGCGCCACGGCTTTTTGCCCCTCAAGGAGATCGCGCGGGAGTACTTCTATCGTGCCCCCGAGGCCGGCGGCCGCCCGCGCATCAAGGATGTGGTCAAGGAAGGCACCGAGGTCATCGTCCAGGTCGACAAGGAAGAGCGCGGCAACAAGGGGGCCGCACTCACCACCTTCATCAGCCTGGCCGGACGCTATCTGGTGCTGATGCCAAACAACCCCCGCGCTGGCGGTATCTCCCGCCGCATCGAGGGCGAGGAGCGCAGCGAACTGCGTGAGGCCCTCTCGGGTATCGACGTCCCCGAGGACATGGGCGTAATCGTGCGCACCGCCGGCGTGGGCCGCAGCAGCGAGGAGCTGCAGTGGGACCTCGACTATCTGCTGCAACTCTGGGAGGCCATCGGCAAGGCCGCCGGGGAGCGCAAGGCGCCCTTCCTGCTGCTGCAGGAAAGCAACGTCATCATCCGCGCCATTCGCGATTATCTGCGCGGCGACATCGACCAGGTGCTGATCGACAATGAGGATGCCTGCAACGAGGCACTCGCCTTCGTGCGTCAGGTGATGCCTGCGTTCCAGAACCGCATCCGCCTCTACCAGGACCCGGTGCCGCTGTTCAATCGCTACCAGATCGAAACCCAGATCGAGACCGCCTTCCAGCGCGAAGTGCGACTGCCCTCCGGCGGCTCCATTGTCATCGACCCCACCGAGGCCATGGTCTCCATCGACATCAACTCCGCCCGCGCCACCAAGGGTGGTGATATCGAGGAGACGGCGCTGCAGACCAACCTGGAGGCCGCGGACGAGATCGCCCGCCAGCTGCGCCTGCGTGACATCGGCGGCCTGATCGTCATCGACTTCATCGACATGGGTCCGGCACGCAATCAGAAGGAAGTCGAGAACCGCATGCGCGATGCCCTGCTGGCGGATCGTGCCCGGGTTCAGGTCGGGCGTATTTCACGCTTCGGCCTGATGGAGATGTCACGCCAGCGCCTGCGCCCCTCCCTGGGCGAAACCAGTGCACGGGTCTGCCCGCGCTGCAGCGGCCAGGGCACCATTCGCGACACCAAATCCCTGGCGCTCTCGATCCTGCGCCTGGTCGAGGAAGACGCGAGCAAGGATCGCAGCGCGGAGATCCGCGCCATCGTCCCGGTCGATGTCGCCGCCTACCTGCTCAACGAGAAGCGCCTGGCGATCAGCGCCATCGAGGCGCGCACCCGCACCCGCGTGCTGGTGATTCCGGTGCCGGACATGGAAACTCCCCATTTCGAAGTCAAGCGCCTGCGCGACGACGAAGTGGATGCAGAGCCCGCTACCAGCTTCGAAATCAACGTCGAGATCGAGCCCGAACCCAGTGCTATCGATACACCGGTGGCCCAACTGCAAATTGAGCAGCCCGCGGTGAAAAGCATTGCCCCCGCGGCACCTGCACCGGCACCGGCTGCAGAGGCGATCGAGCAGGCTCCCGCGACGGCACCGCAAGCCACCGCTCCCCGTGAAGCGGCCGCAAGAACCGGCACCGCGGCCGCACCTGCAGCCGCCCCTGGCCTGCTGACGCGCTTCTGGCGCTGGCTGATCGGCACCGGAACGGAGCAGGCTACGGCCGAAGCCGAAGTGGCGCCGAAGCAGACCGAGGGCCGCGCTGACGCACGTCGCGGTGGACAGGGCCGCAGCAGCGGTGACAACCGCCAACGCAATGGCCGTGGTCGCGGTCGCGGCGGCCGTGGCCGCGGTGATCGCGACGGCGCACCCCGCCAGGAGCGGGGCGAACGCCAGGACAGCGCCCGGGACGGCAGCCGTGACAACCGCGATGAGCGCGAAACCCGTGAACCGCGCGTTGAACGCGGCGAACGCGAGCCACGGGCCGAAGGTGAGCGTCGCGAGCGTCCGCGCCGCGAGCGCCGTCCACGCCAGGATGTCAACCGCGCCATCGACAGCGACAGCGATGTATCGGCGGACGCCACGCAAACGGCCCCGGTCGAATCATCGGGCGATGACAACCGCCCGCAGCGTCGTCCCAGCCAGCACCGCCCCAAACCCCCGGCAGAGCGCGTTCGCGAACCCATTCCAATGGCGGTGATCGAAGCTGCCCGCGAGGGTACCGCACGCATCGAGGTGGCTCCCGAGGCCATCGTCGGAGGCGAGGCGCCGCCGACAGCGGAGAAGGCTGCGGAAGCCGCACCGGCACCCACCGTTGCAGCTGAAACAGCGACTGCACCCGTGGCGAACCAGGTCGAAGGCGGTCCCGAGACCCGGCCCGAAGCCGTGGATGCCACCCCCGCGACCGGAACGGCTGAAACCTCTGCGGACATCGCTGCCGAAGCCACACCGCAGCGCCGTGAGGAGCCTGCGACCGGGGAGCCAGTCGCGACGGGCGACACCCCCGACGCAGCGAACGTCACTGCCGCCGAAGAGGCACCCGCTGTTGTGGACAGCCCCGTCAGTGCTGGAGAGGCACCGGCAGAGCCGATCACGGATGCACCTGCAGCCGTACCTGCGGACGCGCCCGAACAGCCGCGGGCGGCTGCAGCGGCGCCGAGTGACGCTGTCACCGAGGCTTCGGCGATACGTACGGCTGCCAGCACCGCTGAAAGCCCGGCTGCGGACGCTGCTGAAAGCCCCGCTGCAGGCGCTGCCGCAAGCGCGACGGAGACAGCCCCGGCTGCCGCAGCTCCGGCCCCGCGACCCGAGTCCCGGCCCCAGGCTCCAGCCGCAAAGCCGAGCCGCGATCGCGCCAGCAACGACCCCAGGCTGAACCGCAAGCGCCCGCGTCCGGAGGTGGAGATCAGCACGCGCGCAGCCGAGATCACGCCGCTGCAGGGACCACCGGCAGCACCATCGCGCCCCGCGGACGACGCCAGTGCGCAGCGAGCGGCCAATGATCCGCGACTGCGGCGCAGCGAAAGCAGAACCGAGGCGTCGACCAGCGCGGTTTCCTGAGCCGCGGCCCAACCTCCGCCCCGGAGCACAGCCGTTGCTCCGGGGACGGTCTTGCACCCCGCCCTTTCCACAGGCGCTCCCCGCGCCTGCCATCACACCCTGTGCATCCGACCCTTCCGTCCCGGCCGCCGACCTGACTGCAGACATGGCCCAAGTGGGCATTGCCTCTGGCCGCGCCGGTCATATACCCCACCTCGCTTCGATGCTAACTTGCGCTGTCGGGGTCGCCCATCCTCATCACCGGGCAGATGCTCAACGTCTGCGGCGGGCTCTGCATCCACGATGGCGACAATTACGAAGGTCTCGCCCCATGGTGTTCGGCGACGAGGCCATTGAACAAGGCAAACACATCTGAGGAGCGCTCATGCAAGCCTGGGTATGCAGGGAATTGACCGGTGAAGATGGCCTGGCACTGGAATCGCAGGAGAGCCCGGCCTGTGGACCCGATCAGGTCAAGGTACGCAACCACTGGGC
>JBJHBY010000154.1:0-8678 GCA_050485745.1 Gammaproteobacteria bacterium | reverse complement strand
CGTGTTGACCGCGAGGGTGCGAGCATACTCCAGGCTGTAACCCGCATCCAGGGCCCGCTGGAACAGCCAGAAACCTGCAACCACCATGATCGCCGAGACAAACACGATGCGCCACAGCAGCAGACCGGAGAGCAATGGCTCGTCGGGGCGGCGTGGCGGGCGCGACATGATGTCGGGCTCCGAGGGCTCAAAGGTCAGGGCCAGGGCCAGGGTCACCGCCGTAATCATGTTGACCCAGAGGATCTGCGGCGCGGTGATCGGCAGGGTATAACCCAGCAAGATGGCGGCAATCAGCATGAAGGCCTGGCCACCATTGGTAGGCAGAATGAACAGCAGCGCCTTCTTCAGATTATCGTGGACCGTGCGTCCTTCTTCGACAGCATTGGCGATGGACGCAAAATTATCGTCCGCGAGCACCATTTCAGCGGCCTCCTTGGCCACCTCGGTGCCTTTTTGCCCCATGGCAATGCCCACATTGGCACGCTTCAGCGCAGGCGCATCGTTGACGCCATCGCCGGTCATCGCCACCACGGCACCGTGACTCTGCAAGGCCTCGACAATACGCAGCTTGTGCTCGGGGCTGGCCCGGGCAAACACATCAACATCCAGTACCTGTGCACGCAGTGATGCATCGTCGATGGTATCCAGCTCACGACCGCTGAGGGCGTGCTCGCCATCGCCAATACCCAGCTGCCGACCGATGGCCCGGGCGGTAATAGCGTGATCACCCGTGATCATCTTGACGCGGATACCGGCGGAACGGCACAGCTCGACCGCGGTGATGGCTTCCTCCCTGGGCGGGTCGGTGATACCGAACAGGCCCAGCAGGGTAAAACCCCCAGCCACATCATCGAGACTCAGTTCCGACTGCCCTGCGGGCACGTCACGACGGGCAACGGCCAGGGTGCGCTGGCCCGCCGCGGCAACCTGCTCGAGGGCACGTTCCCAGAAGGCGGTATCCACCGCCGCCTCACCATCCGCGGTGCGCGCCGACTGACACAGGGCCAGAACCCGCTCCGGCGCCCCCTTCAAACAAATGAAGCCATGCCCCTCGTGATCGTGGTGCAGGGTGGCCATGAAGGCGCGCTCGGACTCGAAGGGAATGATGTCGGTGCGTGGCAGACGCCGCTGTTCCTCGGCGGCGTCCAATCCCGCCTTGGCCGCCGCAGCAAGCAGCGCGCCTTCGGTCGGATCACCCTCCAGCAACCACTGCCCCTGACTGTGCTGTACGCGGGCGTCATTGCAGAGCATGCCCGCCTGGAGCATCAGCATCAGTTCCGGCGCGCCCTCGGGATCCAGCGTCGAGCCATCCAGGCTGAAATCCCCCTGGGGGCCGTAACCCAGCCCACTGACCGTGTACTCCTGGCTGGCCGTCACCACCCGCTGCACGGTCATCTCGTTGCGGGTCAGGGTGCCGGTCTTGTCGGAGCAGATCACCGCCACCGAGCCCAGGGTCTCCACTGCAGGCAGGCGCCGGATAATGGCATTGCGCCCGGCCATACGCTGCACACCGATCGCCAGGGTGATGGTCATCACCGCGGGCAGGCCCTCCGGAATGGCAGCGACCGCAAGACCCACGGCGGCCAGAAACATCTCCGCCGCGGCAAACTCCCACACCAGGGTGCCGAAGGCAAAGGTCGCCGCGCTCAACACCAGGATCGCCGCGGTCAGCCAACGCCCGAACACTGCCAGCTGCGCCAGCAGCGGCGTGGTCAGGGTGGTCACATCGCGCAACAGGGCGTTGATGCGGCCCAGCTCGGTATCATCGCCCGTCGCCACGACAACACCGGTTGCCTGGCCATAGGTCACCAGGGTGCCGGCATAGGCCATGCCGGTGCGCTCCGCCAGCACGGCGGCTTCTGCCACCGCGCCGGTGTCCTTTTCCACCGACATCGACTCACCGGTGAGCGTGGCCTCATCGATGCGCAGGTTGCGCGCCCGCAGCAGGCGCAGATCCGCCGGCACCTTGTCCCCGGGATTGAGCACCACCCGGTCACCCGGCACGATATCCTCCACGGCGATCTCGGCGATATGACCATCACGCCAGACCGCGGCCCTGGGCGCCAGCAGGTCGCGAATCGCCTCCAGGGCCTTTTCCGCCTTACCCTCCTGGACAAAGCCGATCAGGGCATTGATCACCACCACGCCCACAATGACCCCGGTATCGATCCAGTGCCCGAGCAGGGCGGTGATACCCGCCGCGGCCAGCAGCACATAAATGAGCACATTGTGGCACTGGGCCAGCAGTCGCAGCAGAGGGCCACGACGGCGCGGCGGGGTCAGGCGGTTGGGACCCTGAGCCGCGAGGCGCTGTTGTGCCTCGGCGGACGACAGCCCCTCCGCGGGGGACTGCAACCGCTCCCCGGCCGCGTCTCCCTCCAGGGCATGCCAGCTCTGCTGCTGATTCAACGTCATTCAGAGTGATCCTTCTGTGATCGCCGGCTCTTCGCCGGACCTGTAGTCGGGGTCGATGGCAGACATGGCCAGCAAGCGGTTTGCGGCACTGATCACCGCCAACACACCGGCAGTGACAATATTGCCATGCACCGCAACACCAAAGCGCGACCCGGGCACGCCTGGCAGGCTGAGCTCGACAAAGGCCATCGCACGGGCATCCGCGCCCTGCTCCAGGGACTGCTCCTCGAAGTGCAGCAGGTCAACCTCAAAGGGCAATGCCGCCACCACCGCCGCCACCGGGCCATTGCCCCGCCCGTGCAGCAACTGTTCCCGACCGCGCCAGTGCAGTCTCAGCGCCACAGTCTCACTGTCACCGGCATCGCCGAAGTGATGCTCACACCAGAGCAGCGGCCCCTCAACCTCAAGGTATTCCGCCTGGAACAACTGCCACAACTGCGCGGCACTGACCTCGCTGCCGCTGGCCTCCGCCAGGCGCTGCACTGCCGCACTGAACTCCACCTGCAGGCGGCGTGGCAGACGCACGCCGTACTCCTGCTCCAGCAGGAATGCTACGCCACCCTTGCCGGACTGGCTGTTGACCCGGATCACCTCATCAAAGCGGCGCCCGACATCGGCGGGATCAATCGGCAAGTAGGGCACCTCCCAGAGCTGCTCCGCCCCCTGCTGTGCAAGTCCCTTGCGAATGGCATCCTGGTGCGAGCCGGAAAAAGCCGTGAACACCAGGTCACCCACGTAGGGGTGACGCGGATGGATGGGCAACCCGGTACAGGTCTTCACCACCCGGGCGACCCGGTCGATATCGGAGAAGTCCAGGCCCGGGTGAACCCCCTGGCTGTAGAGATTCAGGGCCAGAGTCACCAGGTCGACATTGCCGGTGCGCTCGCCATTGCCGAACAGGCAGCCCTCGACACGATCGGCTCCGGCCATCAACGCCAGCTCCGCGGCGGCGACCGCGGTACCCCGGTCGTTGTGCGGATGCACACTCAGTATCACCGCATCCCGGCGCTCGAGGTGACGATGCATCCACTCGATCTGGTCGGCATAGACATTGGGTGTCGCCATCTCCACCGTCGCCGGCAAATTGATAATCACCTTGTTCTGCTGCGTGGGCTGCCAGATATCGATGACGGCATTGCACACATCGAGCGCCACCGGCAGCTCGGTACCGGAAAACACTTCGGGGGAGTACTGGAACACCCACTCGGTGCCTGGCTGCTCTGCCGCCAGTTCGCGGATCAGGCGCGCCGCCTCCACGGCGATGCCGCGCACTCCCGCGGGATCAAGGCCGAACACCTTGCGCCGGAATACCGGTGCTGTGGCGTTATAGACATGGACGATGGCACGACGCGCGCCACGCAGGGATTCCATGGTGCGGCGGATCAAGTGCTCGCGTGCCTGGGTCAATACACCGATGGTAACGTCATCGGGGATTCTGCCCTCTTCGACAAGACGACGCACGAAATCGAAATCGGTCTGCGAGGCCGAAGGAAACGCCACTTCGATTTCCTTGAAGCCGACATCGACCAGAGTCTGGAACATCTGCAGCTTGCGTGCGACATCCATGGGTTCGAACAAAGCCTGATTACCATCGCGCAGGTCGGTACTGAGCCAGGCTGGCGGATGCTCAATGACGGATGAGGGCCAGCGCCGGTCCGGCAAGTCAATCGGCGGGAAGGCCCGGTAGCGCTTCCAGGGTTGTTTCAACATGGCGATACACTCCTGTCAGTGGATGCCGCGCGCACAGGAGCGATAACGACATCCGCACACCGGCGACAACGCCGGACGTACTCGAAAAGGGACTGAAAAACGTGGTGCCTGACGGCACGCCGGCATTCGCCGGCAGGAAGAGATCAGCTGCGCGCGAGGCGCAGTCGCAGCGCCAGCGAGCGGGGCACGCGCCGGCGGAGGGAAAACTGCTGGTGAATCGCTGAAGCATTCATGGCATTCAAACTATCCGGCACGGACAAAGCTGTCAAGCAACAACCAGAAAATGCCGCCTGCGGTGGCTGACCCTGTTCCCGGAAAGTCTGCCATTAACCCGGCACGATTTATTGCCGGGTTAATGGTCGGCACGGGAATGTGCCGACCATTGGCCGAAGGCCAATGCAGCTGATAATGTGCCGGGCTGATTCACTGACCCACAAGCCGATACAGGAGTCTCGCATGTCCACCGCGCCCCAGCAGCCCGCCACCAACTTCATCCAGCACCTCGGCGTGGACGTGACCCGGATGGCCGATGGTGAAGCCGAGCTTTGGCTCGATATCCAGCCCCATCACCTGAACTCGGCCAGGGTCCTGCACGGCGGTGTGCTCAGCAGCCTGGCAGACACCGTCGCCGGGGCCGCGGCCTTCAGCGCACTGGAGAAGGGGCAGCGCGTCGTCACCACCGATATGCACCTGACCTGCATGGGCAACGTCGGTTCCGGCCGGGTCAGTGCCCGGGCCAGCCTGGCCCATCGGGGTCGTCGCTTCATTCGCGCGGACGTACGCATCGAGGCCGACGAGCGCCTGCTCGCCTCCGGCGGCATTTCCTTCATGGTGGTCGAGGCGGTTCCCGCGGGCTGAGCCTGGACCGGAACGCATCATTGAATCTGGCGATAGTGACGATCGCCAAATGTCATTGGCGGTCCCGTACGAAACTTCCTATGCTCCTCCGGAACGGCTCATACAGTGGGCCGGCCCAGGAGCCCGGAACGTGAACAGCACCGTATCAACACTGCCCGCGCCGACCTCACCTGGCCGCAGCCCGATCGGCTACGCCGCCGCGGGAGCGGGCCTGATTCTGCTCGCCCTGTTGCTGATGCGCATCACCCGTCCGGGATCGATGAGCGAGGCCATGACCGGCGCCATCGAAGCCTCCCTGGTGATTGCCTTGATGACCGGGGTCGGTGCCCTGCCGGCACTGTTCATCCGCGACTGGACCACAGGCCTGCGCGACAGTTTGATGGGCTTCAGTGCCGGCGTGATGCTGGGCGCCACCATCTTCACCCTGCTGCTGCCCGCCCTCGGGCATGCGGAATCTCTGTGGGGTAATATCCAGGGTGCGGCGCTGCTGGCCATCAGTGTGCTGGCCGGCGCCATGCTGCTCTGGCTGGCTGACGCCCTGACACCTCACCAGCACCTGGTCACTGGCCGCTGTGGCCCGGAAACCGGCCGCGTGCGTGGTGTCTGGCTGGTGGTGCTGGCCATGGCCCTGCATCACCTGCCCGAGGGTTTCGCCGTGGGTGCCAGTTTCGGGCACAGTCAGGCAACCGGCATGGCCACCGCCATCGGGATCGGCATCCAGAGCCTGCCGGAAGGCCTGGTGGTGGCCGCGGCCCTGCTCAGCGTTGGTTACACACGTGCCGCGGCGCTGGGCGTCGCGATACTGACCGGGCTGACCCAGCCACTGGGTGCCATACTCGGCGCCTGGCTTGCCGGGCTGACCGATACCCTGCTGCCGATCATGCTGGCCGGTGCCGCCGGTGCCATGCTGTTCGTGGTCAGCCACGAGATCATTCCGGAGTCGCATCGCGACGGCAACGAAGGTGTGGCGACGGCGGCATTGATGGGCGGCTTTGTGCTGATGCTGTTGCTCATCGCGGTACTGGATTGACGGTCGCGGGGCGGGGATAACGGAAGCAACATAACGCAAGGCCCCGCGGGCAGGTGCTCGCGGGGATGATCAATCAAAGGAGAAGCGACATGGACATCAATATCGGTATTGACGCCGAAAACCGGCACCGTATCGCGGACGGTCTGTCCCGTCTGCTGGCGGACAGCTACACCCTGTACCTGAAGACCCACAACTTCCACTGGAACGTCACCGGGCCCATGTTCCAGACCCTGCACCTGATGTTCGAGCAGCAGTATACGGAGCTCGCCACCGCGGTCGACGAGATCGCCGAGCGCATCCGCGCCCTCGGCTATCCCGCCCCCGGCACCTACAAGGCCTTCAGTGAGCTGACGTCAATCGTGGAAACCGACGGAGTCCCCAACGCCGAGGACATGATCCGGCAACTGGTCAAGGGCCAGGAAACCGTCGCCCGCACGGCCCGTGAAGTGTTTCCGATCGCGGAAGCCGCCAGCGACGAACCCACTGCGGACCTGCTGACCCAGCGCATGCAAGTGCATGAGAAAACCGCCTGGATGCTGCGCAGCCTGCTGGAGCGCTGAAATTGCCGGATAGTCAGGTACAGGGCTGCGGAGTACCGGTCGCAGCGACGCCGCCGCCCGATGCGGCGGCAAAAGCCTGGCCGGGGATCATGTACCGCGCGGCCTCCGCGGCCGGCAATGCCCGGGAGAACAGATAGCCCTGTGCCAGATGACAGCCATAACCGAGCAGCTGCCGGCACTGCTCCGGTGTCTCGACACCTTCTGCCACAATGTCCAGGGACAGGGTGCGGCCCAGACGAATAATGGCCTCGGCAACCACCGCGGCATTGCGCTGCTCGCGCATGTCCCGCACAAAGCGCTGGTCGATCTTCAGCGTGGATACGGGTAGCTCGCTGAGATAGCGCAGCGAGGAATAGCCAACGCCGAAGTCATCAATGGCTATACTGAAGCCGTGGTCGCGCAGGGTCTGCAGGGTTCTGATGGTGCGCTGGCTGTCCTCCATGACGATGCCCTCGGTGATCTCAAGCTCAAGCAACTCCGGGGGCAGTTGGTGTCGGCGCGCGGTGTCCAGCAGGAACGACGCAAAGCCGGGATGACGAAAATGCCTGGGCGAAACATTGATGGCGACACCGAACAGGGGCAACCCCTGCTCGCGCCAGTCGGCGAGTTGTCGACAGGCGCGCTCGATGACCCATTCTCCCAGCGGTTCGTAAAGAGATGATGCCTCCGCCAACGGAATGAACTGCGCCGGGGAGATCCAGCCCTTCTCCGCATCCGGCCAGCGCAGCAGGGCCTCGAATGACACCAGCCGGCCATCACGCATATCAACCTTGGGTTGATAATGCAGCTCCAGCCCATCCCCCTCGAGGGCCCGCCAGAGCCGGTTTTCAAGCTCAAAGAATTCCCGTCCGGCATCCGCCATTTCCGGATGGAAAATGGCCACGCGATTGCCGCCCTCGCGCTTGGCCTGCTGGTTGGCAATCTCAGCCTGATACAGCAGGGTGCCCGCATCCTCGGTACAGCGCGGACAGCAGCTGGCGCCGATGCTGACACTGATCAGCAATTCGCGATCACCGATCAGGCAGGGTTGGGCCAGCACCTGGCGCAGGGCCTCGGCCCGACTCCTGACCTCCATGCGCGAGGCACCACCGGAGAGCAGTACGGCGAACTCATCATTGCCCCAGCGGGCCATCAGGTCCGAGGTCTGCAACTGGCTGCGCAGGCGATCCGCAATAATCTGCAGAAAGCGATCCCCCATGCCATGCCCGAGGTTGTCGTTCAACTGCTTGAAGCGGTCAATGTCGATCAATAGCAGCGACAGGCAGTCGGGGCAGAATTTTCCTTCCTGCTGTTGCAGGATTTCGCGCAGCCGGCCCTCGAAGAACTGCCGATTGGCGAGTCCGGTGAGGGCGTCGTGGGTCACCAGATGCAGCGCGCGCTCCTCCGCTTCCAGCCGCTCGGTGATGTCCGTTCCGAAACCCTGAAACGAGACAATCCTCGGGCCGTCCATCTCCGCCACGCTCCAGGTCCATTCCTGCCAGCGCAGGCGGCCGTCGGCAAGACGCACACGATGCCGATAGGTACTTCTATCACCGGCATGACGCAGGCCACGCAACTGCTCGAAGACGCGATGGTGATCCTCCACGGGGATCAGTGGCAGGAAGGAGTGGCCGAGCATCTCGGCTTCCTCTCTGCCGTGATAGCGCAGCAGCGCCTGATTCACAAAGGTCAGGCGCAATTCCGGATCAAAATGACAGATCAGCTCCGACTGACCCTCCAGAAGATCCTGATAGCGGCGCTCGACCAAAATTTTCTCATCCGCCAGCAGCCGATAGTCCGTCAGGTCATGGCAGATACCCACAAAAAAGCGTTCGCCGCGATGGTGGGCCTCGCCGATGGAGAGGCGCATCGGAAACAATTCACCGTTCTGGCGCCTGCCCTGGACCTCGCGGCCAATACCGATAATACGGCGCTGACCGGTCTCCAGGTAGGCGTTGACATAACTGTCGTGGCGCGTGGCAAATGGCTCGGGCATGAGCCTGTTGACGCTCTGCCCCAGCACGTGCTCGCGCGGGTAGCCAAACAACTGTTCGGCGCCACGGTTGAACAGCCGGATCACACCCTTGCGGTCGATAACGATAATGCCATCGACCGCGGCCTCGAGC
>JBJHBY010000153.1:0-8797 GCA_050485745.1 Gammaproteobacteria bacterium | reverse complement strand
GTGAACTGGCTGATCAACACCGGTTGTCGCTGCCGCAGCAGCAGGGCCTGCACGGCATCGCTCGCGGCCTCCTGCCGGTAGAAGGGCAGGATGGCGCTGGTATCGAGGTAGAGCATGTCAGTAGCGGTCCTCTTCCCTGAGGCTGCGCACGGCCTGTGCCGACGTCTCGCCGGCAGCCGGTAGGGATTGCCGCAGCGCGGAGCGATCGGGGAAGCGGATCGCCTCCCGCTCCGGGGCTGTCAGGCGGGCGGCCGGCCTGCCGTGACGCAGGATGAGAACCTCCTCGCCGGCGGCCACGGCATCCAGCAGGCGGGACAGCTGCTCTCGTGTTTCACGGACATTGAGGGTCTGCATAGCGCGATTCGATGATGTTGTGTACACATCAAGTGTACGCGTAGTGGGTGCCCGTCGCAAGGCAGGCCGCTCTCCCATGTCGCCCCCTTGCTGATGTCGAAGCCCTGACTGAAGCAGATATCGCCACCCGCGAGATCACGGCGGACAATCACTGTTAAAATTCCCGGTTTGCCGGAGGGACTGATGCCTCAGCTGATCGACAAGCCCCTGGTGGCGCGGCGCTTTGGCCGGCGCGCGGGCAGTTACGAGGCGGCGACGCCGGTGCAGGCGGCGATGGCGCAGGACCTGCACGCCTACGCCCGTGCGCGTCTGGCTGAACAGCCGGTGCGGAATATCCTCGAACTCGGCTGCGGCAGTGGCCGGCTGACGCGAATGCTGCACGCCTCCTGGCCCGGGGCGCATATTGTCAGCGTCGATATCGCCGCCGACATGGTCGCGCTGGCGCAGCGGCACAGCCCCGATGTCGAGTTCGTGGTGGCGGATGCCGAGGCTTTTCTGCAGGGCTGCGGGCGGCGCTTCGACCTGATCATCTCCAACGCCACCATGCAGTGGTTCCAGACGCCGGAGACCACGCTGCCGCGCTGCCGTGCACTGCTCAACCCCGGCGGCCTGGCGGCGTTGACCACCTTCGGTGGCGATACCTTTTGTGAATTGCGCGCGGCGTTTGCCGAGGCCTACCAGCGCAGCGGCCGGCCGCCGCGGCAGCACGCCGGCGAGTTTCCCGGCCCCGCGTTCTGGCGCGGGCTGTTGCCCGGGGCGGAGCTGGAGGAGCGCTACGAAGTGCAGCATTTTGCCGATGTGCGCAGCTTCCTGCGCAGCGTGCAGCAGGCCGGCGCCACCAATGCCTTTGCCCCCCAGGGGGCCATTCCCCGGGACGTGCTGCGCCTGATGCAGGCGATCTACAGCGAGTGCTTTCCCGGCCCGGACGGGCACGGCATTCGCGGTACGTACCACCTGTTGCGCATTGGCCTGGTGGCGCCCTGAGCCAGCCCGGGTGGTGCTGGCTCAGGCGGCCGCGGCCTGTGGCCGGAGGCTGCCGCCGAGGTGGATGAACGGGATCAGGGTCAGGGCCAGAAGCAGGGCGCCGGTAAACAGGGCGAAGGCCAGCTGGTAGCCGCCGGTGAGGTCGTGGATGCGGCCGGCCAGGGGCGGGGCGAGCAGGTTGAATACGGTGATCACCGGGCTCATCAGCCCCATCGCGCGGCCGTAGTTGTCCGGCCCGAAGACGTGGCCGATCAGCGCCGCCCACACCGGCAAACCGCCCCCGGCGGCCAGCCCCAGCAGCACACTGCCGAGCGCCAGCCCGATATACCCCGAGGCCATGACGTAGCTGCTCAGCCCCAGGCAGACCAGCACCAGGGCCGCGGCCAGGGCCACGCGCAGGTCGATGCGGTCGGCCACGGCACCGAACACCAGCTTGCCGATGATGCCGCAGAAAGCCATCAGCGACAGCAGCAGGGCACCGCGCTCGCCGCTGGCGCCGCTGTCCAGGGCAAAGGGCATCAGGTTGCTGACCACCCCGGTATAGACCGCGAGCAGGCAGCCCATGACGATGGCGATCAGCCAGAAGTTGCGGTTGCGCAGCAGGGCGCCGGTGTTGTCGAAGCGCGGTGCCGCCGCGGTGGCGGTTGTCCCACCGGCGGGCGGCGTCGCGGGCGCCTCGCCATCCGGGTGCAGGCCGTGATCAGCGGGGCGGTTGATCACCAGCAGCAGGATCCAGGGCAGGGTGGCCAGCAGGATGATGCCGCCCAGGGCACGGAAGGCCGCGCGCCACTCCAGGCTGTCGATCAGCCACTGCAGCAGCGGCGGGAACAAAAAGCCCCCCACGGAGGTGCCGATCGAGGCAATGCCCATCGCCAGGCCGCGGCGGCGGCTGAACCAGCGCGCCAGCAGGGTGGAGGCCGCCAGCGGCCCGGCCAGGGTGGTGGCCACGGACATCAACAGCCCGTAGACCAGCAGCACCTGCCACATCGCCGTGCTGAATGACAGCAGCACATAGCCCAGTGCCATGCACAGGGCACCGATCACCATCATGCGCGCGATCGGGTAGCGGTCCACCGCTGCCCCCATCCAGGGCGCGAACACGCCGGACACCGCCATCATCGCGGTGACGCCCATCATCAGCATCATGCGGCTGGGCTGGAAGGCCTCGGCGAAGGGCACCACCGCCACGCTGTAGGTGAACACCACCGCCCCGGCACTGACGCCCTGGACCAGAAAGGCGACGAGCACCTGCCACCAGCCGGGAAAAACGCGGTTTTGCTGCATGCTGTGGGTTCCTTGTGCACCCGGCACACATCCCGGTGCCGTTGGCTTCCCGGGAGACGGTGCGCCCGGGCCTGGTCAAATGGACAAGCAGCCGATACTACCCGAAAGCGGGCCGGTTGCCGATCACGCCGTCGGCCTCCAGTCTGGCCAGCTCCGCATCCGACAGGCCGAGCAGGCCCTGCAGCACCGCCCGGTTGTGCTCGCCCAGCAGGGGTGCCGGGCTGCGCACCGGCAGGTGCTGCCCGTCGAAGGTGAACGGAAACGCCGGGTAGTCGAGCTCGCCCATCACCGCATGCTCCAGGCGGGTGAAAAAGCCGCTGGCCCGCAGCTGCGGGTGGCGATGGGTCTCGCGGGCGTTGCGCAGGGGTGCCGCGGGAACGCCGGCCAGGGCCAGGCGCTCCGCCAGGGCCTCTGCGTCCTCGCTCTGGCAGTACAGCGCCAGTTGCTCCTCGATCTCGTCCTCGCGCTGGCGCCGCGCCGCCGCGTCCTGCAGCGCCGGGTCGCGCAGGGCATCGAGGCCCAGCGCATCGACCAGGGCCCGCCAGTGGTCGGGGTGCGATACCGACAGGGCCAGCATGCCCTCGCCGGCACAATTGAACACCCCCTGGGGCACCGCCCTGGGGCTGCGGTTGGCCATGCGCTCCAGGCGCACGCCGAAGGCGCTGAACTCCAGCACCTGCTCCGCGGCGATGGCCAGGCCCGGCTCCATCAGCGGCACCTCCACCAGCTGCCCGCCCAGGCCCTGGCGGCGCTGCTCCAGGGCGGCCAGTGTGGCGAACACCGCGGTGATGCCGCCCAGCGGGTCCACCGCGCCGCGGGGGATCAGCGGGGCGCGGTCCGGGTAGCCGGTCAGCCAGGCCAGCCCGGACACCTGCTCGATGGTGGCGGCGAAGCCGGTGCGGTCGCGCCAGGGGCCCTCCAGGCCGAAGGCGGGCATGCGCACCATGATCGCCTCGGGGTTGAGGGCGTGGATCTGTTCCCAGCCCAGGCCAAAGCGCTCCATCACCCGGGGCGAGAAGTTCTCGATCACGATGTCCGCGCGGGCGATCAGGCGCCGTGCCAGGTCGAGCCCGGCCTCGCTCTCGAGGTCCAGGGTGATGTCGCGCTTGTTGCTGTTGGCGCCGTGGCTGATCGGCGAGGTCTCCCACAGGGGCTTGTCCCCGGGGGGCATGCCGGAGGCGAAGCGCATGCCGTCCGGGCGCCGGGTGGATTCGATCTTGATCACGTCGGCGCCGAGGGCGGCGAGGCAGGCGCTGCCATAGGGGCCGGCCCAGAAGGCGGTGAAGTCCACCACGGTGAGGCCGGCCAGGGGCAGGGCGCTGGCCGGGTCCGGGCCTGGGTCCGGATCCGGCGCGGGCCGCTGTCGCGGTGCGGGGGTATCCCGGTATTCATCCAGGGCCGGCGCCACGCCGACCTCGCGCAGGCCACCGTGGCCGAGGTGAAACGGCGGGCGCGGCTGCAGAAAGCCGTCCGGGTGGCGGCGGTAGATGCCGCGGGCTTCCATCTGCGCCATCTCGGTGACCGTCTCGCCATTGCCCACCGGCGCCACCGGAATGCGGGCGGCACTGGCCTGAGTGACGATGTCCTCCACGCTGTGCTGGCGCGTCCAGGCGTGGATTTTCGGCTGCACCTCGTCCAGCCGCTGGCAGCGCTGGTCGCTGTAGGCCAGGCCCGGATCCTTGCCCATCGCGGGATGGCCGACCAGCTCCGCCAGGGCCTGCCACTGCTGTGCGGTGACCGCGCAGAAGCCCACCCAGCCATCGCTGGCGGGTTCGATCGAGGGCACCTCCAGGGAGCGCTGCAGCAGCACCCCGGGCTGGCATTGGGCGAACAGGTACTGATAAGGCTGCAGGCACATCAGCATCACCTCGAAGGCGGGCACCGCCACTTGCGGCCCGCGCCCGGACTGGCGCGCCTGCAGCCAGCCGGCCACCGCCGCCACCGCGGCGTGGCTGCCGGTGAGGTAATCGCCGATCTGGCCACCGGCGGCGATGGGCGGGCGATCCGCATAGCCGCGGTAGGCGGTGGCGCCGATCTCCGCCTGCAGGCTGAAGTCATTGGCGCTGCGCCCGGCGAAGGGGCCGCTGCCGCCCCAGGCGGAGACCTCCACCACGGTCAGCCCCGGCTGCTCCCGTTGCAGGGTTTGCAGCAGCGCCTGTGTGGACGGCGCGGGCTGCTGCAGGTCCACCAGCAGGATGTCCGCGGCCGCCGCCAGGGCCTCCAGCTCGGCCGCTGCCCCGGCGCTGGCGGCTTGGAGGTCCAGCACGCGGCTGCGCTTGTGGCCGTTCAGATAGTGGAACAGGGGGCTGGTGCGGCCCTGCTCCAGGGGCGGGCTCAGGCCCAGTGCCGCGGAGGCTTTCCAGCGCCGCATCGGGTCACCCCCCGGGGGCTCCAGCCGGATCACCTCGGCGCCGGCATCCGCCAGCAGCTTGCCGGCCCAGGCACCAGCGATGCCGTCCGACAGTTCCAGCACGCGCAGGCCCGCAAAGGGCGCTGTTCCCGTCATTGCTTCACCTCCGGCTGCACAGGGTCAGCGCAGGACGTTACCGGCGGTGATGAGGCCGGTCAAACCCGGCGCCGGCGATGCCGTGGCCTGGTATGAGGAATTGCGCCAGCGCCGGCCGATGCCCCGGCGCGGCGCCTTCGTGTATGATGTTTCCCCTTCGATTTCATCGGCATAGATGTCACCGGCACGGTGTGGCCGCAGCCCTGTTGTGGTGGGGGCGGCGGGCCGGCGGTGGCGCCTTGCCCCGTTCCGGGATTCCCCGCGCCATGGCCGTTCGCACCCGTATCGCTCCGTCACCCACCGGCGACCCCCACGTAGGCACCGCCTATATCGCGCTGTTCAACCTGTGCTACGCCCGCGCCAATGGCGGCCAGTTCCTGCTGCGCATCGAGGACACCGACCAGGCCCGCTCCACCCCCGAATCCGAGCAAGCGATTTTCGACGCCCTGCGCTGGCTGGGCCTGGAGTGGGACGAGGGCCCGGACGTCGGCGGCCCCCACGGGCCCTATCGGCAGAGCGAGCGCTCGGAAATTTACCGGCAGCACGCTGACCGGCTGATCGAGGGTGGCCATGCCTTTCGCTGCTTCTGCAGCAGCGAGCGCCTGGACGCCCTGCGCGCGGAGCAAATGGCCAACCAGCAGCCCCTGGGCTACGACGGCCACTGCCTGCACCTGTCCCAGGCCGGGATCGCCGGGCGCCTGAGCTCCGCCGAGCCCTATGTGGTGCGCCTCAAGGTACCGCGGGAGGGCGCCTGTGAATTCGACGACCTGCTGCGCGGCAAAATCAGCATCGACTGGGCCCAGGTCGACATGCAGGTGCTGCTCAAGGCCGACGGCCTGCCCACCTACCACCTGGCCAACGTGGTCGACGACCACCTGATGCAGATCAGTCACGTCATTCGCGGCGAGGAGTGGATCAGCTCCGCGCCAAAGCACATCCTGCTGTACCAGGCCTTCGGCTGGCAGCCGCCGGTGTTCTGCCACCTGCCCCTGCTGCGCAACCCGGACAAAACCAAGCTCAGCAAGCGCAAGAACCCGACCAGTATTCTCTACTACCAGCGCATGGGCTTTCTGCCCGAGGCCCTGCTCAACTACCTCGGGCGCATGGGCTGGTCCATGCCCGACGAGCGCGAGAAGTTCGCCCTGGACGAAATGCTCTCGGTGTTCGACATCAGCCGGGTCAGCCTCGGCGGGCCGATCTTCGATGTGGAAAAGCTGCGCTGGCTGAACGGTCTGTGGATTCGCGAGAACCACAGCCTGGAGCAACTCGCCGACCGCCTGCACGACTGGGCCTACAACCGCGACAACCTGCTCAGCATGCTGCCCCACGCCCAGGGCCGCATCGAGACCCTGAGCGACTTCGCGCCGCTGATGGCGTTTCTCGTCTCCGGCATGCTGCCGCTGAAGCCGGCGGACTTCGAAGCCGCGAAGCTCGACGAGGAGCGCCTGCTCGAAGTGCTGCAGTTCGCCCTGTGGCGCATGGAAGCCCTGCGCCACTGGCAGCGGGACCTGATCTTTCAGGAGCTGAAAAACCTGGCCGACGCCCTGGGCATGAAGGTGAAGGACCTGTTCGCGCCGTTGTTCGTGGCCATCAGCGGCACCACCGCGTCCTTCTCGGTGGTGGACGCCATGCACCTGCTCGGCCCCGACCTCAGCCGCGCGCGCCTGCGCCACGCCATCGAGGTGCTCGGTGGCGTGGGCAAGAAGCGGCTGAAAAAGCTGGAGAAGGCCTACGCGGACCTGGGTGGCGGGGCGGGCTGAGCCCGCACCCGCTCGATGCGCACCGGCACCGGCCGGCAAATGGTGTTGCACACCGGCGAGTGCTCCCGGGCGAAGGCCAGCAACTCATCCAGCTCCGCGTCGCTGCAGTCCGCCTCGATGTGCAGGCGCATGCGCACCTCCCGGTAACCCGCCGGCACCGTGTCGTCCAGTGCCAGCAGCCCCTGCAGGTCGATATCCCCCTCCAGCTCCGTGGACATGGCGCGGAGGGTGATGCCGCGCGCGGTGGCGTGCAGCACCGTGGTGGTGGTGACGCAACCCGCCAGGGCGTGCAGCAGGAACTCCACCGGGTTGGCGCCCTCATTGTGCCCGAGCAGCACCGGCGGCTCGCCGTTGGTGAACTCGAAGGGGCGCTCGCGCGAGGTGTCCTCCGCGCCGACGCCATAAAAGCCCTGGATGCTGGAGCGGTTCTCGCCGCCGTTGATCCACTGGTTGCGCGCGCGGAAGCGGAACTGCGCCAGCGGCGGCTGCGCCTGCAGGGTGGCCACGGTGCGGCTCATCCGTGCCAGGTCCAGGCCGTTGCGGGTGGCGGCGGCCTGTTCCGGGGCCGGGGGTGTTTGCATCGCTGTGCTCATGGTCGTGATCCTCATCGGCTGTTGTTCGGGTGCCATCCGCTGGATGGCGGCCCCGCCGTCGTGGCGGGAGCCTGGTTCCACCCTACGCCCGGGTCGCCCGGCGCAGCAGATGGGCGCGGGACAAAACCGGGGCGATCGTGCCATGATCTGCGCCATCGCCCGCGGCGCGGGCCTTGCGATGCCCCAGGGCGCCCGGGATGGACCCGCAGCCAGCCCCCATCGACGTGCTCATCCTGGCGGTGCCGGAAACCGCCGGCTCGGCCCTGTACGGCATGGTCGACGTGCTCAGTGCCGCCGGCAGCGTGTGGCAGGAACTCACCGGCAGCGACGCGCCGCGGCAGTGTTTTCGGGTGCGCATCGTCGCCCCGGAGCCACAGCCCTTCAGTTGCGGCCACCGCATCCCCGTCACCCCGGACTGCGGCATCGGCGACGACCCCGGCGGCGATATCCTCGTCCTGCCGGAACTGTGGCTGGGGCCGGACGAACCCCTGCACGACCGCTACCCGGCATTGATGGAATGGATCCGCCGCTGCCACCGCCGCGGCTGCGCCATCTACTCCGCCTGCTCCGGCGCGGTGATGCTGGCGGAGACCGGGCTGCTCGACGGCTGCGACGCCACCTCCCACTGGGGCTACCGGGAGCTGTTCCGCCAGCACTACCCGAAGGTGCGCTTCCACCCCGAACCCAACCTGGTGATTGCCGACCACGCCGGGCGCATTGTCACCGCCGGCGGCACCACCTCCTGGCACGACCTCGCCCTGCACATCATCGCCCGCCACGCCAGCCCGGGAGAGGCCCTGCGCATCGCCCAGGTCTACCTGCTGAAGTGGCACGGGGAAGGGCAGCTGCCATTCACACCCCTGGCCACCCGCGCCCTGCACGCCGACGCCCTGGTGCGCCGCTGTGAGGAGTGGCTGGCGCAGCACTTTCTCCAGCCCGGCGCGGTGCGCGGTGTGGTCGACCAGGCGGGCATTCCCGAACGCAGCCTCAAGCGCCGCTTTCGCGCCGCCACCGGCCGTTCCCTCACCGAATACCTGCAGAACCTGCGGGTGGAAGCCGCCAAGCGACTGCTCGAAGCCGGCGGCGACCCGGTCGACGCCATCGGCATCGCCGTGGGTTACGAGGACGTGTCCTTTTTCCGGCGTTTGTTCAAGCGCCTCACCGGTCTCACCCCGGCGGCCTACCGCCGCCTGTTCCAGCCCGTGGCCGCCGCCGCGACGCCACAAAAAATCCCGCCAGCCCGTTGACAGCCCCGCCCGGGGTTTTTAATATGCGCGCTCCCTTTCGGGGCTATAGCTCAGCTGGGAGAGCGCTTG
>JBJHBY010000152.1:0-8822 GCA_050485745.1 Gammaproteobacteria bacterium | reverse complement strand
GCGCAGTCGCCAGTAGAGCAGGGTGGCGGCAGCGAGCAGCGTCAGTGTGGGCAGCAGGCTGGTCAGCAGCGGCGCCAGTGACAGAATCTGCCCGAAGGCCACCAGGATCTGCGAGCCGAGGAAGAACAAGACCCCGATCAGCGTGCCCACACCCAGCTGCTTGCCCATGCCCGCGCGGGCACCGCCGGGTGCGGTGCCCATGGACAGTGCCAACAGGATCATGCCCGCGCAGGATAAGGGCAGCAGCAGGCGGCTCCAGAAGGCAATCGCATAGGGCGCAGCGGTTTGCTCCGTCTGCGCCAGGTAGCGCGCGTGCTGGTGCAGCAGGCTCAGGGGCATGCTGTCCTGGCCCAGCACCAGTCGCGGCAGCTCCGGCTGCGTCCACAGGTTGTCGACGGTCAGGGACGGGTATCGCTGGAGGTCGAGGTGGCCGTCCTGCCAGCGGCGCACCAGGGCCTCCCTGAGCTCCCAGCGCCGGCCCTGGACGATATCGGCACGCTCGGCGTGAATCGATTCCACCAGGCGGTTGTCGCCGTCGAAGATGAAAATCTCGATATCTGAGGGCTGGCGCTCGGGGGTGAGCCCGCCCAGCCTGAAGTAGCGCAGCTCGTCGCGGGACCACAGGTCCGAGCGCAGGTTGAGTGCGCCGGTGCCCCGCGCCTGATGGCGCAGCTCTTCACCCTGCTGGTGCAGCGGGGCGCTGACGAACTCCATGATCAGCAGCAGGACCACGGCCAGCACCAGGGCGGGGCGGGCCAGCAGTGCGAGCAGTTGCCGCCGCGGGATTCCGGCGCTGCGCATGATGGTCAGCTCGCTCAGTTGCTCCATTCGCGACAGGGCGACCAGGCTGCCCAGGAAGATGATCACGGGGGCCAGCGCCATCAACATCTGTGGCAGGGTCAGCAAGACATAGGCGATGACCATGGGGCTGGTATAGCTCTGGTCGACGCGGTCGAGTTCGCCGATCAGCTCGATCAGGCCGAACAGCACGGCGGTGACCGCCAGCACCAGCAGCCAGCCGTGCATCAGGTTCCGGGCCAGGTAGCGGCCAAGGATGCGTGGATGCGACATTAACTGCCCCCCCCTTTGCCGGAGAGGCGATAGCGCAGTTGTGCCCAGGGCGCGGACTGCGTGACCAGCAGGGCCAGCAGCAACAGTGCCGGGGGCAGGTAGGCCAGCCACAGGCCGGGCACCGCCGGCAGCCGCCCGGTTTCCACCTGGCCGCGGGTGACGGCGATGGTGGCGAACAGCAGCAGATAGGTGCCGATGGCAATCAGGTTGGGGCGCAGCCGTGACTGGCGCGGTTGCGAGCGGGTCAGCGGCACCGCCAGGGTAGCGAGCAGAAAGGTTGCCAGCGGGGTCGACAGGCGCCACTGGTACTCGGCGATCTCCCTGGGCTGGTTCGAGCGCGCCAGTTCCGCCGTGGGCGCCGCCTTGCGGCGGAAGCTGCGCTGCTTGGCGTCGATCGCCTCGGAGACGATACGGAATTCGCCGAAGCGGGTGACCACGTCCCGGCCCTGCTCCAGGTCGATGAGGTAGCTGTGGCCGTCAAAAAAGTGCGTGGTCGCCCGCTCGCGGGCGTCCAGCCGCGGCAGCTGGGCGCTGTCCGCGCGAACCACTTCGACGAAGCGGCCGTTGTCGTGCAAGCGGTGCAGGAACACACTGCGGTGCATCCCGGCGGCGCTGTCCCGGTCGTCGGCGATGAATACGTAGTCCTGCTCCGGGATGGTGACGAAGTTGCGTGCCGCCAGCCTGGAGGCGTCCAGCTCGAAACTGGCGCGGGCTTCCAGCCGGTACATCTGCTGGTAGGCCCAGGGGCGACCGTACACCGACAGCAGGCTGACCACCACGGCCGTGCCCAGGGCCACGACGGAGACGGTGCGCATCATCCGCAGCGGCGACAGGCCGGCGGCGGTCAGGGCAATGATCTCCCCGTCCTGATAGAGCCGGCCGATCACCGAGAGAATGGAGAAAAACAGGGCGAAGGGCAGGATAACTTCCAGCGTGGCGATGGTGGAGAGGCCCACCATCATCAGCGCGGTGCTGACATCGAATATCCCCTCCGCCGCCGCCTCCAGCTGCTTGGCCAGGGTAAAGCCGACAAAAATCAGCATAAACAGCCCGATGCCGAGCAGCATCGGCTGCACGACCTGGCGGGTCAGATAGCGGTCTATCAGCACTGCTTGCCCTCGCTGCTTACGCTTTCAGGACATCATTGAATAATCCAAGGTACTTTGTTGCGGCCTTCTGGACCGAAAACTCCTGGGCTCGGCAGATCTGCAATGACCGATCAACCTTCGAGCTCAGCCCGGTTAAAAGGGCCTTGGCGAGGCTTTGGGCATCGCCGACCGGTACCAGGGTTCCATAGCGACCGTCGGCGAGGATCTCTCTTGGGCCGCTCTGGCAATCGGTGCTGACTATTGGTAAACCAAAATAAAGAGCCTCGACAAGCACGTTGCCGAATCCTTCGGCGTTGGATGAAAGAGCGAAAAGATCCGCATGTGCGAGATAAGGGTATGGGTTGTGGGTTAGTGGCAGGATATCAAAGTCCTGTCTGACACCGAGATTTTCCGCGAGTTTCTCCAGCTGTGAGCGCATCTGGCGCTGGCCGCTGGCCCGGGAGTTATATCCCAGCAAAACCAGCTTGCACTGGCGTTCCTGTCTGGCTTGTGCGAAGGCTCTGAGCAGAACGTCAAAACCCTTGACTGGTGTGAGCCGACCGACGGCCAGGATGAGGGGGGATGGTCTGCTTCTGAACCAGGGGTGATCAACCGGTTCTGTGGCGGCTTCCCGCATTCCGGAATGAACAACCGGGTTATAGATGGCGCACGAAGGTATGGATGTCGCGATCAGCGGTCGGGCCTCTTTTTCCAGCCCTCTTGATGCCGCGACGAAAGCGCTGGCCCGGCGCAGGCAGGACCGGCTCAGGTGCCTGTTCCACGGTCGCTCCGGGCCGGCCCCCCTTGCCGGTACCGACCTGTTTGGTGGGTCGTCCAGTGCGATACAGTGTGAGCCCAGGCCCATAATAAGCTTGGTACGCGGTCGGGCGAGGGCCGCTGCGAGGGCGGCGGTGCAGTTGGTGCGCATATCCCGGGTCAGGAGTACATCGGGTTGATCTGCTGCGAGCTGTTCCGCAAAAGGGGTTGCGTAGGAGAAGGCGCGGCGGAAGCGCTTGTCGGCCAGCCAGCGTGATAGATCCCGGTGTCGCCACAGAAGCCTGGCAAGCGCGGGAGCGGTTCGGCCCGGGCTCAAAACCCTGACTGCGATCGCAGGGCTCAGGCGCTGACGAAGAGGGCCGGAGTCTTCAAGTACGTACAGGCTGACGCGCTGGCCCTCGTCCAGAAGGGCGTTTGCCAGGGCGGCCATGACGCGCTGGACGCCACCGGTCTCCAGATTCTTGGTCAGGAGGGCGATGTGCAGCGGTAATTCTGGCGTTTGGCATCTGTCTGGAGGCATTCGGAAAGGCCAGTTACTCGTTTACCGGGGATGGGCGCATAGTATGGCCTTTGCTGCGAGGCTTGACTATTGGGCAGTGTGGTCGGTGCGTTGATATTGAGAAGGCGTCATCAGGCGGTTAGAATCGCCGCCTTCCGTGTTCCGGCGGGCCGCATCACCCCGGCCGCAGTCGCCACGCTCCCTGCAGGACCCCCGCGATGCCCTATCTGTTCGCCTCCCTGAGCTCCAGCGTTCGTCAGGCCGTCCAGACCGGCTGGAAAAAGGCCAGCCGGCAGCTGCTGAGGTTGCGCATGTTCCGGGCTTCGGAGGCGGAAAAGCTGGCTGCGGAGCGGGTACTGCGCGGCGCCGAGCAGTACCGCAAGCTGCGCCGCGCGGATGTGGTGGTGGTGTCCTTCGGCAAGAGTGGGCGCACCTGGCTCCGGGTCATGCTGTCGCGGCTCTATCAGCAGATTCATGGCCTGCCGGAGCGCGCCCTGATCGGCTTCGACAATTTCCACAACATGAACGCAGCCGTACCGCGGTTGTTCTTCACCCATGACAACTATATTGAGGACTATACCGGTCGCCACGATTCCAGGACTGATTTCTACGACCGCAGGGTGGTGCTGCTGGTGCGCGACCCCCGCGATGTGGCGGTATCCCAGTACTTCCAGTGGAAGCACCGCATGAAGCCGGGCAAGAAGGCGATCAATCAGTACCCCGGGGAGGCCGATGACATCAATATGTTCGAATTCGTGCTGAACCACGATGCGGGGCTGGCCCGGGTGATCCGCTTCATGAATCTCTGGGCGCAGGAGTTGCCCCGGGTATCACAGCACTTTCTGTTGCGCTATGAGGATCTGAAGACGGACACCGAGGGCGTGCTGACGCGGCTTTCTGACTTTCTCGGCACTGGCGCCGACCGCGCACAGATTCTCGATGCGGTGGCGTTTTCCTCCTACGACAACATGAAGAAAATGGAGGCCTCCAGCACCTTCTGGCTCAGCGGTGGCCGCATGGTGCCCCGTGACAGGGAAAACCCGGACAGCTACAAGGTGCGGCGGGCCAAGGTGGGGGGCTACCGGGATTATTTCGACGACGCCCAGGTGGCTGCCATCGATGCGCGCCTGGCACAGGAGCTCTCCCCGGTCTATGGCTATGGCGCCGAGCCCGCGCCCGGTGCGAAAGCGTGAAGCAGGTGGCCGCGGTGGTACTATCGCAATACGATTTTCCGACCCTGTCCGGCCCGGCGGAGCGGTAAGATGCTGCCGATCGATTTTCCCAAGGCCCTGCGCAAACACCTGGTTCCACGTCTGCCTCTGAAGCCGGCCGCCCGAACCCGTCTGGTCCGCTGGTTGCGGGGCAGGGAAGAGTGCCGGCAGCTGCGGCGTGCCGACGCGGTGATCGTTTCCTACGAAAAAAGCGGGCGCACCTGGCTGCGGGTGATGCTGATGCGTTACTTCCAGCTGCGCCACGGCCTGCCGGAGTCGGCGATCAAGGACTACGATGATCTGCTGCGCCTGTGCCGGGAGGTTCCGGCCATCCAGTTCACCCATGACCGACACCTGCGTTACTACACCGACCTGCATCCGGCGGAGCGGCACTGGCTGTTCGACAAACCCGTGATCCTGCTGGTGCGGGATCCGCGGGATGTGGCGGTGTCAATGTACTTCCACTGGCAGCACCGGGTGAAGCCGCGTAACCGCGGCGTGCACGGCCTGCCCGAGCTGCAGGGTGGCCCCGGCCTGTTCGGCTTCGTCACCAGCCCCGAGTACGGCCTGGCCGCAGTGGCGCGTTTCATGAATCACTGGGTCGGGATAGCGGCGCAGCACCCGCGACTGAGCCTGTTCCGCTATGAGGCCCTGCGGGAAGACACCGTCGAGCAGTTTTCGCAGCTGCTGCGCGCCATCGGCGAAGTGCCGGATATGGATGTGGTGCGTGAGGTGGTCGCCTACGCAGACTTCGAGAACATGAAGCGGCGCGAGCAGTCCGGTGAGACCGCCAACAGCCGGATGGCGGCTGGCGACCCCGGTGTGCCGGAATCCTTCAAGGCGCGCCGCGCCAAGGTTGGAGGATATCGCGATGACTTCGAGCCCGACCAGGTGGCCGAGATCGACCGGATCACACAGGAGTTGCTC
Source organism: Gammaproteobacteria bacterium (assembly GCA_050485745.1). Classification (GTDB taxonomy): domain Bacteria; phylum Pseudomonadota; class Gammaproteobacteria; order Pseudomonadales; family CAMLJR01; genus JBJHBY01. The sequence goes on along the minus strand of JBJHBY010000152.1, from coordinate 3,249 downwards.
GATCCGGTCTTTGGCTACCGCTGACGGCGTCCGTTTCAGCTCGCCTTTGCCAGCGCGGGCGCGCGATCGATCAGCGCAAAGGCGTCGTGACGAATATGGTTGCGCGCCATCTCCTCGCGCAGCATCTCCTCACTGACCACCCCCTGCTCCAGGCATTCGCGCAGCAGCCCGAAGAACAGGTCGACCTGCTTCGGGTCGGGATGTTCCCCATAGCGCCCCGCGAGGCCGTAGTCGCCGAACAGCGCCCGCCGGGTGCGCCGCAGCCAGTGGCGTGGGGGAAACAGACGGAAGGTATCCGCGGCGCGGAAGTCCACCGGCAGGCCGGTCTTCCAGGGCTGCGTCTTGCGCTTGGTGTTGTGCAGCATGCAGGTGTTGTCGTCGAGGTGGTCGAAGTCGTTCCAGGCCGCCTCCAGCTCGCCGATGGTGTTGCGCTCCTCGTACAGCAGGCTGACCCAGGGCATATAGTCGCGCTCGCCGCTGAACATCGCGTTGAACTGCTCCTCGAAGCGCCAGTGCGTCAGCTTCGCGCAGTCGAGCAGCATCACGCTGCTGGCCCAGGCGCCGCGGCGCGCCTTGCTGCCCCCCTTGGGGCGGCAGACGATGGCCTTGCCGGCCATGTCCCGCGACAGCAGGGTCCAGACATCGGCCAGGGCAAAGACATCGGGGTCGATGACCAGGGCGCGGCCCTGGTAGTCCATCAGCTGCGGCGGCAGAAAGCGCGTCGGGGTGAAGGACTGCAGGTCATCGCGCACCCAGGTGCGCCACTCGCCGTCGCGCAGGTACTGCTGCCCCTCGCGGGCCTTCATCACCGGCACGTCATCGTAGTGCATGAAGCGCACGTCGAAGCGGTCGTTGTGGCGGGAGTTGCGTCGCAGCGCATGGCGGGCGACGAGGGCGCCGAGATGCTGCTTGTCGTTGGTCTGGATAAAGACGCAGTGATCCATGCGGGTTTCCGGGCTGGGCGGGTCGAGGGTGCGATTCTATACAGCGGCGTCGCACGATGCCAGAAGCGCCCCCGGCGGCGCTATGGTGTGGCGGTGAATGGGCGTATAATGCGTGTTTGTTTTCAGCCCGGATTCCCGATGCCCACCCCAGCCAGCACCCAGGCCCGTACCCCCATGCTCAGTGACAACGCCCGCAAGGCCCTCATCATCGCCCCCACCGCGCCCCTGCCCCAGAGCTGGCGGGTGTCCCTGCGCAAGCAGCGCCTGGGTGCCCTCGAGGTGGATATCGCGCGGCGCTCGCAGCTGGTCATCATCGCCCATCCGAAGAGCGGCAATACCTGGCTCAAGGTGATGCTGACGCGCCTGTACTGCATTCGCCACGGCATCGCCGAAGCCGATTTCGCCCGCTACCCCTCGCTGGCCGCCCGCGACCCGAGGATTCCGGTGTTCGCCGCCACCAATGGCTGGTACAGCTATGAGCGCGCCGTGGGCGATCGCCTGCAGCCCGGCGCCAGCGATACCTCCCTGGCGCAGAAGCCGCTGGTGTTTCTGGCGCGCAACCCGCTGGATATCGCCGTGTCCTGGTTCTTCCAGTTCACCAAGCGGCAGTCCGCCCACAAGCAGGAGTTGATCAACGCGGAACTCACCACGCCGGTCGATCGCCGCAATATCGATATGTGGCAGTTTGTGCGCCACAGCGAAATCGGGCTGCCCTCCCTGATCGACTTCCTCAACCACTGGGATGCGGCCCTGGCCGCGCGCCCGGGCAGCCTGGTGAGCTGCTACGAAGCACTGCGCGCCGATCCGGCGGCGGTGCTGGCGCAGATCGCGGCCATCATGGGGGATGAGTTCACCCCCGCGGAACTCGACGAGGCCGTGGCCTTCGGCTCTTTCGATAACCTGCGCAAGCTCGAGAGTGAAGGTTTCTTCCGCTCCGGTGGCCTGACCCTGCGCAACAGCGGCGACCCGGAGAGCTTCAAGGTGCGGCGCGCCAAGGTCGGGGGTTACCGGGATTACTTCACCCCGGAGCAAGCCGACGAGCTGGAGGCCCTGGTGCGGGAGCGCCTGTCGCCCCGGTTGCAGGAGCTGTTCGCCCGTCATCGCCCCTCCGCACCCAGCCAGGACGCCGGCGCCACGGCCAATGCCTGAGGCTGCACACGCGCCCGCGGCGCCACGCATCTGGCGCGTGCTGGGAGACAAACGCGGCGACAACGGCCAGGTGGAGGTCATTGCCGCCGCCCTTGAGTCCCGGCTGGGCTGGTCCAGCGAGCTGCGCAATCTGGAGATGCTGCCCGGGTTTGTGCTCGGCAAACCCCGGGTCGGCCCCACGCTGTATCACCTCGACCGGGAGCGTTCCGATGCCCTGGAGCCGCCCTGGCCCGACCTGATTCTCACCAGCGGGCGCCGGCCGGCGAATGTCGCCCTGTGGATCAAGCGGCAGTCCGGTGGCCGCAGCCGCATCGTGCTGGTGGGCAAGCCCTCCGGCTGCATGCCGCAGTTCGACCTGATCATCACCAGTGCTGAAACCCTGCCGGCGCCGTTTCCGAATGTGCTGCGGGTCGCCATGCCGCTGATGCGGCTGGACCGTGCCCGGGTGGAGCGCGCCGCCGCGGAGTGGGCGCCGCGCCTGGCGGCATTGCCCCGCCCCCTGGTGGCGTTTCTCATCGGCGGGCCGACCAACCCCTTTGTGTACGACCGCGGCGTTACCGATACCCTGCTGCGCGAGGCCCGGGCGGTGCTCGCCGAGGGCGGGACACCCTACCTGGTCAGCTCCCGGCGCACGCCGTCGGCACTGGTCAGGAGTCTGCGTGAGGCACTGCCGGCGTCGGTGCAGGTCTATGACTGGAGTGATGCCGCCGCCGACAACCCCTATGCCGGGCTGCTCGGGCTGGCGGATCGTTTTGTGGTCACCGGGGACAGTATCTCCATGATGGTCGAAGTCGCACAGCAGGGGCGGCCACTGCAGATCATGCCCCTGCCCACCGGTGTGTTCGGCGGGATCGACAACCGCCGCCGCCGTCTGGCGGCCTGGCTGTTCCAGCCGCCGCGCGACGGGGTGACGGGGGAGGGCCTGCGCCTTGGGCTTGCCCGCTTGGCCTTTCATGCCGGGCTGATGCAACATACCCGGCACTTTCCGCGCTTTCACCAGTACCTGGTGGATGCCGGAGTGGCCACCTGGGTGGGGCAGCCCGCGCGGCAACCGGTGCCACAGCTGCCGGATGACCTGCCCCTGATTGTCGACACGGTACGCGGCCTTTGGTCGCCGGAGGTGTTGTGAATTCCGGACGCGGCGACAACTGTGGAC
>JBJHBY010000151.1:0-8845 GCA_050485745.1 Gammaproteobacteria bacterium | reverse complement strand
CGCCTGTACAGCCCCATGAATACGTACAAGCCGCAAAAGTCCGCATTAGGGAAATCGCGGCAATGCTGCTAGAATGCGCCACCCGCTTGCATGCCGGCCGGTCACACCGGGAGTGACAGACGCCAGCCCCTGCGCGCGTTCTGTTCATTGATTCGGGAATCCGACATGTCGACTGCAACTCTCCCCGTCACCACTTTTGGTGACCTGGGGCTCGCCCCTGTTTTGACCAACACCCTGGCGCAACTCGGTTACGCCACCCCCTCTCCCATCCAGGCGGAGGCCATTCCGGCAGTACTCGCCGGCAACGACGTGCTGGGCCAGGCGCAGACCGGCACCGGCAAGACCGCTGCCTTCGCACTGCCCCTGCTGTCGCGGCTCAAGCCCGGCGCCCAGGGCGTGCAGGTGCTGGTGCTCGCCCCCACGCGGGAGCTGGCCGGCCAGGTGGCCGAATCCATCGAGCGCTACGGCGCCGGGCTGCCGGGCCTGAACGTGGCCACCGTCTACGGCGGTGCCGGCTTCCGCGACCAACTGCAGGCACTGCGCCGTGGCCCGTCCGTTGTGGTCGGCACCCCGGGCCGGATCATGGATCACCTGCGCCGCGGCACCCTCAAGCTGGACCAGCTGCAAGCCCTGGTGCTGGACGAAGCGGATGAAATGCTGCGCATGGGCTTCATCGACGATGTCGAGTGGATCCTGACCCAGACCCCGGCCACGCGCCAGGTAGTGTTGTTTTCCGCCACCATGCCCGACGTCATCCGCCAGATCGCACGCCGCCACCTGAAAGCCCCGGTGGAAGTCGCCATCGCCTCGAAAACCTCCACCGCCACCACCGTGCGCCATCGCTACTGGCTGGTTTCCGGGCTGTCCAAGCCCGAGGCGCTGATGCGCATGCTCGACGTGGAGCCGGTAGACGGCGCCATTGTGTTCGTGCGCACCAAGCTGGTCACCCAGAGCCTGGCCGACCAACTCAGTGCTCGCGGCTTCGCCTGCGCCGCGCTGAACGGCGACCTGCCCCAGGCCCAGCGCGAGCAGGCGGTGGAACAGCTCAAGCGCGGGCAGCTGGATATCCTGGTCGCCACCGATGTCGCCGCCCGCGGCCTCGATGTGGAGCGCATCAGCCACGTCTTCAACTACGACCTGCCCTTCGACAGCGAAGCCTACGTGCATCGCATCGGCCGCACCGGCCGGGCCGGGCGCAGTGGCGAGACGATCGCCTTCATCACCCCGCGCGACCGGCGCCTGCTGCAGAACATCGAGCGCGATACCGGGCAGCGCATGGAGCGCATGAGCCTGCCCAGCGCCGCGGACGTGAACGCGGCGCGCATCCAGCGTTTCAAGGCGCAGATCAACACGCTGCTCGACAGCTCCGTCAACCTGGAGCTGTATGAGCGGATTCTCGGTGAATTGCTGGCCGAACGCGCTGACGAATCACCTCTGCGCCTGGCCGCGGTACTCGCCCACCTGTGGCAAGGCGGCCAGGCCCTGCCGATGGAAACCCGCGACCCGGTGGAACGTGCCGAACGCGCGGACCGCCAGGAGCGCAGCGGCGCCCGGGTGGAACGCGGTGCACGCGGGGAGCGTGGAGAACGCCCGCCGCGGGAACGCCGCGAGGGCAGCAAGCGCGAGCGTCGCAACGCGGCAGCGGCCGAGGCGGGTATGTCCCGCTACCGGGTGGCGGTCGGGCATCTCCACGGTGTGCGTCCGGGCAACCTGGTCGGCGCCATCGCCAACGAAACCGGGCTGAGCAGCCGCCACATTGGTCATATCGATATCCGCGAAGACCACAGCCTCGTGGACCTGCCCGCGGATATGCCCTCGGATGTGCAGCGCCTGCTGCAGAAGGTCTTCGTCTGCGGCCAGGCCCTGCAGATCAAGGCAGCGTAGATTGGACCGGGGGCGCTGGGTTACTCCGTGGAAAATACCACCGCTGGTGGTGACGCTGGGTTACGCCGCTGCGCGGCTAACCCAGCCTACACAGCGCAAGGAAGCTGAACGACCTCTGAGGCGCGTAGGCTGGGTTAGCGCAAAGCGCGTAACCCAGCGTCACCACCGAAGCGTTAATACCCACCGGATCGGCTGACGCAGCCTCCGAAATGGCCCGAATCGAGCCACAGCGCAAATTCATATGACGGTGAGAACGCTGGGTTACGCCGCGCAGCGGCTAACCCAGCCTACGGCAATGCGCGACGCAACACGGCCTAGCGCGCCCTGCTCTGCTCCATGCGGCGCAGGAATTCTTCCATGATCAGCGTGTACAGCTTGTCGCCGAGGAAGCGGTCTTCCACGCCGCGGTCGACGTTGGGGTTGTCGTTGACTTCGATCACCGCGGCGCGATCCCCGCTCTGTTTGACATCAACGCCGTACAGCCCCTGACCGATCGGCTGGGTGGCCTTGATCGCGGCATCAATGATCGCCTTGGGTACTTCGTAGGTCGGCAGGGTGTCGAAGGCACCGCTGGTCACCTTGGCGCCATCGTGGCGGTAGATCTGCCAGTGCTTCTTCACCATGTAGTAACGGCAGGCATAAATCGGCTTGCCACCGAGCACACCGATGCGCCAGTCGAAATCCGTGTACATGAATTCCTGCGCCAGCAGCAATGCCGACTGCTTGAACAGTTTTTCCGCCTCGACGAGAAACGCCTCGGCGGACTCCACCTTGACCACACCGCGTGAAAAGGCGCCGTCCGGAATCTTCAGCACCGCGGGAAAACCCAGTTCGCGCTGTACCAGCTCCAGCATGCCCTGCTGCTCCCGCGCCAGGATCAGGGTCTTGGGTGCGGGCACCTTGTTGGTGCGGAACAGGTCCGCCAGATAAATCTTGTTGGTACAGCGCAGGATCGAGGTCGGGTCGTCGATCACCACCAGGCCCTCGGCCTCGGCCTTCTTGGCAAACTGGTAGGTGTGATGGTCGATCGCCGTGGTTTCGCGGATGAACAGGCCGTCGTATTCCGGCAGGCGCATGTAGTCTTTCTTGCCGATCAGCTCGACGTTGATCTGCAGGGCACGACCGGCGCGGATGAACTGGCGCAGGGCCGGCGCATCGCTGGGTGGCATTTTTTCCTCGCCGTTGACCAGCATCGCCAGGTCGAAACGGTAGCGCTTGCGCGAGCGCGGCGAGCGCCAGATCTTGCGCGAGAAGTGGTCCAGTGCCTCGGCAAAGCGGGTCTGCTCCTCGTCGCTGAGGCGCGCCGGGGTGAGCGGCTTGATACGGCTGATCATCCAGCCCTTGCGATACTTCAGCTCGACGTCGAGGATCGGGCAGGGAAAGCGCTCGAACAGCATGCGCCCCAGGGCTTCGAAGGCCGGCTCCTGACACTCGCCGAAGTAGATCTTCGTGGTCAGCACCTTCTCGGTCAGGCCGCGCTCCTCGACAATCTTGTCCGCCAGCTTGCCGAAATCCGGCAGCGCCATGGTGTAGAGGCTACGCGAGCGCAGGTCGTTGAGCGTGTTCACCGAGGGGATGACACGGTGGCCGCGGGCCTCGGCCAGCAGGGCGCAGTAATAGCCCTTGCTCAGGTAACGCGACTGCGGGCACAGGTTGATCACCCGCGCCAGGCGCGTCTCCGGGCGGCTGCCCAGGGCCAGGTATTCGGAGAAGGTAATGACGTTATCACTGGGGTAGAACGGGCCCCAGTCCTTGCGGCTATCGACAACCAGATAAAAGGCAGTCACGGCGCTCCCTTGATATGCGGGGTATAGATCAATCGAAAGGTCTCTGGTGCGGACCACGCGACGCCATTACACTGGATCGCGGCGCTGGCAACGCACCCCGCACATCATACTCCCAGTCGCGTGCGCTGCCACCCTCTCCCGACAAGGAAGATGATTTGATGAGTACTTCCAGGCCCCTGGCCGCGGACACCGGCGCCCGGGGGGCAGAACAGGCGCCGCTGTTTCGCCGCGCCGGCCGCCGTGATGTCGCCGCCCTGGCGGAGCTGGAGCAACGCTGTTTCAGCCAGGATCGGCTCAATGCGCGCAGTTTCCAGCGCTTTATCCGCTCCGACAGCGCCTACCTGGTGCTGGCGGAATCCGCGGGTACGGCGGGCTCCCCGGCGACACTGCTGGGCTACAGCCTGCTGCTGTTCCATCGCGGCACCAGCCTGGCGCGCCTGTACTCCATCGCCGTGGCGCCGGAAGCCCGTGGCCGGCAACTGGCGGAACAACTGCTGGCCCATTGCGAGCAGGCCGCGGCCGAACTCGGCAAGGTGTTCATGCGCCTCGAGGTACACCCGCAGAACCACACCGCCATCCGCCTCTATGAACGGCTCGGCTACCGTCGCTTCGGCGTCTACCGCGACTATTACGAGGACCACTCCGACGCCCTGCGCCTGCAGAAGCGCATCCTCTACTACCGGCACCCGGGGCACACCGTCTCGGTGCCCTACTACGCCCAGACCACCGAGTTCAGCTGCGGCCCCGCGGCCCTGATGATGGCTCTGGCGGCGCTGGACCCGGAGTACCACCCCGACCGCCGCGAGGAGCTGCGCATCTGGCGCGAGGCCACCACCATCTACATGACCTCGGGCCACGGCGGCTGTGGCCCCCACGGCCTGGCCCTGGCGGCCTGGCGGCGCGGCCTGGATGCGACCATCTACATCAGCCAGGAGGGCCCGCTGTTCCTCGAAGGTGTGCGCCGGGAAGAGAAGAAATCCGTGCTGCGCCAGGTGCACGAGGACTACCTCGCGGAACTGGCGGACACCGATGTCGCGCTGCACCATGTCCCCATCGAACTGGATACCCTGCGCGCCGCGCTGAACAGCGGCCACGTGCCCCTGGTGCTGATCAGCACCTACAGCTTCAATCGCAACAAGGCACCCCACTGGGTGGTGGTCGCGGCGATGGACGATCGCTTTGTGTATATCCACGACCCGGAGATCGACCCGGACATCGACCGGGACGCGCTCGATAACCAGTACCTGCCGATTACCCTCGCAGCCTTCAACAAGAGCATGCGCTTTGGCCGCGACCGGCTGCGCTGCGCGCTGCTGATCAAGCAGCGCGAACAGCCGGTGCCGGACCAGCCTCAGCCACCGCGGCCCTGAGCCGGCGCCCCGGGTGGCAGTGCCCGGGCAATCCAGCGCACCAGGGAGGGCCCCTGGTAGATCAGCCCGGTATAGACCTGCACCAGTGCGGCACCGGCCTCGAGCTTGGCCAGGGCATCCGCCGGGCTCATCACCCCGCCGGCGGCGATGATCGGCAGGCGCCCGTCCAGGGCCTGCTGCAGGCTGCGGATCACCGCGGTGGAACGCGCCGTCAGCGGCGCGCCGGACAAACCGCCCGCCTCATCCGCGTGGCGCAGGCCGGCGACGCTGGAACGATCAATAGTGGTGTTGGTGGCGATCACACCGTCGATCTCGAAGTCCACCAGCTCCCTGGCCACCGCGTTGAGATCCGTCTCCGCCATGTCCGGCGCAATCTTCACCGCCAGCGGCACGTAGCGGCCATGGCTGGCGGCCAGGCGCTGCTGCTCCTCCTTGAGGGCCTGCAGCAGGCGACGCAGGGGCTCACCGAATTGCAGGTCGCGCAGGCCCGGAGTATTGGGCGAGGACAGGTTGACCACGATGTAGGACGCCGCCGGGTACACCTGGCGCATGGCGCTGAGGTAGTCACTGGCGGCGTCTTCCGCCGGGGTGTCCTTGTTTTTGCCAATGTTGATGCCGAGCACGCCCCGGTATCGCGCCCGTGAAACATTGTGCAGCAGCGCCTCGACGCCCTCGTTATTGAAGCCCATGCGGTTGATCAGGGCCTGTGCCTCGGGCAGGCGAAACAGGCGCGGCCGCGGGTTGCCGGGTTGCGGGCGCGGCGTCACCGTACCGATTTCAAGAAAGCCGAAGCCCAGAGCGGCCAGGCCGTCGATGCAGCTGCCGTTCTTGTCCAGCCCCGCAGCCAGTCCCACCGGGTTGGGGAAATCCAGCCCCATCACCCGCACCGGCCGCTGCGGCACCGGCGGCAGCAGGCGCGTCAGCTGCACGCGGCTGGCCGTCTGCAGGCTCCGTAGCACCAGTGCATGCGCCGCCTCGGGAGGCAGGCAGAACAACAGGCGGCGGATCAGTGCATACATCGGGCGGCTCCGGAACAGCGTGGATGACGGGGGGCGGCGGATTCAGCGCGGTGGCTGAAAGCCCAGCAGGATAACGGAAAGCGCCGGTTTCGCGAAGCCGGCCGTCGCCGCCCGGCCTGCATTGACCCCGCATGCGCTGCCCGCTCAGCCCCCATCGATGCGGCGCACGCTCTGGCAGCGCCCGCCTTCGTCATACTCGATGACAAAGCGCCCGCGAACACCGCTGTGGCCGACAAAGGGCTGCAGCAGGCGCGCGGGAAAGCGGATGCGGCGCCCGTCCCGCGCGCGCGTCTGTACAAACACGCCGGGCACACGGTAGTGCAACAGGTAGTCGTCGGCGCCGATATCGAGGTCGATCTCAATCCGCGGCATCCAGCCCCTCCGGCACATCCAGCCGCGTGCTCTGGGCGAGGTCGAGCAGTTCGCGAATGGCGACGGCGCACATCGCCAGGTCCGGTGCGTCACTGGCGTGCAGTTCGGTGAGCATGCCGCGCCAGCGCTGCACCAGGGACTGCTGGTGCTCCAGCCAGCTGGCGACGCAGGCACTGACATCGCCCCGGGCATCGAGGTAGCGATAGGCGCCCTCGGTGAGGCGCCGCAGCTGCCACTCCAGGTCATCGCGGAAGGACTCCCGGGCCAGCGCCTGCCAATGGTTGTCGATCTTGAGGTCGACCACCTGCCGCGCAAACCAGTCCAGCTCCAGCTCCTTGGCCAGGGCGTAGTACACCTCCGCCACCTGCAGCGGTGGCGCCTGCAGAACCCGCGCCGCGTCGAGGATACCCAGCACCGGGTAGATCATCGCCGCGGCGGCGACGTCCGCGGCCAGGGGCTCGGGCACACCGCCCTCGAGGTAACGCGCGTGCTGGGTTTGCATCTCCTCGGCCCAGCGGCCGTCGATCAGGCGCAGCCAGTGCTGGCGCAGTTCCGCCACTGCCGGGCGCAGCTGCGCCACCTCGGCCGCGACGTCGAGGTTGGAGCGGCGATTGCGGATGAACCAGCGCGTACAGCGCCGCACCAGGCGCATCAGCACGGCCATCATGTCCATCTGCAGGGAGGCGGACACATCCGCACCCAGGTCCTCGATGGCGCCCCACAGACGCGGCATTTCGAACACGTCCCGCGCCGTCACGTAGGCGCGGGCAATCCCGGTCAGGTCGGCGCCGGTGGAATGCCCCATGCGCTCGGCAAAGCCGATACCCATGTGGTCGACCATGTCGTTGGCGATCTGCGTGGCAATGATTTCGCAGCGCAGGTGATGCTGGCCGATGGCGGTGGCGAAAGGCTGGTGCAGGCGCTGCGGGAACGCCGGGTATACCGCCTCCGCCAGGTGCGCGTCGGCGGCCACTTCGGGCTGCGACAGCTCGCCCTTGAGTTCCGACTTGGCATGGCTGAACAGCACCGCCAGCTCGGGCCGGGTGAGGCCCTTGCCGGCGGCACGGCGCTCCACCAGGGCCTCATCGTCGGGCAGCTGTTCGAGATCGCGACGCAACAGGCCGCGGCCTTCCATGTTGCGAATCAGGCGCCGGTATTCCCCCATGCGCTCGAGTGCGTCGCGCTCGGCCAGGCTGATCGCCAGGGTCTGCCGTGCGTTGTTGTGCAGCACCAGGCCAGCCACGGCGTCGGTCATTTCCTCCAGCAGTTCGCGGCGCTGCTTTTCGGTCATGTCACCGGCGGCCACCACCGCGTTGAGCAGGATCTTGATGTTGACCTCGTGGTCGGAGCAATCGACACCGCCCGCGTTGTCGATGAAATCCGTGTTGCACTTGCCGCCGTTGAGGCAGAACTCCACCCGCGCCGCCTGGGTGAGGCCGAGGTTGCCGCCCTCGCCGATCACCCGGCAGCGCAGGTCCGCGGCATTGACCCGCACCGGGTCGTTGGCCTTGTCGCCGCAGTCCGCGTGGCTCTGGTGACGCGCCTTGACGTAGGTGCCGATGCCGCCATTCCAGAGCAGGTCCACCTGCGCCCGCAGCAGCGCGCTGATCAACTCATTGGGCGCCAGGCGCTCCGCCTCGATGCCGAAGCGGCGGCGCATCTGCGGGCTGATGGGGATGGACTTGGCCGAGCGCGGAAACACGCCACCACCCTCTGAAATCAGCGCCGGGTCGTAGTCGTCCCAGCCCGAACGCGGCAGGGCGAACAGGCGCTCGCGCTCGCGATAGCTGCGCTCCGCATCCGGTTCCGGGTCGACGAAAATGTGCTGGTGGTTGAAGGCGGCCACCAGGCGGATATGCCGCGACAACAACATGCCGTTGCCGAACACATCGCCGGACATATCGCCGATGCCGACAACCGTGAAGTCCTCCTGCTGGACATCGAGCCCCTGCTCGCGAAAATGCCGCCGCACCGATACCCAGGCACCGCGCGCGGTGATGCCCATCTTCTTGTGGTCGTAGCCGTTGCTGCCACCGGAGGCGAAGGCATCCCCCAGCCAGAAACCGCTCGCCTCGGCAATGCCGTTGGCGATGTCGGAAAAACTCGCCGTGCCCTTGTCCGCCGCCACCACCAGATACGGATCATCCTCGTCGTGGCACACCACCCGCGGCGGATGCACCACCTGCCCCTCCACCAGGTTGTCGGTGATGTCGAGCAGGCCCTGGATGAAGATGCGGTAGCAGGCAATGCCGTGCTCCTGCACCTGTTCGCGGCTGCCCACGGGAGGCTGGCGGGCGACGAAGCCGCCTTTGGCGCCGGCGGGCACGATCACCGCGTTCTTCACCTGCTGCGCCTTCATCAGGCCCAGCACCTCGGTGCGGTAGTCCTCCAGCCGGTCGGACCAGCGCAGGCC
>JBJHBY010000150.1:0-9036 GCA_050485745.1 Gammaproteobacteria bacterium | reverse complement strand
GTCCGGGCACTGACGGAGTGCCCATACGAACGAAAAGTGGCCCGGTGGGCCACCGCTGATACTGCCTATTCTGGCACAGTCCGCGGTTTTGCCTATCGTCTGAACAGACGACCCCCGGGACGACAACCACTGGAAAACATTATGACGACGCCGGGGGGCAGGGGGCAGGGGGGGCGTGGAAGGTTGTGACGCCTGCAGGATGCCGTGCAGAATGGCGGGCGTTCCCGTTGGAGTCCCGGCCTTGACCAGTCTGAATGCACTTCACATTGCGCTGATCGCCCTGGGCGGCGCGCTGGGTGGTGCCGTTCGCTATGCGGTATCCGGCCGGGTCGCTGCACTTTGGGGCGAGGACTTCCCCTGGGGCACGCTGGTGGTGAACGTCAGCGGTGCGTTGCTGATCGGCGTGCTTGCCGCCCTGCTGCTGCCGGATGGTGTTGCATCCCTGCAGGATTGGGTGGCCCTGCAGCCCGGGCACCGGGCCGACCTCTGGGCCGCCCTCGTGGTCGGGAGCCTGGGCAGTTATACCACCGTGTCCTCTTTCAGCCTGCACAATCTGGCCCTGGCCCAGCACCGGCGCTGGTGGGCCCTCACGGGCAATATCGCCGGCTCCATGCTGTTGTGTCTCCTTGCTGCGGCCGCTGGCTGGCAGGGCACGCGGCTGGTGGTCGCCCTGTTGACCTCCCCGGCCGCGGGGGGTGTATGAGCGAGCAGCCAGCCCGTCTTTATCTGGCCATTGCCCTGGGTAGCGCCATCGGTGCCCTGCTGCGCTGCCTGGTCTCGCTGCAGGCCCTGGTCTGGCTCGGCCCGGCCTTTCCCTGGGGTACCCTGGCCGCCAATGTCATCGGCTCCTTCCTGATCGGCCTGTGCGCCACCCTGACCCTGCCCCAGGGGCGCTTTCCCGCAGGTCCCCTGGTACGCCAGTTCATGCTGACCGGCTTTTGCGGGGGCTTTACCACCTTCTCGGTGTTCAGCCTGGAGTTGCTGTGGCTGCTGGCGGGTCCGGGTGCGGGGCCGGCACTGCTCTACCTGGTTGTGTCCCTGGCGGGCTGGTCACTGGCCGTATGGGCCGGATTCCGTCTGGGTGTGCGGTTTGATCCGCCCCCTCGGCTGGCATGAAAACCGTCTGGCAGGGTCTTGCCGCACGCCTGCTCAGTGACCGGCTTCTGTTGTTGTTGCTGTTGCTGGTCGCGCCCCTGACGCTGTGGCTGGCGGTGCCGATGATGGCCCTGCCGGGGCTGGTGCATTGGCCGACCCTGGCGGCCCTGGCAGGGTTAATGGTTCTCAGTCGTGGCCTGGAGGACAGCGCCTGCCTGGATCGCGCCGGGTGCTGGCTGCTGGCCCGGGTGCGCGGGGAGCGGCGTCTCGCCGCCTGTCTGGTGCTGTTTTCAACCTTGCTCGCGGCGGTGGTGACCAACGATGTCGCCCTGTTCATTGTGGTGCCGCTGACCCTGGCGCTGCGTCGTGTCGCCGACTTGCCGCTGGGGCGGCTGGTGATCTTCGAGGCGCTGGCGGTCAATGCCGGTTCCGCATTGAGTCCCATCGGCAACCCGCAGAATCTGCTGCTGTGGCAGGAGGCGGGGGTCAGCTTCCTCGACTTTGCGTTGGCCCTGTTGCCTCTCGGGCTGGCTCTGTTACTGGTGGTCCTGGCCCTGGTGCCGCTGGCGTTTCCATCCCGCCGACTGGCGCTGGCCGACGTGGCGGGGCAGGCACCCCCCTTGCGGCGCCCATTGATGTGGGTCTCACTGGCTGCCTATCCGGTGTTCCTGCTGCTGCTGGAGAGTGGTGCGGTGATACCGGCCCTGTTCGCGGTCTTGCTGCTGTATGCCGTGTACTGGCGCCGGGTCCTGCTGGGGGTGGACTGGGGGCTGCTGCTGGTGTTCGCCTTGATGTTCGTGAACCTGGGCCTGCTGGCGCAGTTACCCTGGCTGCAGCAGCAGGCCGTTGTTCTCGAACGGGGAGAGGAGGCCGTGTTCCTGGCCGGCGTGCTGGTCTCGCAGTTGATATCGAATGTCCCGGCGGCGATCTTCCTGGGCAATTTCAGCGACGACTGGCGTGCCCTGGCCTGGGGCGTCAATGTGGGTGGTTTTGGTTTTGCCCTGGGCTCGATGGCCAATCTCATCGCCCTGCGCCTGGCGCGCGGCCATGGATTGTTCCGGGCCTTTCATTTCTGGTCTGTGCCGGCGCTGTTGCTGTCCATGCTGCTGGGCTGGTTGCTGCTGGGCTGGGCATGAGGGCAGGGTGCAGCATCGAAACGGGGCGATCACCGCCGTTGGGCTGCCCGCAAATGAGGCGCAGTGAAATATTATGCACAGCGGCGGGTCACGCCGTCATGCGACAGATGACACAAAGCGTCAAGTCGAAAATTTTGCCTGAAACTTATCTTAACCTTTTGATTTTTTTAATTTATTTTTCCTGCTCCGGCGTGCCTCAATGGAGGGCCGCGGTGCCTTGAAGACCGCGAAAACACGGGCTTTTCACAAGCTTGCCCCCAGAGTTATCCACAGGCTGGCGGAGAGGCCTCAGGCCTGTTGGCAACGTGCCAGTGCTACTTCCAGAGCCTGTGTGCTGACCGGTTTGGTCAGGTAGTCATCCATGCCGGCGACGCTGGCCCGCTCCTGGTGATCACTGGTCGCGTGGGCGCTGAAGGCCAGAATGCGGGCGCGCTTCCGGCCCTCCTGCTGCTCCACCCTGCGCATCTGCCGGCTGGCCTGGTAACCGTCCATCTCCGGCATCTCGCAATCCAGCAGCACGCAGTCGAAATGCTCCTGGCGGAATGCATTTAACGCCTCCTGGCCGTCGTTGGCAAGCACGGGATCGATTCCCAGCTTCTGCAGCATGCCCTGAATGACCAGCCGGTTCACCGGGTTGTCCTCGGCCACGAGAACACGCAATGCAGCCAGGCTGGCGCGAGGCTGGGAGCTCGCGTTTTGCTCCCGGCTGAGTCCAAACAGACGCCACAGGGCTTCGCGCAGCTGGCCAAAGGTAATCGGCTTCTCCAGCACGCGCTCGATGCCTGAGCTCTCCAGGCTGTTGTGTTCGATGCGCTGGCTCAGGGCGGTCATCAGCAGCAGCGGGGGGCAGCGCTCCGCGGTGGCGAGCTCGGAAGCCAGTTGCAGGCCGCTGCCGGAGGGCAGCTGATGGTCGATCAGGATCGCATCCGGCGCCGTGGCCATATCGCCAAGGGTTTGCAGTGCCTGATCGGCACTGGTGGCGACATCGACGTGTGCACCCCACAGGGTCAGGGTGCCTGCCAGGCTTTCCACGAGCAGGGGGTGCGCCTCCACCAGCAGGATGCGCCGTCCCAGAAGAGGCGTCTCCACGGCTTCATCATCGGCCTTGGCGAAGAAGCGCGCATCGAACCAGAAGCTGTTGCCACTGCCGGGCTCGCTATCGACGCCGATCTCTCCGTCCATCAGGCTGACCAGTTGTCTGGCGATGGCGAGCCCGAGACTGCCGTGCCCGGCGTTGTCGCCATTGCGCCGGAACGGTGTGAACAGGTTGTCGCGCTCTTCCGCGCTGAGGCCGCGGGGGTCGCTGTCGATCACTTCAAAGCGCAGTTCCACGCCATTGACTGCGGCCCGGGGTACGCGGCGTACGCGGATCACGACATCGCCGCCGTCGCTGCCCTGAAGGGCGCGGTTGAGCAGGGCCAGCAACACCTGCCGCAGTTTGCGCGGATCGCCCTGCAGCTGTCGCGGCACATCGCGATCGATGACGGCGATCAGGCTGATCTGGCGTTCGAGTACGCGCAGTGCGTAAATCGAGAGTACGTCGTCGAGTACGGTCTCGAGGTTGAACGGCGTGATGTCCAGTTGCTGCTCTCCGGCCTCGACCAGGGCGTAGTCCAGCAGCTCACCGATGAGTTCCACCAGAGCCTGACCGGCGCGCTCGATGTTGCCGATATAGTGGCCCTGGGTTGTATCCAGGCGGGTGCTCTTGAGCAGTTCCGCCATGCCCAGGACGCTGCTCATCGGAGTGCGCACCTGGTGGCCGATGGTGGCAAGAAAATCACTTTTTGCCTGGCTTTCGTCCCGGACCTGGCTGACCAGTTGCTCGAGGCGGTGGCGCTCCTCCCGGGACTGGTACAGCTCATTGCCGACGCGCTGGGTTTCCTGGTTGGCGCGGACGATGCCGGCATTGGCGCGGCGGTTGTCCTCGCGCAGCTGGTTGATGCGGTCCGCCAGCGCCAGCGCAAAGAACACCAGCATCACGCTGGCGCCAATGGAGGCGTAACTCTCCATGCCGGTGGTGTGGGGCAGCAGGCCCAGGGTCGCCAGGTTGGTGGCGAGCATGCCAATGACCAGGCTGACGATGGCAATGATGTAATGCCCGGCGGAAGCCAGACCCTGCATGCGCACCCGTACCGCGGCGGCGAGAGCACCGAGGTAAAGCAGGGTGGCGCCTGCAATACCTCCCCGGGTGGCCCAGGAGAGTTCCAGCAGACCGCCGGCGAGGAGCAGCAGGGCACTCAGCGCGCACAGTCCAAGCAGCGCCTGGTAGGCCCTGTGCAGGCGTCGTCGCAGTTCGAGAAAATGCACACTGAACATGAAAAAGGCAAACAGGCTGCCGGCATAGACCAGCAGGTACATCTCCTGCACTGGCCAGATGCGATCCGGCCACAGGTACTGCTGCACATGGCCTTCGTCCGCCGCAACCAGGTAGCCGATGGTCAACAGGTACAGGACATAGTGCAGGTAGCTGCGCTCGCCCACGGTGAGCGCGAGAAACAGGTTGTACAGTGCCATGACCGCAAGCGCGCCGTAGAGCATGCCGTACAGCAGGCTGCGGTGGTGGTCGTGACGCTGGAAGGCGGTGGGTTGCCACAGGGTCGCCCGCAGCTGCAGCAGGCGCTCGCTGCGCACCTCCCAGATCAGGGTGATGTCCTCCCCCGGGGCCAGATACAGCTCCGTCATGGGCTTGCGGTGGGGCAGGGGCCGCTGGTTGAAGGCGTGGCGCTGGCCGACGTCGGCATACAGGGTGTGCAGCTGTCCGTCGGCGTCGAGACGGTACAGTGACAGGCTGCTGGCGGCGGGTTCGTCGTTGACCAGCAGCAGACGCTGCCCATGTGCGTCCGCGTTGTGTACCCGGGCGCGCAGCCAGTAGTGTCCCGGAGGCAAGCCCTGCTGGATGGCGGCGGGGTCGACGCTGCGCCACGGCAGATCACTGGCGACGGGCACCGCGGTGTCATCCTCGGGCAGGTCGCGGCGATCCAGCAGCTCCAGGTATGGCGACAGGCTCAGACGCTGCATGCCGGGTTGCCAGTCCGCCGCGATGGCGCCGCCGCTCCAGGCCAGAAGCAGAAGCAGCAGGGCGGGTAGCCAATAGCGCTGCGGCGATGCGTGGATGGTCACGACGACCCCGGGCGGGCGCGCTGCCCGCGGCAAATGAAGTTGGGGCGGCTAAGATAGGGAGGCTCGGCGGGTGCGTCAACCGCTACCCATGCACGGCATGAGCCGGCGCGGAGGCTGGAGGGCTGGGGGCTGTGGGCTGGATAGTGGAGGGCTGGACAGTGGCAGCCCCGGGCGCGAAGCACGTACACTACGGCGCTCACGCAGTGCTGCCTGCCTGGCCGCTTTCCAGCTGCGTCCCAGCCACGTCCCAGCCACTTCAAAGGGGAGCCCCCATGCAACAGGCCTTTCAGACCATGCTTGCCCTGCAGAACCGGATGAACAGCAAGGTCCACCCGCAGTGGATGGAACAGGGCTATGAGTGGTACCGGGCGATCTGGATCGAATGTGCGGAACTGATGGACCACCAGGGCTACAAGTGGTGGAAGCGGCAGCAGGCGGATCTCCCCCAGGTACAGCTGGAGGTGATCGATATCTGGCATTTCGGTATCAGTGATCTGCTGGTGCGCCATGGCGACGCCAGAACTGCGGCACAGGCCATGAGCACAGCGCTGGATGGCTGGCAGGCTGATGCACAGGGGGTGCTGCAGGCGACGGAATCACTCGCTGCCCATGCCCTGACCGAACGCGCATTCTGTGTCCGTCGCTTCTGGACGCTGATGCAGGCTGCAGGGCTCGATTTCGACGCCCTCTACCGGCAATATGTGGGTAAGAATATCCTCAACCTGTTTCGCCAGGATCACGGCTACAAGGAAGGCACCTATGTCAAACGCTGGCAGGGGCGCGAGGACAACGAGCACCTGGTGGAACTGCTGGACGGCCTCGACAGCCAGTCCGCGGATTTCAGCGACGCCCTGTATGCGGCCCTGGCGCGACGCTACGATAGCGCAGTCACTGCGGTCGGAGCGGGCTGAGGCACGACGCTGATGGCGGAGGCATCCGGCAAGTTGTCCACATCTGCGCTGGCGCGCTTTCTCGAATTGCCGGTCCCCCAGTTGTTTGCCGTGCTCAAGGACTACGGCTGGATTCGCAAGGTCGAGGATGGTTGGGTTCTTACCGCCAAGGGAGAGTTCGAAGGCGGAGAATACGTGCACTCGCAGCGCTATGGCCGTTACATCGTCTGGCCGGAGCAGTTGCGTGAGCACCCCCTGCTGCTGGGCCTGGAGAGCAACCGGCGCCTTTCCTGTGCGCAGCTGGCGCGACAGTTCGAGCTGGATGTGCGCCAGGTGCAGCGGGTGCTGGCCGAACGCGGGCTGCTGCGCCGGGGCGGCCGTGGCTGGCAGCTGACCGTGGCCGGCGAGCATGCCGGCGGGCTCGAGTTCGACAGCGAGCACAATGGCCTGGTGCACAGTCTCTGGCCGGAAGATCTGCTGCAACAGGTGCCGGGCCTGGAGGTCCTGTTCCACAAGCTGCAGCGCCTGCAGCAGGTCGCGCAGACCGGGGCGGCGGAGCCCCAGGACGATCTGTTCGGGGCCGACGCGGCCCCTTATGTCGGCCTCGATGGCCACACTCACGCCAGCTGTGGTGAACTGCTGATCTGCAACTGGCTCTATCTCGCCGGCATACCCCACGCCTGTGGGCGCGACGTGCCCGGGTTGCCGGGCCAGCGCGCAGATTTTTTTCTGCCCCGTGATGCGGTGTCGATCGAGTACCTCGGCGACGAGGGCGATGCGCGCAGCCTCAGCGCCACGCTGGAGCGGCTGGAACATTATCGCCGCAGCCAGTGGCCCTGTCTGGAGGTGCGGCCTGAGCACTTGCCCGGCCTCGGCAACTATCTCGAGGTACGCCTGCAGCGTCTTGGTGTCGAGGTGCTCTGAGTTGTCCGCCCGGCGAAACCGGAAAACCTGGCTGCTGTTCGGTGCTCTTGCGCTGGTGCTGCTGTGGGGATTGTGGTGGTGGCAGCGGCCACAGCCCTGGCCATTGCTGGTGGAGCATGGCGGGGATCTCGTGGTGATTGAGTTGAGACTGCATGGTACTGGGCTGGAGCGCCCGGTGAACCTGCCCAACATGGCACCGGGAGAGCGCCGCGAGGTGTTGCTGCAGCTGTGGCGCGGGGGAACACTGCAGCTCAGTGCGACCAGTCCCCGCGCCAGGGTCGATGCCCGGCTATTGGCGGATGTCGCCGATCTGCGCCGTTGTCCCCCACCCTCGAATCTGCAGATTGGCCCCGGTGAACGCTATGTACTGATCGTGGATCCGGTGGCCTGCCGCAGCCCCTCGCGCCATTGATCAGGCGCGGGCATCGATGGCATGAGCCAGGTCGATGTCGCGCTGACTGATGCCCCCGGCGTCGTGGGTGGTCAGCCAGATGCGCAGGGTGCCATAGACATTGAACCACTCCGGATGATGGTCGGCGCGTTCCGCGAGCAGGGCGACGCGGTTCATGAAGGCGAAGGCTTCGACAAAATCATCGAAGCGAAATTCTCGAAACAGCTTGCCGTTGTCCAGGCGCCACTGCGGCAAAGCCTGGAGCGCCTGCCTCAGGGCCTGTTCATCGAGAGCGGGGATGGGCATGGTGATGTCTCCCGTTTGATTGTCGCCTTTGAAATACTGGCGCCGTTGCGCGGAACTGCTGGTCTTTCAAGAGCTCGCGACCGGGCTTCGCCCCGCACTGTCGCGGGCTGTGGCTGCTTGTGCCCGAGTCCGAGCCTGCCGTCTCAGCGCCGGCTGAGCAGGGCACCGCATTCGATGTGATCCGTATAGGGGAACTGGTCAAACAGCGCCAGTTGGTCGATGCGATGCGTGTCCGCCAGGGCGGCGATATTGTTGCGCAGAGTCTCCGGATTGCAGGAAATATACAGAATGTGCCGGAATCCACGCACCAGCGCCACCGTATCATCGTCCAGCCCGGCCCGGGGCGGATCCACGAACACGCTGCTGAAATCGTAGTCGGCCAGGGTGATACCGGCCTGTTGCAGGCGCCGGAAGGGCCGCACGCCCGCCAGGGCGGCGGCCATCTCGGCACTGGCAAGGCGCGCGATGGCCACGTTGTCGACCCCGTTGGCGGCGAGGTTGTGCTGGGCCGCTTCCACCGAGACCTTGCTGACCTCGGTGGCCAGTACGCGGCGAAAATGCTGCGACAGCACCAGGGTAAAATTGCCATTGCCGCAGTACAGCTCCAGCAGGTCGCCGCCGAGGCTCCGTGCCTGGCGCGATGCCCAGGCCAGCATGTGCTGGTTGACCTCACCGTTGGGCTGGGTGAAGCCGCCCTCGATCTGCCGGTAGTGCCAGTCGCGCCCATCCACGCGCAGGGTCTCGGTCACGTAGTCGCGGCCGATGACCTCCCGCTGGCCCCGGGCGCGGCCCACCAGCGGCGCCCCCAGCTCTGCAGAGAGTGCTGCTGCCGCATCGCGCCACGCGGCGTCGAGGGGCCGGTGATAAACCAGCCGCAACAGGCCATCTCCGGATAAGGTGCTGAGAAAATCCGTCTGGAACAGATGCCGGTCGAGCCGCGGCCAGCGCCTGAGCCCGTGAAGCAGGGCGGGCATCAGGCGATTCACCGTGTTGCTGGCCACAGGGAACTGATCCATACACACGGGCTGACCCGGCTGAGCCGGGTCGAACATGGCATAGAAGCGCTGTTCGCCCTCGCGCCACAGACGGAATTCGGCGCGCAGGCGGTAATGGCTGGGCGGGGACGGATAGACCTCCGGTACCGGGGCGTCCAGACCCTCGAACAGGGCCGTCA
>JBJHBY010000149.1:0-9066 GCA_050485745.1 Gammaproteobacteria bacterium | reverse complement strand
ACGGCGCGGGCCGCGTCGTACTCGCCACGCTGCAGATGGGCATACAGGCGGTAATCCATGGCGTGGATATAGTGATGCGAGACATGGCCGTTGACAGAGTGGCGCAGCGCTGCCCGGGCGGAGCGTTCGTTCCAGTCGATCACCTGTGGCCAGTCTCCCAGGCGCACGTAGATGTGTGAGGGCATGTGCAGTGCGTGGGCGGTTTTCGGGGCGATGTCGGCGTAGGCCTCCACCATGTCCAGCGCGTTGCGTTCGCGGCCCTCGGCGTCGGTGGCGTGGATCATGTAGTGGATGGCGCCCGGGTGGCGAGGCTGCGATGCCCAGACCTGGCGCAGCAGGGCCTCGGCGAGGTCGTACAGGGCGTGCCGGTGCTCCGCCGTCTGGGCCTTGGTGAGCAGGGCCAGCCCCTGCAGGGTGGCGATGTCCGGGTCATCGGGAAAGGCCTCGTATGCCGTGGCCATGCCATCGATCCAGCCCTCCAGGCGCTCGCGAAACTCCCGTTGCCCGGGGTCCTTGAAGAAGGCGTACGTGGCGTCGACCAGCACCTGTTCGCGTTCAGTCCCGACCTGCTCCGCGGCCTGGCGGATGCGGCGCCAACCATGCTCCAGCTCATCGCGGGTCGGGCGCGTTCCCCACAGGGGTTGAAACAGGGTCGTGGCCTCGCCCCAGTACGCCATCGCGCAGTCGGGGGCCCGGGCGTGGATCCCGGCGAAGTGCTCCCGGGCCTGCGCGTACATCATGTGGTGCATCAGGGCCAGGGCGCGGTCGAAATCCGCCTGTACCGCGGTATCGCAGTCGGTCTGAAAATCGACATCACCCAGTTCGGCATCATCCGGCACGGCCTGTTCCTCGTGGGTGTGGCCGGCATGTGGTGCCCGCAGGTCCGGGGGCGGGTCCCCGCAGGCGGAAAGCGCCAGTGCGGCGATCAGGGGAAACAGCAGTGGTGTGATGGATCTGGCGACACGGTGCGGCATCATGGCGGCCTCCCTGTTGCTCAGTGTGTCGTGGGGTTGGACTCCTCTGTACGGACGGCAACTTCGATGGTCAGTGTTTCGCTGCGATCATCTCGCCGTGGGGATAGAGGGTCAAGGGGCCGCTTGCCCCGGGCACCCCGATCTGCTCAGATTGAGTTGCCGGGGTGTCGACTGCCCCCGCCAAACCAGACAAACGGAGGTGTATCCAATGGGGAACAACAAACTGGTTGGCATCGTGCTGCTGGTGATTGGTGTGCTGTTGCTGTTCTTTGGCTGGCAATCCTCACAATCGGTGGATGATCAGGTCATGGAGGCATTTACCGGACGCTTCACCGAGACCACCACCTGGTACATCATCGGTGGCGCCGTGCTGGTGGTGGTCGGAGGCTATCTCAGCGTGCTGAAAAAGTGAGCGCCCGCCGTCGCCGCAGCATGCGCAGCAGCCAGTACACGGCGAGTGCCGCCAGCAGGTGTTTGAGGGTGTGGCCGCTGATGATTCCCGCGCTCAGCGTGAACAGTGCGTGGTCCAGGCGCTCGGTGAGCAGGGCCAGCAGATAGAGCCCCGCGGTCACCAGCACGTCGCGGCCGTGGCTGTAGCGGTTGGGAAACAGCGCCAGCAGCACGGGTGCGGCGCAGAGCGGTACGGCCTGCACCAGCAGATAGGGCCGCAGGTCGCCGCGGCCCTGCAGCTCACTCCACAGCCAGGCGCTGGCGCCCGCCATGCCCAGAAGCAGCAGCAGGGGCAGAGCGATCAGCCCGAGCCGGGGGTGGATGCGGTCCCCCAGCAGGGCCGCGGTGATGGCCATGAAGGCCAGGGTCATCGGCATCCGGTCCCAGTACAGGCGCAGGTTGTCCGGGGCGAGGTGGTACCAGCTGGAACCGAAGGCCACCAGCGCCGTTGCGCCAAACAGCACCAGCCAGGGCAGGGACTCGCCGCGGTGGGTGAATGCCCCCGCCCGGGGGTGGCGCCGTGGCCACAGCCAGGCCAGCCCGGCAATCCCGACGAGCAGAAAGGCCGCGTTCGAGGCCACGTCACCGAAGTTGGGAATGCCGGCCAGCGGGCGCTGGTCGGCGAAGTCGTGGTAGGCCTGGGGCTGGGGCAGGGCGGGCAGAAGCAGCGCCGCGACCACCGGCAGCAGCGCCGCTGCCAGGAGCAACAGCAGGCGCGTGCCGAAGGGCAGGCGCCGCAACCACAGGATCAGTGCCGGTTGGTGTTTCGCTTCGGTGTGATCCAGCATGTGCTCGCCCCGGGATGTTCCGTGGCCCCTGACCCGGGACAGCGCTTGACCCCGGAGGGTGGGCCACCGTAAATGAGAGACTGACTTCCGAATCATGACAGAGACCCCCGCGATGCTCGATACCCTGCGCTCCCTGCAACGTGCCCTGGCCCTGCTTGGCGTGGTGGTGCTGTTGCTGCTGGGGCTGCTGGTTCTGTCCTTCTGGGTGTTGCGCCTGACTGCGCCGGCGCCGGAGCCGCGTCAGGGCTGGACCCTGGGCCCGGAGCTGCCGATGGCCTTCGGTGAGCTGGCCACCGTGGCCCTGACCGGGGACGACGGCGAGGAGCGCCTGGTGGTGTTGTCCGGGCTCGCCGGACTGGGGCGGGTTCTGGACGATGTGTTCGTGCTCAATCCGCGTGGCGGGAGTTGGGTATGGGAGCGCGCTCCCTCCCTGCCCCGGCCCCGGCATCACACCGCGGCGGCGGCACTGGACGGCGCGGTGGTGGTAGCCGGAGGTGCCGAGACCCTGGGTGAACATCCCTGGACGGGCACGCGGGATGTGTGGCGCTGGCGCCCGGGTGGTGAATGGCAGGCCCTGCCGTCACTGCCGGAAGCGCGCTGGGGGCACCGGATGGTGGAGCATGGTGGCCGGCTGTATGTGATCGGTGGCCACGGCGAGAGCGGCAGTACCTTTATCTATCGGCCCGACCACGAGGGCTGGGCGGTGGCCGCGCCCCTGCCGGAGCCGCGGGATCATCTGTCCGTGGTGGTGGTGGAGGGGCGGATCTGGGCGATTGGCGGGCGCAGCCCGGACAGCGTGGCGCGGGTGGATATCTTCGACCCGGGCATGGAAACCTGGCAACCCGGGCCGTCGCTGCCCCAGCCCACCAGCGGTGCCGCCGAGGGTGTTGTCGATGGCCGCATCCATGTACTGGGTGGCGAGGAGCCGGCGTTCCGCGGAGGTGGCATCATCGATCGGCACTGGGTGCTGGACACCCGGGAGACGCCGTTGAGCTGGCAGCTGGCCGAATCGCCGCCCCTGACCGTGCACGGCGCCGATGGCGCGGTGTTCCAGGGTCGGCTGGTGATCGCCGGTGGCGCCAGCCGCCACGGTGCGCGCTCGGTGACCGCCTGGACACCGCTGCTGCAGATGATGACGGCGGAGTGATACAGCCAGGAGGTCGTATGGCGGGATATGCAGTGTTCGAGACGGCGATCGGCCCCTGCGGCATTGCCTGGCGCGATGGGCGGCTGCTGGCGACGATGCTGCCCGAGGTCAGTGAGAAGGCCTTGCGCCAGCGCCTGCGCGAGCGGCTGCCGGAGCTGGAGGAAGCCACTCCCCCCGCGTTCGTTGAGTCCGCCATGGCGCGCATCCGCGCCCTGCTGGCCGGTACCGGGGCCGATGACAACCTCGCTGACCTGCCGCTGGCACTCGATGACCTGGCGCCGTTCCAGCGCCGCATCTACGAGCTGGCGCGGGCGCTGGCGCCCGGGGACACCGTCACCTATGGCGAGCTCGCCGCACGTGCCGGGTCGCCGGGGGCGGCCCGGGCGGTGGGCCAGGCGATGGCGCGCAACCCCTTCGGCATCGTGGTGCCCTGCCATCGGGTGGTGGCGGCCGGGGGGCGCAGCGGCGGCTTCAGCGCCAGTGGCGGGGTGGGCACCAAGCTGCGCATGCTCGCCATCGAGAGGGCCGCCCGGGAACCGCGTGAGGAGGCGTCGCCGCCCCCCTTCGACCTGGCGCTGGCGGAGCGCCACCTGCAGCGGGCCGATCGCACCCTGGCCCGGGGCATGCGCGCGGTCGGCCCCTGTGGCCTGCGCGTCAGCGCGGCACCGGATGTGTTCGCCATGCTGGCGCAGTCGATCATCTACCAGCAACTCTCCGGCAAGGCCGCGGGCACCATCTTCGGCCGCTTCTGCGCCCTGCTCGGGCCGGATGTGCGCTGGCCCACGGCGCGACAGGTACTGGCGCTCGATGAGCACCGGCTGCGCGGTGCGGGCCTGTCCCGGGCCAAGGCGCTGGCAGTGCTGGACCTGGCGGTGAAGGTCGAGCAGGGTGAGCTGCCCCCGCTATCGGACCTGCAGGCGCTGCCGGACGAAGCGGTGATCGAACACCTGACCCGGGTCCGAGGTATCGGCCGCTGGACTGCGGAGATGTTTTTGTTGTTTCGCCTCGGGCGACCTGACGTGTTGCCGCTGGACGACCTGGGTGTACGCAAGGGCTTCCAGCGCCTGTTCCGGCTGGAGGCCCTGCCCGAGCGTGAAACCCTGGCGGCGCGGGCCGAACGCTGGCGCCCCTGGCGTAGCGTCGCCACCTGGTACCTCTGGGCCGTCCTGGAGGTGGCGTGATCGAGGTCTACCACGTGGGCCGTGAGGTCGCCGCCACCCTGCGCCACCACCGGCGGCCGCTGCTGACCTTCCACGTCTACTTCGCGGTGCTGGCCCTGTGCACCCTGGCACCGGCGATGGCCTGGTTGCTGGGTGGCCTGTTGCGCCTGGCCGGCGAACCGATGTTCGGCAATGAAGACCTGGTGCGCTTCCTGCTCACGCCGGCCGGGCTGCTCTGGCTGCTGGTGGCCACCACGCTGGGTGCGGTGCTGGTGTTTGTGCAGCATGCGGGGATGCTGCTGATCTGCTCCCGGGACTGCGCGGGGCACTATCCCGGTGCGGTGGCCGCCCTGGCCCGGGTGGGCCGGCGCCTGCCCGCGTTGCTCAAGCTCGCCGGCCTGCAGGTTGTGGCACACCTGCTGCTGGCCGCGCTGCCCCTCGCCCTGCTGGGTCTGGCCTTTGCCTGGCTGCTGGGTGGCTATGACATCTATTACGTCATCAATGTACGACCGCCGGAGCTTTGGTGGTTCCTGGGTATCGCCAGTGTTCTGGGCCTGGTGGTGCTGGTGCTCAATGGCGGGCTTTACCTGCGCTGGCTGCTGGCGCTGCCGGTGCTGTTGCTGGAGCGGCGGCGGCCCCGGGTGGCGCTGGCACGCAGCGCTGCACTGACCCGGGGCTCGCGCCTGCGCATTGCCGCCAAGGCGCTGACGGTGGCGGCTTGCGTGGCGGCCCTGCCCCTGATGCTGTCGCTGCTGTTCGATACCGGCGGCGCGCTGTTGCTGTCCCTGCTGCCTGAGCGCTATGCCGTGCTGGTGCCGGCATTGCTGTTGCTGATCGGGTTCTACGCGGTGCTCGGGGTACTGGCCGCCTTTGTTGCGATGGCGTCCAACAGCCTGCTGATTCTCACCCTGTACCATCGCCGGCGCGCGGGTGCTGTGCCGCCCCTGCCGGAGGAGCGTGAGGGTCGTGGCACCGGACTCAAGGCCTGGAGCCTGGAGGCGCTGGTCCTGCTGCTGGCGCTGGGCCAGGTGGCCTGGGCCGTGAACGCCTTCGAGCGGCGCGATGCGGTCGCCATCAGCGCCCACCGGGGCAGCTCCATGCTGGCGCCGGAAAACACCCTGGCCGCCATCCACCGGGCCATTGCCGATGGTGCCGACTACGTGGAGCTGGACGTGCGCCAGACCGCCGATGGCGAGCTGGTATTGCTGCATGACCGTGACC
This sequence comes from Gammaproteobacteria bacterium, assembly GCA_050485745.1. Lineage (GTDB taxonomy): Bacteria > Pseudomonadota > Gammaproteobacteria > Pseudomonadales > CAMLJR01 > JBJHBY01. The sequence goes on along the minus strand of JBJHBY010000149.1, from coordinate 3,326 downwards.
TGTTGCGCATCGCCGGGGTGGCGCGGAATGTCTGGGAGATGACCTTTGATGAGCTGCGCGAGCTGGACGCGGGCCGCTGGTTCGACCCCGCGTTTACCGGAGAGCGCGTACCCACCCTAGGCGAGGCCATCGCCGCACTGCGCGGTCGCGCCGGCCTGTACCTGGAGATCAAGCCCAGCCCCCACTCGCCCGACCTCACCCGGGAGGTGATCCGGGCCCTGCAGCGGGAGGACTTCGTGGCGGATACGGTGCTGGCGGCGCTGGACCCCGGCATCCTGCGCGAGGCGCGCAGGCTGGCCCCCGGGCTGCGCACCAGCCTGCTGTTGCACACCGCCATTGGTCGTCCCGAGCGCGAGGATGTCGATGCCCTGGCCCTGCGCGACGCCCTGGTGACGCCGGCGATGATCCAGCGCGCCCGTCGCCATGGCCTGGAGGTCCACGTCTGGACGGTCAACGACCCGCGGGCAATGTCGCGCTTCATCGACATGGGAGTCGACCACATCATCACCGATCGCCCCGACGTGCTGGCTGATCTGCTGGCGCAACGGGATGCCCTGACCGACCTGGAGCGCCTGCTGCTGCGCCTGCGCAACTGGATCTGGTAAACCCGGAAGCGAGCGCCTACCGCGCGATAAGCTCCAGGGTCGTGTCCTCGTTGATCTCGACCTCGTAGCGCTCGCCGGGCTTGAAATCGCTGCCCAGCTCCAGGCGGTTGCGCGCGGTGCCGTAAATCATGGTGCAGGCGATGTTGTCCGCCTTTGGCATGCTGTTCCACACGGTGACCTTGATGTGCCGCTCGTCGCGGGCCATCTCCAGCCCGTCGAAGCTGGCGCAGCCGCTGGGCAGGCCGGTCTGCAGGTGCAGCACGTAAGCACCGGGCTCTGTGTCCAGACGCTCGATGCGGGCATCGTCAACCGGGGCCAGAACCCGCTTGCGCTCCGCCTGCTGTGGTGCATCCGCCTCCCCCGGTTGCCCCACCGTGCAGCCCGTCACCAGCGCCAGTGCCAGCCCGCCCAGGGCGAGGCGCCATGCCGCCGCGCGTGCTCCATATCTTCCATGCATCGGTCTTCTCCCCGAATCTTCGCCCATCATGCCCCGATCATGGCAGAATGGCGCATCCGGCGCCATGGGCGCCACACTGGACTCCTGTGATGAGTAACCCCCGCACTGAGATGGACTCCGACAGTGAGGTCTACAAAACCCTGCTGGAATCCACTCGCGCCATTCCCTGGAAAATCGACTGGCCGACCCTGACTTTCAGCTACATCGGGCCGCAGATCGAACAGGTGCTGGGCTGGCCCCGGGACAGCTGGCTCAGCGTCAACGACTGGGCCGAGCGCATGCACCCTGAGGATCGCGACTGGGTGGTGAATTACTGCGTGTCCCAATCGAAGGCGGGAACCGATCACGAGGCGGACTACCGCGCCCTGACCCGGGATGGCGACTACGTCTGGATTCGCGACGTGGTGCATGTCATGCGCAAGCCGGATGGCGAAGTCGAGGCCCTGATCGGTTTCATGTTCGATATCAGTGAGCGCAAGCGCACTGAACAGAAGCTGGTGGAGCTGCAGAAGGAGCTGGAAGAGCTGTCGTTCAAGGACGGCCTCACCGGTGTTGCCAACCGGCGCATGTTCGACAGCGTGCTGGAGCGCGAGTGGGACAACGCCCGGCGCAACTGCCAGCCCCTGTCCCTGATCCTGCTGGATATCGACTACTTCAAGCAGTACAACGACCACTATGGTCACCTGCAGGGCGACACCTGCCTGCGCCAGGTCGGCCAGGCCCTGAAGGCCACCGCCACGCGCCCGCGGGATTTCGTCGCCCGCTTCGGCGGCGAGGAGTTCGTTCTGGTGTTGCCGGAAACCGACAGCGCCGCCGCGCTCAAGGTGGCCGAGCGCTGCCGCAGCCGCGTGTTTCGCGAGCAGATCCCCCACGCGCAATCCGATATCGGCGCCGTGCTGACGGTGAGCATGGGGGTCGGCACCATTATCCCCGGCCACCAGGATCAGCCACTGGCCTTCGTCGAGAGCGTCGACCAGCAGCTCTACCAGGCCAAGCAGCAGGGCCGCAACCGCATCGCCAGCGTGGCCAGCGCCTGACGTCTTGCCTAACGTCCCTGGCGGCGCAGTGTGTTCAGGGCGCGGGTGAGCGTGGCGTCGAGGTCGCCGGGCCGGTACTGGCCGGTGCGCTTGCCAAAGGCCACGCTCAGGCGGTTCCAGCCATTGATAGCGACGATGGCGAAGGTCAGGCGCAGGATGGCGGCGTTGTCGAAATGCGCCTCCATGGTCTGGTAGAGCGGGCCGAGATCCTGCCCCGGTTGCAGTCGCGTCAGGGCCTCGGTCCAGGCCAGGGCGGCGCGCTCCGCGGGGGTGAACACGTCCGACTCGTGCCACGCGGCAACCAGGTGCAGGCGGGCACCGTCCTCACCCAAAGCCTTCAGGTCCAGGCTGTGCATGTCGACGCAGTAGGCGCAGCCATTGAGTTGCGAGGCCCGCAGCTGCAGCAGCTGCAGCAAAACCGGATCCAGATCCGAGTGATGCAGGTAGCCGCTGAGGGCGGACAGGGCCTGCAGGGGCTCCGGGTCGGCGTGGCGCACGTAGTCCAGGCGTTGGGTCATGATCAAGGCTCCTCGTTTGATGACCGCGATGTCGATACAAGGACGTTGTGCGCCGGGTTTTCGTGACGCGCGGCGTGTGCTTGTCACACCTGGCGTGGCCGCAGCGTCTTTCAGATGACACTTTCAGATGACATGGGTTGACTGAACAGGTTGACGGAAACTGCCATGGAGCCAGCCATTGATTCGTTCGAACAGGCGCGTCCACGCCTGTTCGGACTGGCCTACCGCCTGCTGGGCAGCCGCATGGATGCCGAGGATGTACTGCAGGAGGCCTGGATTCGCTGGCGCGAAGCGCAGGGCGATGCCATTCGCGACCCGGAGGCCTGGCTGGTGACGGTGGTCACGCGCCTTGGCATCGACCGCCAGCGCCAGCTGCGGGCACGGCGCGAGGACTACATCGGCCCCTGGTTGCCGGAGCCGCTGCTGGGCCTGGCTCCGGGCGCGGACGCACTGGCGGAGCAGGCCTCGGACCTGTCCCTGGCGTTCCTGCTGGCGCTGGAGCGGCTGGGCGCGGAAGAGCGGGCCGCCTTTCTGTTGCACGAGGTCTTTGGCTACGCCCATGGCGAGATTGCCACGATGTTTGGCCGCACCACCCCCGCGGTGCGGCAGGTGGTCAGCCGGGCGCGCCGTCGCATCCGCGATGAGCGCCCGCGCTTCGTGGTCAGTGAAGCCCTGCATCGCCGTGTGGTGCAGCGCTTTATCGACGCCC
>JBJHBY010000148.1:0-9071 GCA_050485745.1 Gammaproteobacteria bacterium | reverse complement strand
GTCCACGCGCCCCCACAGCTCCGCCGGCATGTCGTCATCCCCCAGGCAGCGCAGCAGCCGTGGCGTGTAGACATCGCCACGGTTGGCCACCGCTGCAGTCGCCACCGCCAGCTGCAGCGGCGTACTCAGCATGTAGCCCTGACCGATGCCCACCACCAGGGTTTCGCCGGGGAACCAGGCCTGGCCGCGAGCACGGCGCTTCCAGTCCCGCGAAGGCATCAGCCCGGGGCGCTCGCTGGTGGTATCGATGCCCGTCATCTGGCCAAAGCCGAACTGCACGCTGAAATCGTGCAGGCGATCGATGCCGAGACGGTGCGCCATATCATAGAAATACACGTCACAGGACTCGGCGATGGCCATGTTCAGATCCACCCAGGGGGCATGGCCCTGGCGGCGCCAGTCGCGGTAGAAGCGATCATCCCCGGGCAGCTGGAACCAGCCGGGGTCACGCACCCGGGTCTGGGGCGTAATCACGCCATGCTGCAGTCCCGCCAGGGCGAACATGGGCTTGACCGTGGAGCCCGGCGGATACTGCCCCTGCAGGGCGCGGTTGAACAGCGGCAGATCGATATCCGAGCGCAGCTGGTGATAGTCACCACGACTGATGCCATTGACGAACAGGTTCGGATCAAAGGACGGGGTGCTGACCAGAGCAAGCACGCCACCATTGGCGGGATCGATGGCAACAATGGCGCCGCGCTGGCCGGCCAGCACCTCGGCCGCCACGCGCTGCAGCCCGGCATCCAGGTGCAGCACGATATCCTGCCCGGGCACGGGGTCACTGCGCTCCAGAACACGCAGGACCCTGCCCCTTGCGTTGGCCTCCACATTCTCGTGGCCGACGCTGCCGTGCAGGACATGCTCGTAGAAACGCTCGATACCGATACGGCCGATGTGGTCGGTACCGCTGTAATTCACTGTATCAATGCGGCGCTGGTCGTCCTCGGTAATGCGGCCCACATAACCGAGGACATGGGCAAACAGCTGGCCCTGCGGGTAGTGACGCACCAGTTGGGCATCGACATCGACCCCGGGAAGCCGGTGCCGGTTCACCGCCAGGATGGCGATGTCCTCTTCGCTGAGACGAAAGCGCAGGGGCACCGGCTCGAACGGACGGCGGCGATGCATGCGCAGGCGAAAACGCCGCTCGTCGTCTTCCTCGAGGCCCACCAGCTCGCGCAGCACGGCAAAGGTCGCGTCGAGATTGGCGACCTCCTCCACCACCAGCGTCAGACGGTAGCTGGGGATATTCTCCGCCAGCAGGATACCGTTGCGATCGAAGATCAACCCGCGCTTCGGCGGCACCGGCAACAGCTGTACGCGGTTGCGCTCCGAGGCCGTGCGGTACTGTTCATGCTGGCGGACCTGAAGATCGTAGTAGCGCCACGCCAGGCCGGCGAACATCAGCACCATCAGAATGCCAGCCAGCAACAGGCGCCCCGAGAACACTCTCAGTTCGGTGTAGGGATCCTTGAGCGTGAGCCGATCGGCCATGGCGCCGGTTCAACCTCAGCGATGATAGGGATGATGACTATGGATCGTCCAGGCGCGATAAAGTTGCTCCATCAGCAGAATTCGCACCAGGGGATGAGGCAGGGTCAATGGCGACAGGGACCAGCGCTGCGCGGCGCTGCGACTGAGTCCGGGCTCCAGGCCATCCGGCCCACCCACCAGCAGACTGAGGCCGCATCCGTCCTGCAGCCAGGCGGCCATCTGCCCGGCGAGCTCCTCGGTGCTCCAGGAGTGGCCCCCGACTTCCAGGGCGATGACCCGGTCGCCCCGCGGAATCGCCGCGCGCATCTGTTCGCCCTCGCGGGCGACGGCGCGGCGCAGATCGGGGTTGCGCCCGCGCTGCGCCAGCGGGATCTCACGCCAGGCGACGGCCAGCTCCGGCGGCATGCGCCGCTGGTACTCCGCCACCCCCTGCTGCACCCACGCCGGCATGCGCGTACCCACCGCGATGATGCTAATCCGCACCAGATTCCGCCGCGGGTGCCGACCAGAGCTTTTCCAGCTCGTAGAACGCCCGCGTCCCGGCCTGCATCACATGCACCAGCACATCGCCGAAATCGACCAGCACCCACTCGGCCTCATCCTGCCCCTCGACCCCGATGGGCGGCTCGCCCCGGGCCTTGAGGGCGACCTCCAGCTCGCTCGCCATGGATTTTACATGGCGGCTCGAGGTGCCAGTGGCAATGACCATGAAGTCGGTCATGCTGGTCAGGCCGCGCACATCCAGGGTAACCACATCCCTGGCCTTGAGGTCCTCGAGGACCTCGATCACCGAGGCCTTGATCTCTTCGTTCGTCATCGCATCTCTTCAGTGGCAGCAGACCGTCCGGCGTCATAGCCGTACAGGCCCTGTTGGCGAATATAGTCCCACACCGGGTCCGGCAGCAAAAAGCGCGGTGACCGGCCCGTGGCGACGAGGGTACGGATATCACTGGCGGCAATCGCCAGGGGGGTGAACTGCATCGGCACGATCGCCCCGGCGGGGGCCTCGGACAATTGCGCCGGCGCTGCGCGATGCGTCGCCAGGAGGTCGGCGACCGCCCCCGTTTCCGGGAGTGCGGCGCCCGGGCGCTGCAGCACCAGCAGATGCGCCAGGTGCAGCAGCTCGCGCCAGTCCTTCCAGTGGTCGAGTGCGGCAAAGGCATCGCTGCCCAGGACAAATATCAGCGAGGCTTCGGCTCCCAGCTCGTCGCGAAAGCGGCGCAGGGTGTCGACGGTGTAGCTGGCACCATCGCGACCGAGCTCGCAATCATTGGCCCGCAGGCCGGGCTCGCCCTGCAGGGCAAGCTGCAGCATGTGCAACCGCTGCACGGCGCTGGCCCCGGGTTGCTCCCGCAAGGCCGGCTGCCGCGCTGGCAACAGATGCAGGGTGTCCAGTGCCAGGGTTTCGCGCAGCTCCAGTGCGGAGCGCAGATGGCCATGGTGCACCGGATCGAAAGTGCCCCCGAACAGGGCGACGCGTCGGCGCATCAGCAAGCGACCGTCACCCGCGCACCTGGCCGCTGCCGAGGACCACGAACTTCTGCGAGGTCAGCCCTTCCAGGCCCACCGGGCCGCGGGCATGCAGCTTGTCGGTGGAGATACCGATTTCGGCACCCAGCCCGTACTCAAAGCCATCGGCGAAGCGGGTCGAGGCGTTGACCATGACCGAGCTGGAATCCACCTCGCGCAGGAAGCGGCGCGCACGGCTGTAGTCTTCGGTGACGATGCTGTCGGTGTGCCGGGAGGAATAGGCATCGATATGCTCGATGGCCTGGTCGAGGCCGTCGACCACGCGGATTGAGAGAATCGGCGCCAGGTACTCGGTGCGCCAGTCTTCATCGGTGGCGGCCACGATATCCGGCAGAACCTCCCGGGTCCGGTCACAACCACGCAACTCCACGCCCTTCTCCCCGTAGGCGGCGGCCAGTCGCGGCAGAATGTCCGCCGCCACGGACCGCGCCACCAGCAGGGTTTCCATGGTATTGCAGGTGCCGTAGCGCTGGGTCTTGGCATTCATGGCGATATCGAAGGCGCGATCGAGGTCCGCGGCATCGTCGATGTAGACATGGCAGATGCCGTCGAGATGCTTGATCACCGGCACCCGTGCATCCCGGGCGATACGCTCGATCAGCCCCTTGCCACCGCGCGGTACGATCACATCGACGTAGGCCGGCATGGTGATCAATTCACCGACTGCGGCCCGATCCGCGGTCTCGATCACCTGCACCGCCGACCCCGGCAGGCCGGCCTCGGCGAGACCCGCGCGAATGCAGGCCGCGATGGCCTGATTGGAGGCGATGGACTCGGAACCGCCGCGCAGGATGGCCGCGTTGCCCGACTTGATGCACAGGCTCGCCGCTTCCACGGTGACGTTGGGACGGGATTCGTAGATGATCCCGATCACCCCCAGCGGCACGCGCATGCGCCCCACCTGGATACCACTGGGGCGATAACTCATGTCCGTGATGGCACCGACCGGGTCCGGCAGGGCTGCCACCTGGCGCAGGCCCTCGATCATGGTGTCGATCCGTGCCGGGGTCAATTCCAGCCGATCCAGCAGGGCCGCATCGAGGCCGTGATCGCGGCCGCGCGCGAGGTCCTCGGCATTGGCCGCGGCAAGCGCCTCGCGGGCAGCGTCGATGGCGCGGGCCATGGCCAGCAGGGCCCGGTTTCTGGCCTCGGTCTCGGCCGCTGCCATCTGCCGCGACGCCGCCCGGGCCGCCTGGCCGACACTCTGCATGTACACCTGAATATCCATCGAACCGCGATCTCTTGCTACCATTGCCCAACACCGGGATTATACCCCAACCCGACCCTGGATTGACGGCGGGCCCTGCGCGGCTGCGCCCGGCACGGACGGCGACACGAGGCGAGACCATGACCACCCTGGAATTCTTCTTCGACTGCTCTTCCCCGTGGACCTACCTGGGGTTTACCGGTATTCGCCCCATCGCGCAGCGCCATGGCGTCGACATCCAGTGGCGACCGATCCTGGTCGGTGGCGTGTTCAACCAGGTCAACCCCGACCTCTACAAGGCCCGGGAGTCGATGTTCAACAACCCGCAGCGCATGCGCCACTACCAGAAAGACCTCGCCGACTGGGCCGACTACTACGGCCTGCGCATCGGCCAGCCGCCGGTGTTCCCGGTCAACAGCGTCAAGGCGATGCGTGGCTGCCTGGTGGCCCGCGAGTCGAACCGCCTGGAGGATTTCGTGCAGGCTGTGTTCGAAACCTATTGGGGCGATCTGCAGGATATCTCCCAGGACGACGTGCTCGCCGCCATCGTCGAACGCCTGGGCATGGATGTCAGCAGCTTCTTCGAACGCATCAACCAGCAGGAATACAAGGACCGGCTGCGGGCCAACACCGATGAACTGATTGCCCGCGGTGGTTATGGCTCACCGACGATGTTCATCGACCGCGACGACATGTACTTCGGCAACGATCGCCTGCCCCTGGTGGACTGGGCCCTGGCCGGAAAGCCTCGGCGGGAATCCTGAGCAACGCAATCACGGGCTTCACCAAAACTTGTCTGGCGCTGGCCAGTTGCTAACCTTGCTTAAGGCACCTCTGATCAATTCGGCCATGGCTCAGCGCCGATTTGATCAGAGGTGCCTTAAGGCCCGCGCGTTGCTGCGGGCCGCCACCCGCAAGCAGCCAGGCTGAGACCATGCCCCCCGAACACGACTACGATGTCATCGTCATCGGCGCCGGCGCCGCCGGCGAGAGCGCGGCGATGAACGCCGCCAAGCACGACCTGCGCACCGCCGTCATCGACGACCGCCCCCAGGTGGGTGGCGCCTGCACGCACCTGGGAACGATTCCCTCGAAGGCCCTGCGCGCCGCGGTTCGCGACCTGACCCGATTCAATGCCAACCCCCTGTTGCGCGACCTCAGCCGCGACCAGGGTGTCGGTTTTCCCGAGTTACTGCGCTGGTCCCGTCAGGTGGTCGACAAGCAGGTGCGCATGCGCAACAAGTTCTACCTGCGCAACCACGTACCGGTGCTGCGGGGCCGCGCCGAGTTCAGCGGCCCGCACCACGTCACCATCCACCACCCCGACGGCAGTACCGCATCGGTCAGCGCGGCACGTTTCGTCATCGCCACCGGTTCCCGCCCCTATCGCCCGGCGGATGTGAACTTCGACCACCCCCGCGTCTACGACAGCGACAGCATCCTGTCGATGCAACACACCCCGGACAAGCTGCTGATCTACGGCGCCGGAGTGATCGGCTGTGAATACGCCTCGATCTTTTCCGGCATCGGCATCAAGATCGAGCTGATCAACGACCGTGAACGCCTGCTGGAGTTTCTCGACGACGAAATCTCCGATGCCCTCGCCTACCACCTGCGCGACCGCGGCGTGATGGTGCGCCACCGGGAAACCTACCAGCGTGTCGAGGCCAGTGAGCGCGGCGTCACCCTGCACCTGGAATCCGGCAAGCGCCTGCACGGCGATGCCGTTCTCTGGTGCCAGGGGCGCACCGGCAACACCCAGGGGCTGGGCCTCGAGCGGCTGGGCCTGGAGCCGGATGAGCGCGGCCGGCTGGCGGTGGACGGGCATTACCGCACATCGGTGGACTACATCTATGCCGCAGGCGATGTGGTGGGCTGGCCCAGTCTGGCCAGCGCCGCCTACAACCAGGGCCGGGCAGCCTCGGCCTCGGCCCGGGGCAAGCCGCAGATTCACCAGGTCAAGGACGTCGCCACCGGCATTTACACGCTGCCGGAAATCAGCTCCGTGGGCAAAAGCGAGCGCGAGCTGACGCAGCAGCGCATTCCCTACGAAGTGGGCCGCGCCTTCTTCAAGGACACCGCCCGCGGCCAGATCAGCGGCGAGGATGTGGGCATGCTGAAGATCCTGTTCCATCCCGACACCCTGCAGATCCTCGGCGTGCACTGCTTCGGCGCGGAAGCGACCGAGATCATTCATATCGGCCAGGCCATCATGGAGCAGAAGGGCGAGGGCAACAGCATTCGCTACTTCGTCGATACCACCTTCAACTATCCAACGATGGCCGAGGCCTACCGCATTGCAGCACTGAACGGCCTGAACCGGCTGCAGGAGTGATTACGGCGATGGCGGCGTTGCAACGCTTTTCACTGCAGGGGCGGGTGGCCCTGATCACCGGGGCTTCCAGCGGTATTGGCCACGCCCTGGCGCTGGGCTTCGCCGAGGCCGGTGCACGCGTCGTCGCCTGTGCGCGCCGCCTGCCGCAACTGGAATCACTGGTCGACGACATCCGCGCCGGCGGGGGCGAGGCCACGGCCGTGCAGCTCGATGTGCGCGAACCCGACAGCATCAGCGCCGCCTTCGACCGGGCCTGCGCCAGCCAGGGGCTCCCCGGCATCATCGTCAACAGCGCCGGTATTGCCGAGCCGAAAACCTTTCCCGAGGCCAGCGAGGCGGACCTCGAACGCACGCTGGACATCAATCTGAAGGGTGTCTGGCGGGTATCGCGGGAGGCGGCCCAGCGCCTGATCGCCGCGGGCCAGCCCGGCTGCATGATTCACGTCGCATCGATTCTCAGCTTCGGCGTGCACGCCGGCCAGTCCGCCTATTGCGCGTCCAAGGGGGCGCTGGCCCAGCTGACCCGCGCCATGGCCCTGGACCTGATGCGCCACGGGATTCGCGTGAACGCTATCGCGCCGGGCTGGTTCCGCACCGAGATCAACGACTTCTGGCTCGACAGCGCACACGGCCAGACCTACATCCGCGAACGCATTCCCGCGCGTCGCACTGGCCAACTGGAGGAACTCGTCGGGCCGGCCCTGCTGCTGGCCTCCGACGCCGGCAGCTACATCAACGGCGTGGTTCTGCCGGTGGACGGCGCCCACCATGCAGTGCTGCTCTGATCAGACCGCCCTCAGGGCCCGCCCCAGGGTCTCGCGACCCAGCGCGGGCGTGAAGCGCTCGCCCTCCTCCCAGACCCGCGTCCCGGCGATATAGACCTCGCGCACCACCCCGTCGGAACGGTTCACCAGGCAGTCGTTCTCAAACAGCTCGTGGTAGACCAGCTGGCGGTTGGCATCGCTGTCGTAGGTCGACAGCGCCGCCGGGTCGATCAGCACCAGGTCGGCCTGGGCGCCCGGCTCCAGGCGGCCGACATCGAGGCCGAAAAAGTCGGCGGGTGCCCGGGTCAGCCGATGCACCGCTTCGGCCACACGCTCCAGCGATTCTTCTGCAGCGATCTTCAGGGTCAGCAGGTTGCCGTCGTAAAATGCCAGATTGGTGATATGGGCACCGCTGTCGTTGAAACCCGGCAGGGTGTGGGGATTGAACAGCATTTCCCGCAGCACATCCGGCCGGCAGTTGGCGGTATCCATCCACCAGCGAAAGCGACGATCGAAGGCGCGCAGGCCGGCGAGGAAGAAATCCGCCATCGTCTCGACCGGGCCGCAGTGCTCGAAGAAGTGGCGCTCGTCGTCATCCCGCACCGCGTTCTCGCGCATCGCCTGGTCACCCGACCGGTAGCGCTGCAGACGCTCGAACACCTGGCGGAAACTCTCGCCCTGCCAGGCCGCCACCGGGCAGCCGTCGAAGAACATCTCATCCGGGTCGAGCACGAAGGTGGTGGTGGGCAGGCCGATGCCGAGGCGATTGAGCAGTGTTTTCGGCTGCGGCTCCGCCTGCTTCCAGTCGCGGTGAAATTGCGCGATCCAGGCGGGGTCGTTGACCAGGCGCATGCGCCCCTCGACGTCCTCGATCTCGCAGGCAATCCAGGCGCGGGTCGATTCGAACTCCTCGAAGAATGGCGCCACCGCGCCGTCGGACCACATACGGAAATTGGTCGCCAGGGTCTGGAAGTGAAAGCGCCCCTGGATCAGCGGGGAGTTGAGAAAACGCGCCAGGCCGAGCAGGGACTTCCAGATCTTCGGGGTCGGCTTGAAGTCGATCGCCGTCAGTGCCGAGACCTTGAGCGGCTTGCCGTAGAGGCGACCACTGGTCCAGAGAAAGCGGCGCAGGGTGGTGCCACGGCTCTGGGAATCCGGCGTCACCTGCCACACCCGGTCGTGGCGGCGCACCACGTCGAGCAGGGACTTCAGCTCGCGGTTGCTGGCGAACTGGGTGGGAATGCGCTTTTCCTTGTGCGGGTCATTGGCGAGATAGTGGAACACGATACCGTCGGTGGAAAAGCCGATATAGCCCTGCTCCATCGCCGCTTCCAGCAGCGCGTGCATGCGCGCCATCTCGTCGGCCGTGGGTTCGCGACTGATACTGGCCTCCACCCCCATGACCTCGGTACGCAGCATCGAGTGCGGCAGCAGCGGCGCGATGTTCGGGCCCAGGGGAATGTCGGCGAAGTGCGCAAGATAGTCGGCGGTGTTGTTCCAGTGGATGCGATCGATGCACTTCTGCAGCACCCGCTTGGGCATGTTCTCGACACGCGTGAAGCAATCAAGGATGGGGTTGTCGCCATTGCGCAGCTGCGCGCCGAAGGCCGTGCCCAGGCTGCAGTTGCCGACGATCACCGTGGTACTGCCATGACGTACCGCCTCCGGCAGGCCCGGATTCACTTCCACTTCGAGGTCGAGGTGGGTGTGGATGTCGAGCAGCCCCGGCATCAGCCACAGC
>JBJHBY010000147.1:0-9123 GCA_050485745.1 Gammaproteobacteria bacterium | reverse complement strand
CTGCCAGCTCTCTTGCCACCGCGATCGCCTCCGGATCCTTGTCCACCACCAGCACTCGGGCATCGGCATCAAGCCGGGCCAGCAGCGCCCGCGTGTGACCACCACGGCCAAAAGTGGCGTCCACATAGCAACCGTCACTGCGGGTCACCAGCGTTGCGATCGCCTGGTCCCGCAACACCGTTTCATGGCGATGTGTTGTCATGCCAGACCTCAGAAGGAGAGGGACAACACTTCGTCGGGAACGTCGTTGTCCTCCCCGGCATCATCCAGCCAGGCGAACCAGCGCTCCTCGCTCCACAGCTCCAGCTTGCGACCCTGGCCGACCAGCATGAGCTTCTTGTCCAGGCCCGCGTAGTCGCGCAGCGTCGGCGACAGAAGAATGCGCCCGTTGGCATCGACCTCCATTGAGGTCGCATAACCCAGCAGCAGGCGCTGCATCAGGCGCGCCTTGCGCTTGATATTCGGCAGGGCCTCAACTTTGGGCAGGAGTTCGAGCCACTGTGGCTCCGGGTAGACCAGCAGGCAGCGCTCCTCCGGGTGAGCGGTCAGAACCAGGCGCCCACCACAGGACTGGGCCACGGTATCGCGCACCCTCGAGGGGATCGCGATCCGACCCTTCGCGTCCATATTGATGGCGTAACTGCCGAGAAACACCGCATCCCACCCTGGGGGCCTGAACCCACACTATGGACCACAAAAAACCACAGCCCACCACTTTTTACCACTTTCGCACACTATAGGGACGGGCGATCTGGCTTGTCAAGGCAATGCAAAGGGGGAAATGGAGGGGAAATGGCGGAAACAGGTCGACAAGTTGCAGGGATCTCTCCAGCATGGAGAGCCCTTCCGCTCGTTTGGCGAAGATTTACATGGGGATGGAAGGAGAACTTAAAGTGCAGTATCAAGATTGAGCTGCTGGAAGCCGCCTCTCAGGGGCTTCTTTCCACCTGCCAACGCAGGCGAGGTACAGGAATACTGTTAACCCTGCACGCTGTGTTGCCGGGTTAATCGTCGGCACAGGGATGTGCCGGCCAATGGCCAATGGCCGGCTAAATCGGTGCGAGCCGGCCTGTAAGCCGGGTTCTGTCGAGGACAGTCATTCATCTAGGGCCTGCGTCACCACAGGCCTCAAGCGGCCTACCCGGATCCACCGCGGGCCACGGCAACGGATCCCTATTTGGCCTTGCTCCGGGTGGGGTTTGCCATCGCCACGAACTGTTGCCAGCCGTGCGGTGCGCTCTTACCGCACCATTTCACCCTTACCGGCGACACCTCGGCGTCGCTTAGGCGGTATGCTTTCTGTTGCACTTTCCGTAGGCTCGCGCCCCCCAGGCATTACCTGGCACCCTGCCCTGCGGAGCCCGGACTTTCCTCCCCCTTGTGAAAGGCGGCGACTGTCCGGCCGACTCGCGCGGCAAGACTATACCAGCCCATGAACAGACACAAGCTGGCGGCCGGATCACTCCCGCCAGCTCAGCGCCAGCTCATAAAGCGCATTGCGACGCGCACCGGTGATCTCTGCGGCAAGGGCAACGGCGCGCTTCAGCGGCAAGGCATCCAGCAACAGGCGCAGCACCCGCTCCTGCTCCTGGGCCTCGGCCTCGGCCTCACCACAGCCGGCAACCAGCAGAACGCACTCGCCCCGCTGCTGATTACTGTCGGCCTCAACCCAGTCACGCAGGACACCCAGGGTGTCGCGACGCACTGTTTCGAAACGTTTGGTCAGCTCCCGCGCCAGTGCCGCCGGACGCTCCGCGCCAAGCACCTCGGCGAGATCCACCAGGGCCTCCGCCACCCGGTGTGGCGCCTCGTAGAACACCAGGGTACGGGTCTCGCCGCGGAGTTCCTGCAAACGTTGTCGTCGCGACCCGCTGCGTGCAGGCAGGAACCCTTCAAAGGCAATGCGGTCCGAAGGCAATCCAGCCACGGAGAGCGCCGCCACCAGTGCCGAAGCCCCCGGCACAGGCACCACTGGCACGCCAGCCTCGTGAGCCGCCAGTACCAGGCGATATCCGGGATCGGACACCAGCGGGGTACCGGCATCGCTGATCAGGGCTACGTTATCGCCGGCGCGCAAACGTCCCAGCAACTGGGCAACGACCTCGGGGCCACTGTGATCGTGGTAGGGAATACAGGGCGTGCGAATGCCAAAGTGCTCGAGTAGCGGGCGGCTGTGGCGAGTGTCCTCGGCAGCGATGACGTCCACCGATTGGAGGATTCGCACCGCTCGCGGTACCATATCCTCCAGGTTGCCAATTGGCGTTGCCACCACATACAGCACGGCGGAGTCGCTCAAGGAAATGACCTTTTTCAATCAGGGTGTCAGTGGCGCAAGCCTAGCAATGGTCTCCGGATGACGACAAGGCTTTCCTGGCTATTCCTGGCCGCGATCCTGCTCGCCGCCTGTGCCGACCAGACTCCCAGGCCGGATCCGGCACCGGCCCCCATTGCGGTAGAAATCGAACCCCGTCAGCGCCTCCAGCAGTTGCTGGAGGCAGCCGAGCGCAGCGAGGGCCATGTCCGCGATCGCCACCAGCTACAGGCAGTCGAACTGCTGCTGCAGGAGGGGCAGACCGGCGCCGCGGAGGACTGGCTGCAGCAGCTGGCGCGGCGCGAGCTGTCGCTCGAGAACAGCGGCCACTTCCGCCAGCTGCGGGCCTCCCTCCTGGCCGCAACAGGCGATGCCCGACAGGCACTGAAGGAGCTCGAAGACCCGGGCCTGACCCGCATCAGTGACAGTCTGAGCCTGGAGCGCCAGCTCGCCCTGGCGAACCTCAAGGCAGCTCTGCTGGCGCAGACGGGGCAACACTTTGCCAGCGCACGCGAGCGCATCTTCATCAACCCTCTGCTGCAGGCGGATGCCCGGGATGCCAACCAGGATGCGATCTGGCACAGCCTGATGCAGTTACAGCCGGAGGAGATCGAACAGCGCCTGCGACGACAACCCGGCGGAGAGCTGCAGGGCTGGCTGGAGCTCGCCCGGGTCGGCCGCAGCACCCGACTGGGACTGGAACAACAACTCGACCGGCTGGATGCCTGGCAGCGGCAGTGGCCAGGGCACCCCGCCGCTGCGCGCCTGCCCGATGGCCTGGAACTGGTGCGGGAGCTCGCCCGGAATCAGCCGCGACAGGTCGCCCTCCTTCTGCCGCTGTCCGGCCCCATGGCACAATTCGGCCACGCCGTGCGTGACGGTTTCATGGCAGCCTGGTACGAGCACAGCGCCCGGGGGGGGCACCCCCCCGTGGTGCGCATCTATGATACCGACCAGGACGGAGACCTGCTCGCCCTCTACCATCTTGCCGTCGAGCAGGGGGCCGAGGCGATTATTGGTCCCCTCGACAAACAGCGCGTCCAATTGCTGCATGAACAGCCCCGGCTCCCTGTTCCGACGCTCGCGCTCAATCGCAGCGACCATGAGGGCGAGGCTCCCGAAAACCTCTATCAATTCGGCCTCGCCCCCGAAGACGAGGCCCACCAGGTTGCAGCCAGCGCCTGGCAACTGCGCCATCGGCAGGCTCTGGTCCTGGCGCCGGCCGGGCAGGCCAACCAGAGGATCATCGATGCCTTTGGCAGTCACTGGCAGGCACTTGGAGGCGTCATCGCAGGAACTGCTGAATTCAGCGGCCAGCACGACTTTTCGGACGTCATCAGGAGCAGTCTGAACCTGCAGCGCAGCGAGCAGCGCGCCCAGGCACTGCGCCAGCTTCTGGGCGAGAACATCGAGTTTACCCCGCGCCGGCGCCAGGATGTCGACATGATTTTCCTGCTTGCGCGCGCGCCACAGGCGCGCTCCATCAAGCCGCTGCTAGACTTCCACTATGCCGCGGATATCCCGGTCTACGGCATCTCCAGAGTGTACGATGGTGCGCCCAATGCCAGAGTCGATCGCGACCTTGACGGCGTTTTCTTCGTCGACATGCCGTGGTTGCTGATGCCGGCGAACGAGTTGCGCCAATCCATTGAGAAAGCACTGCCCAGGCCTGGATACCAACGCCTGCATGCGCTGGGAGTCGATGCCTTCCGGCTCTATCCCCGGCTGGCGCAGCTGGCTGGAATCCAGGGTAGCCGCTTTTATGGGGAAACGGGCTACCTGAAACTCAACGGGCGACGCGAAGTCGAGAGGGAACTGGTGGTCGCACAGTTCCGCGCCGGCACCCCTCGCCTGCAACAGGAACGTGCAACGATCAGCAGGGACGCCGATCATGAAAGAGCGAACGACCAGGGGCATTGACGGCGCTGGCGCGGAGCGACTGGCCGAGCGCCTGTTGAAAGCGCAGGGGCTGACACTGCTGAAACGCAATTATCGCTGTCGCGGCGGAGAGATCGATCTCATCATGCAGCATGGGGACACACTGGTTTTTGTGGAGGTCCGGGCCCGCAGCAGCCAGCGCCACGGTGGCGCCAGCGCATCGCTGGATGCACGCAAGCAACAGCGGCTGATCCGCGCCGCCAGCTACTTTCTTTTCCGCAACCCGGGCCTGGCGCGACGCCCCTGTCGCTTCGATGCCGTGATCCTGCAACGACAGGCCAACGGAGAGATCCACCACAACTGGTTTCGGGATGCCTTCCGCTGTGACGACTGAGCCTGATTTCCATGCAGCCCAGCACGATTGTGTCACGGAGCGCCTGCACCGGCACATCGATCAGTCCATGCAACTGCTTGAGTTGGGCGCGATGCCACTGATCGATGCCAGCAACCTGATGGTCGGCAGCCTGCTGGCGGATGGGCGCATCCTGACCTGCGGCGAGGGCGCTGCCGCACCACTGGCACAGTACCTGGCCACAGTACTCGTCAATCGCCTGGGCCGTGAGCGCCCTGGCCTGCCGGCGATGAACCTGGGCGCCGAGGCCGGCACGCTGACAGCCATTGCCGGCGACCACGGTTTCAACGATATCTTCGCACGCCAGTTGCGTGCCCTGGGACAGCCCCGCGATATCCTGGTCCTGATCACAGCCAACAGTGGCAGTGGCAGCGCACTTCAGGCGGTGCAGGCCGCCCACGACCGCGAAATGCCCGTCATCGCCCTGTGCAGCGATATCTGCGATGATTTCCGCGCGCTACTGACCGCCGAGGATATGGAGCTGCGCTTACCGACATCGCGGCGGGATGAGTTCGTGGAGCTGGCCGTCCCGGTACTCCACAGTCTCTGTGACCTGATCGAACTTCAACTTTTCGGCAGTGAGGAATCATCGTGACCAGCGTGCAGGCTCTGATCGTCAGCTTCGCCATTGTGACCGTGGCCCTTTCAGGGTGCTCATCGGTCGTTTCCGCCACCCGGGACGACCCGATTCACGAGGACCCCACCAAGCGCACCTTCGGCAGCATGATCGAAGACCAGAGCATCGAAACCAAGGCGCGAGTCAATATCAACAAGGCCCACCCGGATCTCGCGGAGGCCCGTATCATTGTCGCCAGCCACAACGGCATCGTGCTGCTCGCCGGCCAGGTACCCTCAAATGAGATGCGCGAGCTGGCGGCACAGACCGTCTCGGAGCTACGCGAAGTACGCCGGGTTCACAATGAACTCACCGTGATGGGGCGCATTGGGGCACTCGCCCGCAGCAACGACAGCTGGATCACCACCCGGGTCAAGACGCGGCTACTGGCCAATAGTGAGGTGGCCGGGCGACGCGTCCGGGTGGTCACCGAAAACGGCGTGGTTTATCTGATGGGACTGATCACGCGCGCTGATGCCGATATCGCCAGCGGAATCGCCAGCGAAACCAATGGCGTACAGAAAGTCGTGCGAATCTTCGAACACATCGACTGACACACTATCCACCGGGGCGTACCCACTCAATGGTCGTACCGCCTATTTGACCACCTTGAGCGAGGGCCGCGAGCGTGAGCGATCGCCCCTCGGCACCCGGGGAGTCGCTGCTCCCGATCCCTGCCCCACGGCGGGAGGATTTGGAGGCTCGGGCTCCGGCTCGAATACCATGCCCTGACCATTCTCCCTGGCATAGATTCCCAGTACTGCAGGCATGGGAACGTAAATCGTGGTCGGCACACCGCCGAAGCGGGCACTGAAAGACATTGCGGTATTGTCCAGCAGCAGCTCGGCGACGGCCGTGGGCGAAATGTTCAGCACAATCTGGCCGTTCTTGACGTACTGCACCGGAACTTCGACACCCTGCAACTCGGCATCGACCAGCACATAAGGCGTACAGCCGTTATCGACGATCCACTCGTAAAGAGCTCGCACCAGGTAGGGACGACTGGAGCTCATCGACATCCGGGGTGCTCCATCAGCATCAGGGCCCGCTCACATCAGGCCGCTGGCGACTCACGCAGCGTTCTCTCCTCCTCGCTCAGGCTGGCCTGAAACGAGTCGCGGGAGAACAACCGATCCATGTACGCATGCAGGGGCTTGGCCTGCCGGGTCGCTGGCAAGTCAACACCCAGGGCGGGCAGGCGCCACAGAATCGGGGCCATACAGCAATCGACAAGGGTAAACTCATCGCTCAGGAAGAAAGGATGCTCGGAGAAAATCGGCGAGACCGCCAGCAGGCTCTCGCGCAGCTCCTTGCGCAGCTTTTCCTGGGATTTCAGGTTGCTGGTGCCCTGCAACCGATCGACGCTGCTGCACCAGTCCCGCTCAATGCGATAGATCAGCTGCCTGCTCTCGGCGCGCGCGACCGGGTACACCGGCAACAATGGCGGGTGCGGGAAGCGCTCGTCGAGATATTCCATCATGACCTTTGACTCGTACAGCACGAGTTCGCGGTCAGCCAGGGTGGGAAGGCTGTTGTAAGGGTTAAGGTCGGACAGCTCACGGGGTTTGTGGGCGGGATCAACATCGATCAGATCAAATACGACCTGTTTCTCGGCCAGCACGATGCGCACACGATGGCTGTAGTGGCAACGCCTGTCAGAGAACAAGGCCATCGTCGATCGCTTGGCAATGACGCCCATGGAATCACCCTCTGAACTGTCCCGAAACAGGCTGGCGACGGCCACATGGCCATCGCCAGTGCCACTGCCATCAGTGGACGTCTTTCCAGTATTCCCGATTGAGCAGCCAAGTGAAGACGAAGAACACTGCCAGGAACATCAATACATAAATTCCGAGACGCTGCCGCGTCAGCTTCACCGGCTCACCCACGTACTCAAGGAAGTTCACCAGATCGGTGACCGCCTGGTCATACTCGGCGGGGCTGAGCTTGCCCGGCGTGACGATCTCGAACCGGCCACAGGGGTTCAGCGGCTCCCCGTCATCACCGTAAAGCAGTTCATCACCGCTCATCGGATCGCGGCGAACACCACCATTGGCGGCTCGCGCCGACCCCGGCGCACAGGCCTGGAGCCCCTGCAGCTCAACCAGCGCATGAGGCATGCCGACGTCGGGGAAGACCTTGTTGTTCACCCCATAGGGGCGAGCCGGGTCGTAGTAGAACGTCTTCATGTAGGTATAGAGCCAGTCCGTGCCGCGGGAACGGGCGATCAGCGTCAGATCCGGAGGATTGGCGCCAAACCAGCGCCTGGCGAGGTCTGATGGCATGGCGTTTTCCATGCGATCCCCAATGCGGTGATCGCGGTCGAACACCAGAAAGTCCATGAACAGTTCCTCGGGCACACCTATGCCCTGCGCAACCTTTTCATAGCGCTCGAACTGCAATCCATGGCAGCCCATGCAGTAATTCATATACAGCTGGGCGCCCCGCTGCAGGGAGGCCTGGTCACGCAGGTCCCCCCGGAACTTCTCGAGCGGATAATTGCTCGGTGCCGCCATCGCCAGCAGAGGAACAATGGCCAGAAGAAAGGCTGCTAACTGTTTCATTTCATCGTCACCCGTTCCGGTACTGGCTTGGTCTTCTCGATGGATGTGTAGATCGGCATCAGGAAGAAGAACGCGAAATACACCACGGTGAAGAATTGCGCCACCGCCTGGCCGGGAAGGCCCATGACGCGAATATCCGCGGGCATGGCCCCAAGATACCCCAGCACCAGGAAGGACACGACAAAGCTGAACAGGGCGATCTTGGTCAGGTTGCCCTTGTAGCGCCAGGATTTGACCGGGCTGCGGTCCAGCCAGGGCAGGACAAACATGATCGCAATGGCGCCACCCATCACCACCAGGCCCCAGAACTTGGCATCAAGCCCGAACAGGTTGACCGTCGTGGCACGCAGCATCGCGTAGAAGGGCGTGTAGTACCACACCGGCGCAATATGATCCGGCGTCTTCAGCGGATCCGCCACCTCGAAGTTGGGATGCTCCAGGAAGAAGCCGCCCATTTCCGGGAAGAAGAACAGGATGGTACAGAACACGAACAGGAATACGACGATGCCCTGCAGGTCATGCACGGTGTAATAGGGGTGGAACGGGATACCATCCTTCGGTACGCCGTTCTCGTCCTTGTTCTTCTTGATCTCAATCCCGTCGGGGTTGTTGGACCCGACTTCGTGCAGCGCGAGGATGTGCAGAACCACCAGCGCCAGCAGGATGATCGGCAATGCGACCACATGCAGTGCGAAGAAGCGGTTCAGGGTAATACCGGAAATCAGGTAGTCACCGCGAATCCACTGTACCAGGTCTTCACCCACAACGGGAATCGCGCCAAACAGGGAGACGATGACCTGAGCCCCCCAGTAGGACATCTGACCCCAGGGCAGTACATAGCCCAGGAAGCCCTCTGCCATGAGGACAAGGTAGATGCACATACCGAAGATCCACACGAGTTCGCGTGGCTTCTTGTAGGAGCCATAGAGAAGGCCACGGAACATGTGCAGGTAGACCACGGCGAAGAACGCGGATGCACCAGTAGAGTGCATGTAGCGAATCAGCCAGCCGTACTCGACATCGCGCATGATGTACTCGACCGAGCGAAAGGCTTCCTCGGCACTGGGCACGTACTTCATGGTCAGCCAGATGCCGGTAACCAGCTGGTTGACCAGAACCAGCAGGGAGAGAACCCCGAAGATATACCAGAAGAAGAAATTCTTGGGGGCATAGTACTGCCCCATGTGCGTATTCCATGCACGCATGATGGGCAGTCGCTCATCCACCCAGTCGCGCAAACTGATAAGCGCTCTCATTACGCGGCCTCCTGATCAACACCCACCACGACGACAGTATCAGTCTCGTAATGATGAGGCGGGACTTCCAGATTGGTCGGGGCAGG
>JBJHBY010000146.1:0-9179 GCA_050485745.1 Gammaproteobacteria bacterium | reverse complement strand
CTCCACGACCGACGTCAGCCCGACGGGGTCCGTCAGATCCGCGGCGAGCACATGCGCCTCGCAACCCTGGCGCTCCAGCTCATGCGCCAGTTCGCGCAGCCGGGGCTCGCGCCGGGCCACGAGGATGATCTGGCGACAGTGCCCGGCCAACTCACGGGCAAAGGCTTCACCAATGCCAGCGGATGCCCCGGTGATCAGGACCGTATCAAAACGCTCACTCATGGGACCGGCCTCTCAACTGGTCAATTCACCGTGAGGATGTCGCAACCGACACGGGTGATGATGCGCTCGGAAGTGTTGCCGCGCCAGCGGCTGCTGCGCGCCCGGGTACCCAGCACCACCACATCCGCATCGATTTCACTGGCCACGGAGGAAATCACATCCGCGGGATCGCCGGAACGAACATGGATATTGCTGTTCTCAACGCCGGTCTTGCGCGCCAGGGCGGAGCGATCCGGATAGTGCAGGGAGTCGCTGTAGGCATTGACGAAGTGCAGCTCGGCACCGTAGTTCTCGGCAAACCAGCGCGCACGGGCCAGGATCTCCTCGTTGAGCCGCTGGTACTCGGGCTTGTGGGACTGGAAGTTGACTGCAGCGAGAATCTTGTTGCGGCGCGGCCGGGAGCCCGGCTGGACCAGCAGGACGGGACACTCCGCGGTGCGCAGCAGGTGCCAGACGGACTCACCGAACAGCAGGTCGCGCGCACTCGGACGGCGCACCATCGGCATCATGATGCGCTCGGCGCCAAAGCGTCTGGCAGCACGAATGATCGAGTCATACCACTCGGTGGACCAGCTCATTTCGACACTGAACTGGCAACCCGCATCCTGCAGCGGCTTGACCACGCGATCGAGGATCCAGGCGGCATCGCGATAAACGCGATCGTTGTCCGCCGAGGTGTCGACGTTGTCCGCATCAACCGCAATGAACACCTGGATATCAAGCTGCTCAACACCGCCACGCGCGGCCGACTCATTCACCACCTGCGCGGTGATCAGCGCACGATCCAGGGCCAGGGGTTCATCCTGGGACGGGTCCACCACGATGAAAAACTTGCGTGGGACTGCGTCGCTCATGACCATCTCCTCTGCATGTGGAGGGCCAGTATAAACGGCGCCCGAAGCGATGGTAAACCGCTGAACTCAGTGCGCGAGTGCACCGGCCTCATACTGCAAGCGCGCCAGCCCGGAATCGCCAAGATGGGCACGCAGAGCGGCTTCATTGGCCTCCAGCCAGGCGCGACGATGGCTGGCCAGCAGCGGCTCCACCAGACCGTCCTCGATGCCGGCCAGTACGTAAAGGGTGCGTCCGGGGCTGCGCTGCCGGGAGTAGACACGGATTCCGGGCACCGACTGCAAAAGGGCGATGTCATCACCCGCAAAGGGGGTCCGCTGCAAAGGCAGATCACCGCCACCCAGTTGCTGCAGTTCCTCGGCAGCCTGTGCCTGCAGGCGCCGGGCCACCGCCAGCATGGCATCGCGCCCGGCATTGCGGTTCTGTGTTGACAGTGACGGCATGTGACCACGGCTGCCGATTGCCGCCAGTGAAACCCCTGGCCATTCCGGCGCGCAAACCCAGTCCGGCGCTACTGCGCCCGAGGTGGAGTCGGGAAACTCGCAGGCCCAGGCGGGCAGCAGCCACAAGCTGCACAGCAGTGCGAGGACGGGGCGAATATGCTTCATGGTGTCTCCAGTTGATCCAGGACTGTTCGCCATTGCTGCGGCGTTACCGGGAGAATCGACAGGCGATTGCCCTTGCGCAGCAACTGCCAGCCATCGAGTTGTGGCAAGGTTTTCAGCTCGGCCAGCGTGATGATGCGAGGGAAGGCCTTGCGAAAGCGCAGGTCCACCGAGTACCAGCGCGGCGCGTCACTGCGCGCCGCGTCGTCGTGGTAAGGGCTGCCCGGGTCGAACTGGCTGGGGTCCGGATAGCCAGCGCGAATGACCTCGGCCAGGCCGGCGACACCAACCCGGTCACAGCTCGAGTGATAGATCATTACCTGATCACTCCGCGCCACCTGGTCGCGCAGGAAGTTACGCGCCTGGTAGTTGCGCACCCCATCCCAGCATTCGCCGCGCGCGCCACGCGCCTTGAGGTCATCGATACCGAATACGTCGGGCTCGGTCTTGAACAGCCAGAAGGCCATGTCGTCTGCGTACTCCCTTGAGCGCACTTTCCATCAGTGCCGAACCGATGCCATGTGCGCCCCGGTTGCTCAGGCGTAGAATCCGGCCGCCCGCATCTGCCAACGGCAATTGCTGGAAAACTGCCGACTGAGGAAGTCCGCCTGCTCAGGCAGAATCCGGCGGCTGTTCACCAGCGCCAGATACTCCGCCGGGTTGGGCCGGTAGGGCAGTGCCAGCAGCTCCATGTCGGCCTCATCCAGGGTGCGATTTCCCTTGTGCTGATTGCAGCGCCGGCAGGCCGCCACCACGTTGACCCAGATATCGCGCCCGCCCTTCGAGCGCGGCAGCACGTGCTCTCGCGTCAACTGCCGTCCCGGGAACGACTTGCCGCAATAGAGGCACTGGTAGTTATCGCGCTCGAACAGGGCGCGGTTGGTCAGCGCGGGGCGTGCACTGGGACGCGCCAGCTGCCGGCCATCGCAGGCCAGAATACTGGGTAGCTCGATCACCGTGCGCATGCCGGTGCAGCGATTGCGCCCGCCATGAATACGGAACACCGTATCCCCCAGGGTCCAGAGCACCAGCTCCCTGGAATACAGGCAGACCGCCTCCTGCCAACTGAGCCATTCGACGGGCTGTCCACCCTTGTTCAACCGCAGGATCTGCGCCATCGGCCATTACTCTCGCAGCCAGGCCCGCAGCGGCACACGTTCACCGCAGTGCAGTTACCGCACAGCGTCGACCCCCCGGGGCCTGCCTGACGGGGGACGACAGCAGTATGCGCCCCATTATTGACAACATTGCGAACAAAGACCAGCGCGGCAATGACTGCCGCGGTGGCGGCCGGGGGACCCCCTGCCTCCTAGCGCGCACGACGCCAGGGCACCACACTGAAATCGCCGCTCTCCTGTCGCACCCGCGCCTCGATACCGTAGACGTCGCGCAAATGCTGCGCCGTCAGTACGTCTTCCGGGATGCCCTCGGCGATGACACGCCCGGCATCCAGCAACAGCAGGCGGTGACAGAAGCGTGCGGCGAGATTGAGGTCGTGCAGCACCGCCACCACCGCGCCGCCGGCCTCGGCATGGGCGCGCAGAATCTCCATCACATGCAACTGGTGATAGGGGTCGAGCGCTGCGACCGGCTCGTCCGCCAGAATCAGGTCCGGCTGCGCCGCCAGCACCCGGGCCAGCAGGCAGCGCAGGCGCTCGCCGCCGGAGAGTGTGGTGACAATACGTTCGCGCAGATGCGTGACCTCGGTCAGCGCCATGGCCCGGTCGATCGCGACACGATCGGACTCCCCCGGGCGCTGCCACCAACCGAGATGGGGAATGCGCCCCAGGGCTACGAGGGTCTCCACCGCCAGCGGCCAGTGTGCCGGAGCGCCCTGCTCCAGATAGCCCAGGCGTCGCGCCAGCTTTCGGGGTGAGAGGGTGGTGAGAGGCCGGCCATCCAGGCTGACCTCACCGGCATCAATCGCCTGCAGCTGCGCCATGACCCGCAGCAAGGTGGTCTTGCCGGCGCCATTGGGGCCAATCAGCCCGACCAGCTCACCACTGCGCAACCCCAGGCCGGCACCCTGCAGAATGGCATGACCGTCGAAACGCACCTCGATGTCCCGTGCCAGCAACAGGCTCACAGCAGGCGATTCCTCGTCCGGTAGATCAGGTGCAGGAACACGGGGCCGCCAATCAGGGCAGTCACCACACCCAGCTTCAGATCCTGGTGCGGTGAGATCCACTGCACGGCAATATCCGCCAGCAACAGCAGCAGCGCGCCACCGAGGGCACTCGCCGCCAGCAACCGGCGCGGCTCGTGCCCGACCCAGGGGCGCAACAGATGAGGCACGACGAGCCCGACAAAGCCGATGGTGCCACTGACGGACACCGCTGCGCCCACACAAGCGGCGACGCCGATGATCAGACGCCAGCGCACCCGCGTATCGGCAAAGCCCAGGGTGCGCGCCGTATCCTCGCCCAGACTCAGGGCGTCGAGGTAGCGCCCCCCGGAAAGGATCAGCGCCCAGCCCGCCAGCATGAAGGGCAGCGCCACGAAGACGTCCTGGAAGCTGCGGTCCGCAATCGAGCCCAGCAACCAGTAGGTGATCTCACTGACCGCAAAGGGGTTTGGCGCCAGATTCAGCACCAGGGAGATCAGCGATGCGACAACGGAGTTGATCGCCACGCCGGCGAGGATCAGAGTGAGCACGCTGCTGCGCCGGCCAGCCAGCAAAAATACCAACATGACCGACAGGGCGGCACCGGTCATGCCCGCCAGCGGCAGGATATACCAGGCGTGCAGGGCAAGCCCGGAGTACAGGACCAGCACCGCACCCAGGGCGGCACAATTGCTCACCCCCACCAGCCCGGGGCTGGCCAGAGGGTTGCGCAGCATGCCCTGCAGCGCAGCCCCGGCCATCCCCAGGGTGGCCCCGACACAGATGGCCAGCAGGGCGCGGGGCAGACGCACCTGCCACAGGATCAGCCCCTCAATCGAGTCCCCCGGCGCCAGCAGGGCGCGCGCGAAGTCAAGCCTGACCGGCCCGACCTGCAGGGCCAAAAACAGGCAGCCGAGCAACAACGCGCCCAGCAGCGGCAACAGGACACGATCCGGCAATGGCACCAGCGGACGCATTATCGCGCCGCCAGCAGCAGGGCGACCGCGTCGAGGTTCATCGGCCCGACGCAGGCAGTGAGCGACGCCGGCAGCACCACACGGCGATCCTCGCCGTAGCGGCTTTCCAGCGCCGGATGCCGCAGCACCCGCTCCGCCAGGGACTCACCACCACCCTCGACATTGCTCTCGATCACCAGCAGTTCGGGCTGGTGCCAGAGCAACTGCTCCAGGGGCAGGCTGCCGTAGCCATTGATGCCCAGTTCCGCCGCCAGGTTACGCAGGCCGGCCATGCGCAGCAACTGATCCAGCACGGTGCCGCGGCCAGCGGTCACGCCGTTGGCTGCATACACCGCGGCAAGCCGTGGCTGCAGCCCCTGCGCCTGAACCTGCAGTGCCTGCAGCCCCGCGGCCATGTCCTCAGCCATGACCTCAGCGGCCGCCTCCGCACCGACCAGAGCGCCAAATGCGCGGATGGCTTCGACCGCCGACTCGATGTCCTCGGGCACATCGAGTGCCTCCACCCGATACCCCAGCCGACGCAGCATCTGCAGACGACCGGGGTCATTGAAGCGTCCGGCCAGCACCAGATCCGGTGCCAGGGGCAGCAGTTCCTCGACGCGACCGCGATTCGCCGGAAGGCCCTCGGCCAGGGCGGCGACATGAGAGTTCTCGGGGCGCTGTGTCCAGTGGCTGATGCTGGCGATGCGCTCCCGCTCCACCAGTTTCAGCAGCCACTGGTCCGCACAGAGGTTGAACGACACGATGCGCTGCGGCACGCCCGGCTGCGCCTGCACAGTCAACGGCAACGACAGGCCCAGCAGAATGAGACAGCGGCGTAAGCAGGACAGGAGACGGGCGGGCGGCATATGTCGAAGTCGGCCTGGCGGCGGGTCGGTGCAACACGGGATTGCGGGGAAGCCGGATCATAGCACAGCCACGACAGCCTCCCGGCGGCCGGCGCAGCGGTCTCTCAGGGGTCCGGCGATGCGACGTCGCGGCGCTGGCGCAACTGGGATGACTGGCGTCGGACTACATGCTGAATCAGCAATTCCTGGTCATGGGTATTGATCACCTCGAAGTCCAGGCGCAGAAACCAGCGAGCCGGGGGTTCCAGTGCCTCTGGATCTACCTTTGCCTCGGCCTCCAGAGTCTCACAGGCCACGACCCGGGCCAGTACGGTGACGCGCAGGTCCCCGGGCTCCAGCAGCAGATCCAGGCGCACCGGGGCGCCCGCCGGCAGCGGCTGCTCCACTTCACAACCGAGACCACAGGCACTGATACTGACCTGGCGCATGTCGAAGGCCAGTTGCTGAATGGCCTCGGCATCCAGGCTGAGCTGGCTGATGACCAGGTTGAGCTTGCGGTTGATCAGCTCGAGCAATTCCGCGGCAACCTCGCTCTGCACGCGCAATGCGCCAAGCAGACTGCGAATACGGTTGTCGAAATTGGCGGCGTAATCAATACCGCCGCCGCCATCGCGCAGCGCCGTGGCCAGGGCGGCGGCCTCGCCCTCCGAAAGCACCCGATAACTCAGCCCCACGGACTCCTGAATACGAAAGAAGCGGCGACGTTCCATTTATTGTTATCTCCCGTGGTCAGAAGATTTCGCCCGGCCTCAGCTCGAACCGGTACTCGGTCTCCAGGCTGCGGAAGGTCTCGGGGTCGCTCTGTTTCAGCGTCTGCAAGCTGTCGCGCATATCCTCATCCAGCCCCTGCCGGATCACCACTTCGACCCTGCGGTTGCGGGCACGTCCCTCGACCGTATCGTTGCTCGCCAGCGGCAGCACATCGGCAAAACCCACCACCTGCAGTCGGCGTGGATCCAGCACATCCCCCGCCAGCAGCTCATGCGCCACGGATGCCGCACGGGATGCCGACAGGTCCCAGTTGGAGCGAAAGCGCGCAGTACTGATCGGAATATTGTCGGTATGCCCCTGGACCTCGATATCGCCGTCCTTGGTGATCAGTACATCACGGACCTCACGCAGTACACGCACGTACTCGGCAGCCAGATCAGCCGAGCCGGAGGCAAAGGAACCGCGCTCCGGAATGCGGATGACAATCTGCCGGCCACGGGTTTCGATCTCGACGTCGCCGCGCGCAATCTGGGGGGCCAGCGCCCGGGCCAGGTCCATGGCATCGCGCTCGGTCTCCTCGATCAGTGCCTGCAGTTCGCTGACCAGGCGGTCGCGGGCGCCACTTTCGTGCTCCGGGTCACCCAGCTCCAGTTCGTACTCCTCGGCGCACTGCACCGACAGGGTCAGCTC
This sequence comes from Gammaproteobacteria bacterium, assembly GCA_050485745.1. GTDB lineage: Bacteria > Pseudomonadota > Gammaproteobacteria > Pseudomonadales > CAMLJR01 > JBJHBY01. Next base: position 2,170 of record JBJHBY010000146.1, on the reverse strand, counting down.
CGGAATACTGTCGGTGTGCTGGTAGATCTGGTTGATTGGCGTCGGCTCGGGGCGGCCGGGGCTGAACTCCTGGGCGATGATGCTGGTGCCCATGGGCACCTCGATCAGACGCATCTCGTTCTGCACGCCGAAGGCCTGGGCCATCGACCCCGCCAGCCGACGAAACTTCATCGCATCCATCTCCGAGAAGCTGAGCAGGAGCACGAAGAAGCACAGCATCAGCGCCATCAGGTCGGCAAAGGTCCCCATGTAGGCGGGCAGCCCCGGTGGCGGGCAGTTGCAGTCGTCGTCCTCGTACGCTTCCTGGGTCGACCACATGCTCAGGCCTCGTCCGCCTTGGCGCGCTGCTTGCCGGGCAGGTAATTGCGCAGCATCGAGTCGATGACCCGCGGGTTCTGGCCGCTCTGGATGGCCAGCAGGGCGTCGATCACCAGCTTCTTGGTCAAGGCCTCCTCGGCGCGACGCAGATTGAGCTTGTCGCGAATCGGCCCCGCCACCATGGTGCCGATCATCGCACCGTACAGGGTGGTCAACAGGGCGATGGCCATAGCCGGGCCGATGGCCTTGGGGTCATCCATCGCCGTGAGCATCGCCACCAGACCGATCAGTGTGCCGATCATCCCCATGGCTGGAGCCACGTCGGCCAGCGCGCCAAAGATGCTGGCGCCGCGCTCGTGGCGCGCCTGGGACTGGTTCAGCTCCTTGCCCAGCAGCGCCCGCACGACCTCGGGGTCATGCCCGTCGACGAGCAGCTGAATACCGTTCTCCAGAAATTCGTGGGAGACCTCCTTGCCCTCGAGGGATAACAAGCCGCCCTTGCGGGCGATGTCCGCCAGGGCAACCACCTCGTCGATCAGGTCAACCGGGTCAACCGGACGAAACACGAAAGCCTTTACGGCGACCTTGGTGGCACCCAGGAACTGCATCAGACCGAACTTGACCATGACCACGAACACGCTGCCCACAATCACGATCAGGACCGAGGGCAGATCAATGTAGGTACCGAGACCACTGCTCAGCGCCATCGCCATGGCAATGACGACCAGCCCGCCGATCAACCCGATAATGGTTGCCAGATCCACTCTCAACTCCCGCCACGATTAACCCGGCATGCAAGCAGGTATCCCCTCCTGTTTGCATGCGCGCCCCGGAAATACTGGCGGAGTTGCGTTGAACTCCTTGTATTTCCAAGGCTTGCATTGACCTTCGGCCAACGGCCGGCACTGATCAATACTTAGCGGCCCCGGGCCGCAAAGCTTGAGACACCGACACCGCCTGTGCCGGCAGCTGCCACGTCGCTATAATGCTGCGTCTTGCGGTGGGACACCACCCCGGAACGCATGGCCGCCGTGGCGGCCCCACGGGACCGACGGGCAAGCCGATGGCCAAGGGCAAAAAAACGTTCGACTTTGAAAAGAAGCTCGCCGAACTGGAGGCGCTGGCACGCGCACTGGAGGCCGGCGAGCTGGGGCTGGAGCAGTCCCTGGAGGCCTTCGAGCAGGGCATCCGCCTCACCCGGGAATGCCAGGCCGCGCTGGAGGACGCCGAACAGAAAGTGCAGCTGCTGCTCAACGACCAGGGCGATACCGCCGCATTTGGCGGCGCGGAAGACACCGGCAGCGAATGAGCGACTTCCAGGCCAGCGCCTCGTTCAGCGCCTATGCCGGCGCCTGCCAGACCCGGGTCGGTGCCGCACTCGAGCTGTACCTGGGCAAACCGGGCTCGGAGTTCGACATCGGGGCAGTGGCGTGGCTTGCGCCCCTGTTCGAGGCAATGCGCTACAGCCTGGTCAACGGTGGCAAGCGGGTTCGACCGATGCTGGTCTACGCCGCCGCCGAGGCTGTCGGCAGCGCACCCTCGCCGACACTGGATGCGGTGGCCTGCGCCGTGGAATATATCCACGCCTACTCCCTGGTCCACGACGACCTGCCGGCGATGGACGATGACGACCTGCGCCGCGGCGTCCCCACCTGCCACCGCGCCTTTGGCGAGGCCACCGCGATTCTCGCCGGCGATGCCCTGCAGGCCCGCGCCTTCGAACTGCTGACCGACCTGCCGGAGCTGGAGCCGGCGCGGCGCCTGCGCCTGGTCGCCTGCCTGGCGGCGGCGGCGGGTGCCCGCGGCATGGTCGGCGGCCAGGCCATCGACATCGCCGCGGTTCGGGAGTACG
>JBJHBY010000145.1:0-9199 GCA_050485745.1 Gammaproteobacteria bacterium | reverse complement strand
CCCCGAAGGGCGGGCCTCTGGCGCACACTGGACGTCGTTGCAACGCTCGTCAAGGAGAGCAACCCTTGACCTTCGCGTTGCGCCTCGCCAGTGTCCGCCAGAGGCTCCGCTGAGCCATTGCCGAATTAATCAGAGATGCCTTAACCCGGCCTGCGGCGCTGACGCCATATGCGCCAGCCGGTCAGGGCCAGCAGCAGGGGCAGCAGGCCGAAAGCGGCCACGGCGATACGGCCGGGCAGGCCGAATGCGCTGCCGTTGTGCAGGGGCAGAAGCCACTCAAGGAAGCGGTCGCCGGAGCCAAGCTGTTCCCAGCCCCGTGCGGCGAGAACCTCGCCGCTGTAGCGATCCACCCAGACGCTGGCACGGCGCGCATGGCGCAAGGGGTGCTGCGGGTCCGCCAGGGCAAACCAGTACACGCCCCGCTCCCCCCGCGGCAGACCGAGGCCGGTGACCTGCGCTCCGGGCAGGGCCCTCTGCGCGATGACCAGCGCCGCATCCAGGCCGATATCCTCCATCACCCCCACGGGCTCGGAGGCCAGGCTGCGCAGGGGTGTCTGCAGGGGGCTGACCGCGTCCACCACAGGGCGGCTGTACTGGGGAGCCGCCAGCAGGATGCCGGTCACAATGAGCAGGGCCAGGGCGGGCAGGCCATAGAGGCCTACACGACGGTGCCAGCCCCCGGCACCCAGGCGCCCTCGCCAGCCCGGAGCCCGACGCCAGCCACCGCGCCCGGGCCACCACAACCACAGGCCGGTCGCCAGAGAGACCAGCATCACCAGGCCCAGCAACGCCAGCAGATCGCGCCCCATGCGCCCCAGCAGCAGGCGCTCGTGCAGGCGGAACAGCACATAGACCGCACCCGACTCCGCAGCGCGACGCCCGAGCACCTCGCCACTGCCGGGATCGATACTGTACATCCAGGCGAAGGGCGCCCCGGGCGGGCCCGTATGAAAGCGATACACATCCCCCTGGCCGCGCGGCAGCGCGAGCCAGCCCAGCTGCCAGTCCGCCGTCTCCGCCTCCGAGTGCAAGCGCGCCTGCGTCAGCGCCACGATGTCCGCTGGCACCAGTTCCAGCCCCGGGCTGCGGGCCTGCAGCAGGCCCGGGTTGAGCATCCGGTCGAGGTCGTGCTTGAACACCAGCAGGCTGCCACTGAGGCCGACCACGACCAGCACCAGCCCGGCGCTGAGCCCCAGGGCGAGGTGCAGACGGCGCCAGATCTGCCGCTGGCGCCGCCGCAGCAGTGGTCGCTGTCCTTGCCGCGGCGGCGCGGCCGGTTCGGGGGAAAGGTCTGCCATTGATAGGAATGGGGATTACTCCCCAATGTCCTCCGCCCACAACTGCGGCCGGGCGATGGCAAAACGGCGCATCAGTTCGACACACTGCGCATCCTGTAACACGTCGACCTGAACACCACGACGGCGCAGCAGCGCCTCTTCACCCATGAACGTCTGGTTCTCACCCACCACCACGCGAGGAATGCCGTAGAGCAGGATCGCGCCGCTGCACATCGCGCAGGGGGAGAGCGTGGTGTAGAGGGTACAACCCCGATAGAACGCGGCAGGGCGCCGTCCGGCGTTCTCCAGTGCGTCCATCTCGCCATGCAGGATGCTGCTGCCACGCTGCACGCGGCGATTGTGTCCGCGACCGACCACCTCATCCGCATGAACCAGCACGGAGCCAATGGGGATGCCGCCCTCGGCCAGGCCGAGCTCCGCCTCCTCGATGGCCACCGCCATGAAATGCGCGTGTTGCGCCGCGCTCCCCGACATATCAACCGCTCCGCTGTCGATTCAACTGGCGCAGGGTGCGGCAGCAGTACAGAGAGTGCAAGACCGGAGAACGGGAAAAACGGACCCCGGCACGTCTTCAGACGCGTACCGGGGCCCGGGAGAAGGTCTGGATCGAGAGACCGGGACGGAGTCAGCCGTTGCGGCTGTGGCGGTGTTCGCGCGGTTTGCCGTGGGGTTTGCCACCCTCACGACGCTCGCGCCACTGCTCACGGCGCTGCTCGCGCAGGCCGTCGAGGGTTTCGCGCTGGCTCTCATCAAGCACCGCATGAAAGGCGCTATGCTGCTGCGCGCGCAACTGCACCTGGCGCTGCGTCAGCTCGCCCATACGCTCTGACAAGGCCTGCAGGCGCGCCGGGTCGTCCGTGCCGGAGCGGGTGTATTCGCCCAGCTCACGTTGCACCTGGCGACGTTCACGCATCAATTCGCGCATGGGCTCGCGCTGTGCCTGACGCAGCTCACGCATCTGCTCGCGCTGGCTGTCGCTCAACTCCAGCTTGCTGGCCAGGCGCTCAGCACCACGATGCGCGCGGTGTTCATGCCCACCCCTGCGATAGTCGCCCCGGGCGTATTTCTCACCCTGGGCCCGTTTCCCTGCATGGACACGTTGCTCACCCTGGGCGCGCTCACCCTGGCCACGCTCGGGTGCGGCCAGGGCCACGCCGCCACCGGCCACCAGTCCGGCCACGATCAGTGAACTCAGCATCCGGCGCATCGGTTGATGGAGTCTGCTCATGTTGGTTCTCCTCATTCGGTTCCGGATTGGAACGATTCCAGTCTAGGGTGGCGCCCCGTGAATGAGTGTCAGCGGACTGTAAAGATCAGGTAAAGGCACTGGCGCGCGCGGGTTCGGCCACCGACAATAAGCCCACTGGAGGAGACACCATGCCCGCGCGCATCCTGATCGCCGACGATGACGAAGACCTGTGCCAGTTGCTGGCGGACTTCCTGGAACTGGAGGGATTCGAGGTCCATAGCGTGCACGATGGCCTGACCGCCCTGGATGAGGCCACAGCCGGCCACTGTGACCTGCTGGTGCTGGACATCATGCTGCCCGGCCGTCAGGGCCTCAGCGTACTCCGCGAGCTGCGCCAGCACAGTCTGCTGCCGGTGGTGATGCTGACCGCCCGCGGCGACGACAGCGATCGCATCCTCGGCCTGGAGCTCGGTGCCGACGACTATCTGCCCAAGCCCTGCAACCCGCAGGAGCTGGCCGCCCGTATCAAGGCTGTGCTGCGCCGCAGCGGCGCGGGCGCGACACCGGCACAGGCGGCGCTCAGCGTCGGACCGCTGCATCTGGACCCGGCGCGACGCGAGGCACGCAACGGCAACGACACCCTGCAGCTGACCTCGACCGAATTCGACATGCTGCGCGTGCTGATGCAGCACGTCGGCCAGGTGGTGGACAAGAACAGCCTCTCCGAACAGGTACTGCGGCGCCCGCTCAGCGCCTATGACCGCTCCATCGACGTGCATATCAGTAATATCCGCAAGAAGCTCGGCAATGGCGCCGATGAGTCGATCCGCAACATCCGCGGTGTCGGCTACCAGTTGATTCCGCCGCAGCCCGACGCGCCATGAACCGCCTGTTCACCAAGATTTTTCTCGGCTTCTGGCTGACCACCATCGTGGTGGTGCTGGCGGTGCACCTGGGTGGGCGCTATCTGGAGTGGGCCAACCCGGACGATCGCCGGCCGCCCTGGGAGCTGCGCCGTGAGGCCGGCGAACTGCTGCACCAGGCTCAGCATGCCATGCGCAGTGGCGAGGCCATGGACGAATGGCTGGAGCGCCAGCAACTGCCGCGGGAGTTTCGCGTCGGCCTGTTCGACGCCGGCAACCAGCCACTGGCGGGGGAGCCGGACGCCGCCATGCTGCGCCAGATTGCCCGCCTCGGGCGCGAACACCCCGGCCTGCGCGTGGTGGAAGACGAACGACTGTACATGGCCCGCATCCTGTTCCAGCGCGGACGCCCGGCACTGAAAATGGTCGTGGCCATGCCACACCCGGAGCGCGGTAACGCGGTGATCTGGCTGCAGCGCCATTTCTGGGCCCAGGTGATTATCGCCCTGCTCGCCTCCGGCCTGCTGTGCTACGCGCTGGCGCGGCTGGCGGTGCGGCCGATCCTGTCGCTGCGCCACGCCACCCGCAAGCTCGCCGCGGGCGACCTGGATACGCGCATTCCCGCCCCCGACAGCGGCGGCGACGAGATCACCGGCCTGTCGCGGGATTTCAATCACATGGCGGCGCGCCTGCAGCACACGATCGAGGACCAGAAGCAACTGGTACGCGATATTTCCCATGAGCTGCGCTCACCCCTGGGGCGTATCCAGGCGGCGCTGGCACTGGCGCAACGCCGCCAGGCCGAACCGCTGCCGGAGCTGGAGCGGGTGACGCGGGAGTGCGAGCGCCTCAACGAACTGATCGGTGAGCTGCTGGTGATTCCGGAGCAGGAGGTGACGCTGGAGGATGTGATCGACCTGCCCGCCCTGTTGCACAATCTGGTCGACGACAACCACCTGGCCGCGCAGGAGGCAGGTTGCGAACTGCAACTGCGTAACCTGCAGGAGCCACTGTTGCTGCGCACGCACCGCGACCTGCTCTACCGCGCCCTGGACAACGTACTGCGCAACGCGATCCGCCACACGCGCCCCGGGACCGTGGTCACGCTGAGCGCTGAACACGATGCGAGGGCGATCACCCTGCGCGTCACCGACCACGGACCCGGGGTCGCGGAGGACATGCTGGCGCGAATCTTTCTGCCGTTCTATCGGGTGCAGAGCGAACGGCTGCAAAGCGCGCGCGAGCGTGGCAACGGCGGCTACGGGCTGGGCCTGTCCATCGCCCAGCGCGCGGTGCAGCAACACGGCGGCCAGATCAGCGCGCGCAATCGCACCCCGCCGGATGAGGGCCTCGACGTCACTATCCAATTGCCGCCGACGCTGATTGCAGAGGTGCCGTAGGCTGGGTTAGCACCTGGTGCGGCGGGTCGGACGAAAGCGGCGCAGCTGCTGGCGCAGGCGGGCGAGTTCCTGTTCGCGTGCGGTGGCCGTCATGGCCTCGTAAGCCAGGCGGTCGAAGCTGCGGGTGATGGCGGTTACTGCGCTGCTCCACTCTGGACGCTGGCGCAGCAGCCAGTCGGCATAGTCTCCGGCGGCCATCGCCGGCGGACGCGGATAGCCGCAGCGCTCGAGGCGTCGCTCGAAGCGCCGGTAAAGGCGCAGCGCCGGGTCCGCAGGCGGACGTCGCGTCCCCGCCATCAGCCACCACCAGGCCACCCCCAGCACCAGTGCCAGACCCGACAGCAGTAGTGCCGCCAGCCGTCCCGGAGTCACCGCGCCCAGCAGGCGCTCCAGCAACTGCCATTGCTGCTCACCGCGATAGGCCAGTACCCAGCGCGTCCAGTAATCCTGGAAGGCATCGAGTTGCAGGCGCATGCGATTGACCCAGTCGATATGGCGATAGCGCGCCGGGGACAGGGCGCCACCTGGCTGAAAAGGTTCCTGCAAGGCCGCCTGCAGACTGTCGAGAATGCGCTGCGGTGCCACCGCGGCGGTGGGATCGACACGTACCCAGCCCTCCCCTTCCAGCCACACTTCGGTCCAGGCGTGGGCGTCGTAGTCGTGCACCAGCACGGTTCCGGTCAGCGGGTTGATCTCACCCCCCTGGTAGCCGGCAATCACCCGCGTCGGCACGCCGGCGGCACGCATCAGGAAAGCAAAACTGCCGGCGTAGTGCTCGCAAAAGCCGCGGCGGCTCCCGAACAGGAACTCGTCGACACTGTGCTCGCCCAGCAAGGGCGGGTTCAATGTGTAGTAGAACGCTTCCTCACGGAACAGGCGCAGTGCAGCGGCAACCCGCTCATGGGGTTCGGGCCATTGCGCCCGCCAGTCCTCCGCCAGGGCCCGGGCCCGGGGGTTGCCATCGCGGGGCAGCGCCAGATTAATGCGGCGCTCGGCGTCGCCAAGGCTGCGCAGCGCCGCCAGGTCGGGGCTGGAGCGCACCGCATAGAGACGGCGCTCGCGTACAGGGGTGCGCGCCACCAGGCGCAGGTCCCCGGTCAGTACCGCGTCGGCGTCGACGGTCACGGGGGCGTCGAGGGGAAACAGCCAGCGCTGCTGGCTGGGTTCCATCATCAGCTTGTAGTCCAGGGGAGGCCGCGGCAGTGCGGCGAGTTCGTTGCCCCCCGGAGCCGCCGGCAGCAGGCCCTCCAGGCTTTCGTCCAGGGGGCGCCAGCTGCGCCCGTCAAACACACTGAACACCAGTCCACGCCAGTACAACTGGTCCCGCGACGGCGTTTCCGCAGCAAAGCGGGCTCGGAAGGCAAGGCGGTCCGAGCCGCTCAGGCTGGCGATATCTCCCGGCGACATCACATCACTCATGCCGGTCTGGGCCGCCTGGCTCTGCTGCGGCACCGACCACATCGGCGCAAAGCGCGGCACCACCAGGAACAATAGCAACATGACCGGCAACGCCTGTAACAGCAGCACACCGGCCCGGGCCAGGGTCTGCCGCGGGGCGATCCCGCGCTGATGCAGGCTGAGCAGCACCGCAGCCAGCAGCAGCAGTGGCAAAAACGCATACAGCGCCAGCCAGGGTTCCTGCTCGAACAGGAATGCGGTCATCAGCAGGAAGAAGCCGAGATAAACCAGCACGTGGGCATCGCGGTGGCCCCTGGCCTCGATCAGCTTGAGGCTGGCGGCAATGAACAAAAGCGCGGTGGTCGCCTCCAGACCCAGCAGGGTGCCATAGCTGACGCCGGTACCAACAAAGGCTACCAGCACCAGCACCCCGGTCAGCAGGCGCCCGGGAAAGGCGGCACGACCCCGGTGGACCTGCAGACGCCACACCGCCGCCACCAGGAATACGCCCCAGACCCAAACCGGCAGGCGCTGCACATGGGGCAGCAGCAAGCCTAACTGGGCGGCCAGCAGCCAGCCCAGCGTGGGGCGCGGCAGCCAGTCGCGGGCGCTGGTGTTCATGCCGCGCCCCCGTCGCGCCACAGGGCCAGGGCGCGCAATGCCGCCTCGCGCTGGGCCTCACCCGCCGCCGGCGACACTTCCACGCCGGGCAGGCGCAGGCCAAAGGGCACACCCCGGGCGGACAGCTGCAACACCCAGTGGCACAGGCCGCACAGGCGTCGCTCTGCGTCGCCCCCTTCGAGGCCGTCGAAATCCAGCCACACCCGGGGTTCGCTGCGCCGCGCCATCAGCCCGGTCTGCAACACGCCATCACGGGCGTAAGCCTTCCACAGCACCTGGCGCAACGGATCCCCGGGCCGGTAAGGACGGAACGCATGCAGTTCGTCGCCATCGTCGCCGCGGCGGGGGGAACCGCGCTCCCCCGAACCCGCGGGGCTGTGCGGTGCCGGGCAGGCCAGGGGCCGCGGATAGACCAGTGCCTCCAGGTCGAGATCGACCCAGCTCCAGGCCTGCAACAGGCCCAGGGGGTAGCGGCTGCTGACACGCAGACGACCGGGACGCAGACGACCGCGGTGCCGGCTACGCCGGAACAGGGTCACGGGCGCCTCCGCCAGCACGCTGTCGATACTCTGTGGCGGCTCCTCACGCCAGGCCAGTTCGATGGCGCAGCGTTCACGCCGGCCAGGAGCCTCCAGGGCCAGCTCGAACGCCGCAGGCTCGCCCGCATAGGTGGGGCGGGCACGCAGGCCGCGCAGGCACAGCCCGGCCAGGTTTGCATAGGTGTGCAGGACACTGACCAGGAACAGCCCCAGCAGCAGGAAGACCAGGGCAAAGGCAAGGTTGTTCTGGTAGTTCACGGCACCGAGAAACAGCACCGCCAGGGTGGCGAGAAAGGCCATGCCCTGGCGCGTCGGCAGGATGAAGATACGGCGGTGGTCCAGGTTCACCTCGCGCGCGGCGGGAACACGCTGTGCCAACCACCGCTCGAAGCGCTGGCGCCACCAGGCACGCACCGCAGCCCGCACCTCAAAGCACCGGCACGTCGCGCAGCAGGGCCTCGGTGAGGGCGACGCTGTCGCCGCTGTAGTCCACGGCGGCCTGCAAGCGATGCCCGACCACCGCCGGCAACACCTGCTGCACATCCTCCGGCACCACGTGCTGGCGCCCCGCCATCAGCGCCCAGGTGCGGGCGCTGCGCACCAGCGCCAGGGCCCCGCGTGGGGACAGGCCGCTTTGTACGCCGGACTGCTGGCGGCTGTGGCGGATCAGGCGCTGCACATAGTCCAGTACCGGCTCGGACAGGTGCACCGCATCCACCGCGGCGGCAATGGCCTTGAGATCCGCCGCCTGCAGCAGTGGCTGCAAGCGCGGCAGGGTGTGCGCGGAATCCTCCCCCAGCAGCAGGCGGCGCTCCGCCGCAGGGTCCGGATAGCCGAGGCCGATGCACATCAGGAAGCGATCGAGCTGGGATTCCGGCAGGGGATAAGTACCGGCCTGACTCAGCGGGTTCTGGGTGGCGATGACGAAGAATGGCTGCGGCAGCGGGTGGCTTTGCCCCTCGACACTGACCTGGTGCTCGGCCATGGCCTCCAGCAGGGCGGACTGGGTCTTGGGGGTGGCGCGATTGATCTCGTCCGCCAGCAGCAGCTGGGTAAACACCGGCCCGGGGATGAACTGGAAGCGCTGCGCCTCACGTTCAAAGATGGTGGCACCGAGGATGTCCGCCGGCAGCAGGTCGCTGGTGAACTGCACGCGGTTGTAGGACAGCCCCAGCACCCGCGCCAGGGCCTGGGCCAGGCTGGTCTTGCCCATGCCGGGCAGATCCTCGATCAGCAGGTGTCCGCCACTGAACAGGCAGCACAGGGCAAGGCGCACCTGTCGCTCCTTGCCCAGCAGCACACCACAGATGCCGTTGACCGCGCTCTCGATGCGGTCGTGCAAGTCGTGTCCGGGCTTGAGGGAAGTGGTGATGGATGCCATGAATCCGCGCCTGCCGGAATAAACCCTGGATGGTCGGCCCTGGAAAGGGAGAACCCTGAGTTTAGCAGTACGAACGCGGGGACGGGCCAGACCGCCCCCGCAGCGTGCACTGGCGCACAGATGGAGAGCTGACCACTCAGCGGGCGCCGAGGCCGCGCTGCAGGTCTTCCTTGAGGTCCTCGATGTCTTCGAGGCCGACAGCAATGCGCACCAGATTGTCACCGATGCCGGCGGCGGCGCGCTCTTCGGCGCTGAGGCGACCATGAGTGGTGGTGGCGGGATGCACGATGGTGGTCTTCACGTCACCGAGGTTGGCGGTGATGGAACAAATGCGGGTGGCATCGATCAGCTTCCAGGCGGCATCGCGCCCGCCAGCGACGTTGAAGGCCAGCACGCCACCAAAACCACTCTGCTGCGCCCGCGCCAGGGCGGGCGGCGGGAGCGGGGCCCGCCCGGCGGCTACACCCCGGTCGGCCCCGGGGGGCGGCGCCGGCCAGGCCGCGGGCGGGG
>JBJHBY010000144.1:0-9301 GCA_050485745.1 Gammaproteobacteria bacterium | reverse complement strand
CGCAGGCCGGGGCATGAGCATCGCAGGGGACCCGGCGGCAGCGCCGCCGGGCGCTCGATAGGGACGCGACGCCGACCCTCCACCGGCCTCGCGCGAGTCGCAACCACGGCCACCCATTTTCACAAGCCCTGATTCACGCAACCCGGACATTGACCCAGGAGACCCACCATGCCCGCACAACTGCTCGCACAGAACCTCGAAATCGGCATCGTCACCAACAACATGGAGGCCATGCGCGAATTCTATGAACAGATCGTCGGCCTGCCCTACAAGGAAGAACTGGCCTTCCCCGGTGGCCTGATGCACCGCTACAGCATCGGCGACAACGTCCTCAAACTGGTCAGCTACGACACCCCGCCCACCCAGGCCGGCATTCCCGGCGGTGGCCCGGCGGCAACCGGGCTGCGCTATCTGTCCCTCGTCGTCGGCAACATGGCCGAAGTGGTCGCCGCCGTGCGCGCCGCCGGTGGCGAAGTGCCCGTGGATGTGACCCCGTTCGGCGGCGGTATCGGCTTTGCCTTCATCACCGACCCGGACGGTAACTGGATCGAAATGTTCGGCCCGGTGTAAACCTCTGACACCCGACCTGCGGCGCCCCGCCAGGCACACCTCGCCACCCGCGGCAGGGGTGTGACACGGTGCCGCAGGAGCTGGGTTTCACTGCTATGCTGGGAAATAATTGACCTGCATCAAGGAGGTGGACGCAGGCACTGCAGGACAATGCCCCCTGGATTCGGGCACGCCTTCCGGGCCTCGCCTCCAACCCTGTTCCCGACGCCGCTGAAACGCGCCGTCACTCCACCAGGAAGGGCATCATGGCCGCAGATCGCTTCGCGCCCCCCGAACACCCCGTCTACAATTACAAGGTCGTGCGCCAGTTCGCCATCATGACGGTGGTCTGGGGTATCGTCGGCATGGGTGTCGGGGTACTGATCGCCGCGCAGATGGTCTGGCCGGCACTGAATTTCGACACCCCCTGGCTGTCCTTCGGACGGCTGCGCCCCCTGCACACCAACGCGGTGATCTTCGCCTTCGGCGGCTCCGCACTGATGGGCACGTCTTTTTACGTGGTGCAGCGCACTTGCCAGGCACGGCTGATGTCCGACAGCCTCGCGGCGGTGGTGTTCTGGGGCTGGCAACTGGTGATCGTGCTCGCCGCCATCACCCTGCCCATGGGCTACACCACCACCAAGGAATATGCCGAGCTGGAGTGGCCGATCTCGATCCTGATCGCCCTGGTCTGGGTCACCTATGCCTGGGTGTTCTTCGGCACCATCGCCCGGCGCAAGACCCGCCACATCTATGTCGCCAACTGGTTCTACGCGGCCTTTGTCATCACCATTCCGGTACTGCACATCGTCAACAACCTGGCGGTGCCGGTGAGCCTGACCAAGTCCTACTCGATCTACCCCGGTGCCATCGACGCCATGGTGCAGTGGTGGTACGGCCACAACGCGGTGGGCTTCTTCCTCACCGCCGGCTTCCTCGGCATGATGTACTACTTCGTGCCCAAGCAGGCGGAGCGACCGGTGTATTCCTACCGCCTGTCCATCGTGCACTTCTGGGCGCTGATCGCGGTGTACATCTGGGCCGGCCCCCACCACCTGCACTACACCGCCCTGCCCGACTGGGCACAGAGCCTGGGCATGATCATGAGCCTGATCCTGCTGGCACCCAGCTGGGGCGGCATGATCAACGGCATCATGACCCTCTCCGGCGCCTGGCACAAATTGCGCACCGACCCGATCCTGCGCTTCCTGATCGTGGCCCTGTCCTTCTACGGCATGGCCACCTTCGAGGGGCCAATGATGTCGATCAAGACGGTCAACGCCCTCTCCCACTACACCGACTGGACAGTCGGCCATGTGCACTCCGGCGCCCTGGGCTGGGTGGCCATGATCTCGATCGGCGCGGTCTATCACCTGATTCCCGTGCTCTACGGCAAGCAGCGCATGTACAGCACGGGGCTGATCAACCTGCACTTCTGGCTGTCGACCATCGGCACCGTGCTGTACATCGCCTCGATGTGGGTCAACGGCCTGCTGCAGGGGCTGATGTGGCGCGCCTACAACGTCGACGGCACCCTGACCTACAGCTTTATCGAATCCCTGCAGGCCAGCTATCCGGGCTACATCGTGCGCCTGATCGGTGGCGCCATCTTCTTCAGCGGCATGCTGGTGATGGCCTGGAATATCTGGATGACCGTGCGCCGCGGCGAACCCGCGGCGACCACCGAACTGCGGGCACAGGCCCAGCCGGCCTGACCCGGGCACCGGACCGAGGATTGAACCCGACATGAACCACGAGCTCGTCGAAAAGCACATCGGCCTGATGGTGGTACTGATCCTGGTGGCCATCAGCTTTGGTGGCCTGGCCCAGATCGTGCCGCTGATGTTCCAGGACGTCACCACCGAGCCGGTGGAGGGCCTGGAACCTCTCAGCGCCCTGGAGCTGGAGGGACGCGACATCTACATCCGCGAAGGCTGCCACGTGTGCCACTCGCAGATGATCCGCGCCCTGCGCTCGGAAACGGAACGCTACGGCCACTACTCGGTGGCGGGTGAATTCGTCTACGAGCATCCCTTCCTGTGGGGTTCCAAGCGCACCGGGCCTGACCTCGCCCGGGTCGGCGGCCGCTACTCCGACGAATGGCACCGCGCGCACATGTACAACCCCCGCGATGTGGTGCCGGCCTCCAACATGCCGGCCTACCCGTGGCTGTTCGAGCGCGCACTCGATGGCGAGCTCACCGGCCGCAAGATGCGGGCCCTGCGCCGCCTCGGCGTCCCCTACAGCGACGAGGACATCGACGGCGCCCGGGAGGCCGTAGCCGGGCGCACCGAGATTGACGCACTGATCGCCTATCTGCAGCAGCTCGGCACCGTGCTGCAGCACCAGCGCTGAGGGAGGCAAGCATGGACTTCGGCACCCTGCAGGGCATCGGCACCATCCTCGCCATGATCGCGTTTCTGAGCGTCTGCGCCTGGGCATACAGCAAGAAGCGCAAGCGCGATTTCGACGAGGCCGCCAACCTGCCCTTCGCCGATGAGGATCCACCCCCGCCGGCATCCCCGGACGAAACACCGGGCAGCGAGAGGACACGCCGATGAGCACGTTCTGGAGTGTCTGGATCATCGTCATCACCGCGATCATGTACATCGGCCTGGCCGTCCTGATCTGGACCAACCGCGCCAGCAAGAGTCGTGGCCAGGACCACAGCATCGGCCACGAGTTCGACGGTATTCACGAGTGCGACGCCCCCCAGCCGCACTGGTTCGCCTGGATGTTCGCCGGCCTGATGGTATTCGGTGCCGGCTACCTGCTGGCCTACCCCGGGCTGGGCAACTTTCCGGGGCTGCTCGGCTGGACCCAGCACAACCAGCTGGAACGCGAGGTTGCCGCCGCAGAGGCCACCTATGGCCCCATCTTCGCCCGCTACGGCGCCATGAGCGTGGAAGAGCTGGCGCAGACGCCGGAGGCCCTGCGCATGGGCCAACGCCTGTTCGCCAACAACTGTGCCCAGTGTCACGGCAGTGACGCCCGCGGCAGTTTCGGCTTCCCCAACCTGACCGATGGCCGCTGGCAGTGGGGTGGATCACCCGAACAGATCCGCCACTCCATCGAGCACGGCCGCGTAGCGGTCATGCCGGGCTGGCAGGCGGCACTGGGCGACAGTGGCGTCAATGCCGTGACCCAGTACGTGCTGGCGCTGAACGATCGCGCCACGCAACCGGAGCTGGTCGAGGCCGGCAAGGCACACTTCGCCACCTTCTGCGCCAGCTGCCACGGCGCGGAGGGCAAGGGCAACCCGCTGTTCGGTGCCCCCGACCTGACCGACGACACCTGGCTGTACGGCGGCACCCCGGGGATGATCCAGTACGCCATCCGCCATGGCCGCCAGGGTGTGATGCCGGCGCAGCGTGATCTGATCAGCGCCGACCGGCTGCAGATCCTCACCGGCTACGTCTACAGCCTGTCGCAACAACCCTGACGCGTCCCCGGGCGCTCACCGCGCCCGGGGTGGAGTCCCGATGTCCGAGCAAGCACCTGCGGAACCGACCCTGCGCGAAATCAGCGAGGCCGGGCCCGACCAGCGCCGCGAGCGCATCTACACCCGCGCGGTGCAGGGGCGTTTCCAGCGCATCCGGCTGTATACCGGCTGGCCGCTGCTGCTGGGCTATTTTCTGCTGCCCTGGCTGAACATCGACGGCCGCCAGGCCCTGCTCTTCGACCTGCCGGCACGGCAGTTCCACATCCTGTGGCTGACCTTCTGGCCGCAGGACCTGCCGCTGCTGGCCTGGCTGCTGATCATCGCCGCCTTCGCCCTGTTCGCGGTCACCGTCTGGGCCGGCCGTATCTGGTGCGGCTACACCTGCCCGCAAACCGTCTGGACCGCCATCTTCATGTGGGCCGAACAGTTCGCGGAGGGCTCGCGCAACCAGCGCATGCGCCTCGACCAGGCCCCCTTCAGCCTGAACAAGCTGCGTCGCAAGGCACTCAAGCACACCCTGTGGCTGGGGGTGGCGTTCTGGACCGGCTTCACCTTTGTCGGCTACTTCTCGCCGATTCGCGAGATGAGCCTGGCACTGCTCAGCCTGCAACCGAGCCTGATGGAGATCGCCTGGATTACTTTCTTCACCCTGGCCACCTGGATCAACGCCGGCTGGCTGCGCGAGCAGGTCTGCCTGCACATGTGCCCGTATGCGCGCTTCCAGTCGGTGATGTTCGATGACGACACCCTGATCGTGTCCTACGACCCGGGCCGCGGCGAGCCCCGGGGTGCGCGCAAGC
The DNA here is from genome assembly GCA_050485745.1 of Gammaproteobacteria bacterium. Classification (GTDB taxonomy): domain Bacteria; phylum Pseudomonadota; class Gammaproteobacteria; order Pseudomonadales; family CAMLJR01; genus JBJHBY01. The sequence continues at coordinate 4,510 of JBJHBY010000144.1, read as the reverse complement.
GCGGGGTGCCGCCACGCAGCCAGGGCCTGGGCGACTGCATCGATTGCCAGTTGTGCGTGCAGGTCTGCCCCACCGGCATCGACATCCGCGACGGGCTGCAGTACGCCTGCATCAATTGCGCCCTGTGCATCGATGCCTGCGACAGCGTCATGGACCAGATGCAGTATCCGAGAGGGCTGATCGCCTATACCACCGGCACCGAGCTCGCCGGCAAACCGCGGCGACAGTGGCGGCCACGGCTGCTGGGTTACGGCGTCGCCCTGCTGCTCATGATCGCGCTGTTTCTCGGCGCCCTGCTCACGCGCCCGGGCCTGCTGCTGGAGGTGATTCCGGAGCGCGAGCCCCTGTACCGCGTCTCCGCGGCGGGCGAGGTCGAGAATATCTATACCCTGCGCCTGCTCAACCGCAGCCGCCAGGCGCTGCCCCTGACACTCGCCATCGACGCACCGCCGGGGGTCGAACTGCAGGCGCCGGGGAGCGTGGTGGCGGAGCCCGGCCAGTGGCTGGAACTGCCCCTGCGCCTGAGTGTCGTCGTCGACGCACCCGCCAGCCTGCGCTTTCCCGTGCGCTTCCAGGCCCTGGCCCCGGATGGCACACTGATCACCACCGTCGAGAGCCGCTTTATCGGCCCGGAGGTTCGCTAGTGTCCCGTAATACCAACACAACCGATGTCGAACCCTGGTACCGGCAGTTCTGGCCCTGGTTCCTGATTGCCCTGCCCGGCTGCGTAATCATCGCCAGCCTGAACCTGGTCAATATCGCGTTCAAGCACGCCGACCAGCCGGGCAAGGACAACTATTACAAGGAGGGCCGGGCCATCAACCGGCGCCTGGCGGAGGACCAGGCCGCGGCGCAGCTGGGCCTCACCGCCGCCATCCAGCTCGACCGGCTGACCGGACAGGTACTGCTGCAGCTCGACGGCCGCCCCGACCCCGCTCCGGCGGAGCTGGCCCTGGCCTTCATCCACCCGGTTGCCGCCGAGCGGGATTTCAACCTGACCCTGCGCTACGCCGGCGGCGACCGCTACGTCGCCGAGCTGCCGCGCTCTCCCAGGGGCCACTGGCACCTGCACCTGAGCGGTGATGCTCCGGAACCCTGGCGCCTGCGTCGGCGCATCGACCTCGACCAATCCACGGATTTCAGGATCGAGCCGTGAACGCACCCGCTGCCCTGCACTGCTACCACTGCGATCTGCCGGTGATGCCCGGCGAGATCTACCGCAGCGAGATCGACGGCGCCGAGCGCCTTTTCTGCTGCCCCGCCTGCCGACTGGTGGCGGAGACCATCGTCGCCGGTGGCCTCGGCCTGTATTACCGACAGCGCACCGAGGCCGGCAACCGCCCCGCGGACGAAGCCGACTACAGCGCCTTTGACGACCCGCGCCTGCTCGCCCGCTGCAGCCGGATCGAAGACGACGGCGAGCACAGTGCCACCCTGCTGATCGGCGGCATGCACTGCGCGGCTTGCAGCTGGCTGCTGGAGCGGCAACTGCAACGCCTCCCCGGGGTGCGCTCGATCCACATCAATCTGGAATCCCAGCGCGCCTGGCTGCGCTGGGATCCGACGCAGAGTTCCCTGCGCCAGGCCTGTGAGGCCATCGCCGGCCTCGGCTATGAACCACAACCCGATACCCCTGACCAGGCCGCGGCCCTGCGCCAGCGCGAGGACCGCGCCATGCTGCGCCGCGTCGGCATCGCCGGCATCGGCATGATGCAGGTGGGCATGCTCTCGGTAGCGCTGTACATCGCCGGGCCGGATGGCATGTCGCCGGCCTACCGCGACTGGCTGCGCGGCTTCAGCTTGCTGCTCGCCACCCCGGTGGTGCTGTACTCGGCGCAGCCGTTCTTCAGCGGCGCCTGGCGCGGCCTGCGCCGCCTGCAGCCGGGCATGGACGTACCCGTGGCGCTGGCCATCGGCCTGGCCTTCATCGCCTCGATCTGGGCGACACTGCGCGGCACCGGCGAGGTCTACTTCGATTCGGTCACCATGTTCACCTTCCTGCTGCTGGGCGGTCGCTATCTGGAGTTGCGCGCGCGCCACTATGGCGGCCGCATTGCCAGCGACCTCGGCAGCCTGCTGCCGGCGGCGGTGTGGCGCCAGCAGGATGACGGCCAGGTGGAGAGCGTGCCACTGCTGGGCGTCGCCGCCGGTGACCTGCTGCTGGTCAAACCCGGGCAGGTTGTCCCCGCGGACGGCATCATTGCCGAGGGCAGCCCGCAGATCAGCGAGGCGGCCCTGACCGGGGAATTCGAACCCGTGCTGCGCCAGCCCGGCGACAGTGTCACCGCCGGCACCGGCAACGGCGACGTGCCCTTCCTGCTGCGGGTCACCGCGACCGGGCCGGACCTGCGCATCCACGCCCTGGCCGCGCTGATGGCACGGGCCGGCAGCGAACGCCCCGGCCCCGGTGCGGTGATGGTGGACCGGGTCGGGCGCTGGTTCGTGGTCGGCATCCTGATCATCGCGGCGGCGGTGTTCTCCAGCTGGTGGCAGATCGCCCCGGAGCACGCCTTCTGGGTGATGCTGTCGGTGCTGGTGGTGAGCTGCCCCTGCGCCCTGGCCCTGGCCGCCCCCACGGCACTGGCCTCCGCCACCCGCGCCCTGCGCAGCCGCGGCCTGCTGGTGACCCGGGCAGCCGTCTGGGAGCAGCTGGCGCAGGTCAGCGACGTGATTTTTGACAAGACCGGCACCCTGACCCGGGGCGAGCCGCGCATCGAGGAGGTCATCGTCGTCGGCGCCCTGGACGCGGGGCAGGCCCTGGAAGTGGCGGCGGCACTGGAGGCCACTACCGAACACCCCCTGGCACGTGCCTTCCCCGAGCCCGGGCGCCTTGCACGAAATACCCGCATCGAGCCCGGTCAGGGTATCGAGGGCGAGGTCGATGGTTGCCGCTACCGCATCGGCCGGCCGGGTTTCGCCTGGCCGTCCGCCTCCCTCGAAATGCCCGCGACCCCGGGGCAATGGCTGCTGCTGGCGGACGAACAAACACCCATCGCCTGGTTCCGCCTCGGCGACCCGCTGCGTGACGATGCCGCCAGGGCCGTGGCCCGGCTGCGCCGGCACGGCCTGCGCCTGCACCTGGTCAGCGGGGACCCGTCACCCCTGACCCGACAGCTGGGACAGCAACTGCACTTTGACGCCATCGAGGCCGGCGCCAGCCCGGAACACAAGCTGCACATCCTGCGTGAGCTGCAGTCCGGCGGGCGCCGCGTGCTGATGGTCGGCGACGGCCTCAACGACCTGCCGGTGCTGGCGGGCGCGGACGTGTCCGTGGCCATGACCGGCGCACCGGACCTGGCCAAGACCCGCGCCGACGCGGTGATGCTGTCGCCACGGCTCGACAACCTCAACCTGTTGCTGAACCACGCCGCGCGCACGCGACGCATCATGCGCCAGAACTTCGCCTGGGCCCTGGGCTACAACAGCATTGGCATTCCCCTCGCCGCAATGGGGCTGGTGCCGCCCTGGCTGGCGGCGATCGGCATGTCGGCGAGCTCACTGCTGGTGTTGTGCAACTCCCTGCGCCTGCAGCGCGGCTTCCGCCCGGCCGGGGAGCACTGAGCCATGGAGGCCGTATTCCTGTTGATTCCGCTGGCGGTGATCCTGATCGCCATCGCCGTGGCCGCGTTCATCTGGGCGGTAAACAGTGGCCAGTTCGACGACCTGGACCGCGCCGCGAGTCAGGTCCTGTTCGAGGACGATACCCAGGATGCCGATCCTGTGGAGCACGGTGAGCAGGAACAGGAGCAGCCATCCGGCGAACCCGGAAAGCGCAAGCCCGCGGCACAACCGCCAGGAAGACCCGGACATGACTGAAGGCCTGAGCCTGTTCGCCGCCCTGTTGATCGGCCTGATGGGTTCCAGTCACTGCCTCGGCATGTGCGGTGGCCTGTCCGCGGCACTCGGTGCCGGCAGCCAGGGGCCACGCCTGCTGCTCAGCCTCGGCTGCAACCTCGGCCGCCTGCTGAGCTATACCAGCCTGGGCCTGCTGCTGGGCCTGTTCGGCGCGGGACTGAGCCGCCATGTGCCTGGGGCGAGGCCACTGTTGCAGACCCTCGCCGGCCTGCTGCTGATCGCCATGGGCTTGTACCTGGGGCGCTGGTGGCTGGGCCTGAACCGGCTGGAGGCCGCGGGCGCACGCCTTTGGCGGCACCTGCAGCCACTGAGTGCGCGCCTGCTGCCCATCCGCAGCCTGCCCGCGGCACTTGGCTTCGGTATGCTCTGGGGGCTGCTGCCCTGCGGCCTGGTGTACTCGACCCTGGGTTGGGCACTGGCGGCGGCCTCGCCCTGGCACTCGGCCCTGCTGATGGCCACGTTTGGCCTCGGCACCCTCCCGGCCATGTGGGCCACGACCCTGGGTGGGCGCGGCCTGCGCGAACTCGCCCGACACCCGCTGTGGCAACGCAGCGCCGGTATCGCGCTGATCCTCTTCGGCCTCTGGCAGCTGAGCCTCCCCTGGCTCACGCCACACGACGCCCACGCCCTGCACGCCGCCATCACAGGCTAGCGA
>JBJHBY010000143.1:0-9417 GCA_050485745.1 Gammaproteobacteria bacterium | reverse complement strand
GTTGAAGGCCATGAAGTAGGCGGGCAGTTGCTCCTCGCCAATACCGCCGAGGCTGCGGCTGGCCAGCATGCGCGCGCGCACGCGCTGGTAGAAAGGCCGGTACCAGCATTCCGCCAGCAGCTCCCGGTGGCGCCCGCCGCTGACGCTCGCCTGCAGCGCCAGCTGGGCCAGGCGCGGGTGCTCCAGATGGTATTGAAAGATGCGCCGCGAGAAGGCGATCACGCCCTGGTCCGGGTCGAAGTCATCAAGCAGGGCCAGGAAAGGCTCGGCGAGGTGGGCCAGGGACTGGGCGTAGAGGTCCTGCTTGCTGCGAAAGTGCTTGTAGATGGCGCTGGGTCCGATGCCGACGGCGCGGGCGATGTCCTCGACCGATGTGCTCTGGTATCCCTGCTCGGCGAACAGGGTCACGGCGCTGTCGAGCAGGCGCTCGCGGGTGTCGGAGGGCATGGCGGCTCCTGTGGCGGAGTGCATTCGGTCGGTCGGCGGCGCGCATCCGGCGACGCTTGACCGCTCCACAGCGGCGAGTATACTCGGGTGAATGGTGAATCACCATTCACTCCCGCAGGAGATGCCCGCCATGCCCGCCGCCATTGAGCACCGCTTTCCCGACGTCGATTTCGGGATCGACCCCCTGCCGGACTTTCATGCGCGCATGGCGGAGCTGATCGAGGCCGGCGAGCGGGTGGTGCCGGTACGCTTTCTGGGGCAGACCGGCTGGATCATCCTGCGCCACGATGACGTCACCGCGGTGTATCGCAATGAATCCGGTCTGCCTGCCGGCCCGGCCTACCGTCGTCATTCGGAACCTGCCCAGGGCAAGACCCTGCTGTGCATGGAGGGCGACGAGCACCGGGTCAATCGTCTGCTGGTGTCCGGCGCCTTTCATCCGGGCGCGGTGCGGCGACATATCGAATCCCTGTTGGTACCCCTGGCGAATGAGCTGATCGATGGCCTGGCCGGGCAGACACCGCTGGACCTGGTGCAGGCTTACACCCACCGCTATCCGTTCAAGGTCATCACCGGCATGCTCGGTGTACCGGTCGAAGACGAGCCGGCCCTGCATGGCTGGCTGCAGGGGCTGTTCCTCTACCCCTGGGATCCACAGGCGGCTCTGGCGGCGCGGGACGCAATTACCGCCTATCTGGCACCCATTGTCGCCGAACGTCGGCGCAACCCGGCGCAGGATGTCATCTCGCTGCTGGCCGCGGCGGAGGTCGAGGGCCAGCGCCTCAGCGACGAGGAAATCTTCTCCTTCATTCGCCTGATCTTCCCGGCGGGGGCGGACACGACCTACCTCACCATGGGTAGCATGATGTGGGCGGTGCTGCGTGATCCCGAGGTGCATCAGGCCCTGCTGCACAAGCCGGAGCTGCGTGACAACGCGGTGGAGGAGGCGCTGCGCCTTTATGGCGCGGTGTGCCTGCAGCCACGTTACACCGAGCATGCGGTGAGCATCGCCGGTGTGGACATCCCGGCCCACTCCCCGCTGCTGTACGGCAACGCCACCGCCAACCGCGACCCGGCGGTGTTCGAGGCCGCCGATACCCTGCGCCTGGATCGTCCCGCGCACCACAAGTCTGTCACCTTCGGCGGCGGGCCGCATTTTTGCCTGGGCTCCCACCTGGCCCGTGCCGAGCTGAGGGTTTCCCTGGGCCTGCTGCTGGAGCGCCTGCAGGGCCTGCGCCTGGCAAGCCAGGACGACGACCCTGGCCCGAGCGGTGCGGTGCTGCGCGGTGTGCGCGAGTTGCCGGTGGTGTACGATCGTATTCTGCCCGCGCCAGCCGGCCCCGTTTGAGCGCTGCGGGCCCGAATCCTGCCTCAAATCTGGCGCCCGAACCCCGACGCCTTAATACCTGAAAACCAGGAGCACGCCATGTCACGCCAGCCCGTCGAGCAACTGATCGCCGCCTGCAATCGCCGCGACGTCGATGCCGCCCTGCAGTTGTTCAGTGAAGATGCGGTCTACCACAACATCCCCCTGGACCCTGTGCAGGGACATGTGGCGATTCGCGCTGTGCTGGGTCCTTTCCTGGACATGGCCAGCGAGGTCGACTGGGTGGTGCACCACTGGGCAGACGGTGCGGCGGGAGTGGTGATGAACGAGCGTACGGACCGCTTTCTGATCAACGGTGCCTGGCTGGAGCTGCCGGTGATGGGCGTGTTCGAGACGCGGGATGGCCTGATCACCGCCTGGCGCGACTACTTCGATATGCAGCCGCTGGCAGCCCTGGGCGCAGGCCAGTCGGCCTGAGCCAGCGTCAAATCATTACTCCGGAGTCAGGCCAATGGTCGTGAACTGCTCCAGCATCGCCTGCAGATCCTGGCCGCGCTCGCCGCGGCGGGTGGCGATACGGTCGGCCTGATCCAGCAGCTGCCGTGCACGCTGCGGGTGGCCCAGGGCCAGCAGGGACTCGACGGCGAGGCGGTAGAAGTCCGGGTCGTCGGGTTTGAGCGCCAGTGCACGCTCGATCATCCGCCAGCTGCGCGCCCAGTTCCCGCTCTCGGCGCTGCGTTGCGCCTCCGCGGCGAGATGGTAGGGGTTGCGCTGTTCGAGCCGTTCAATGCGCTGCTCGAGGTGCCGGGCCAGCTCCGGATATTCACCCTCCCCCAGCGTGGCGACGAATTTGCGCATGGGCGGCACCGAGCTGGCGTCGAGGCGTATCGCATGGAGAAATGCCTCGCGTGCGGCAGCGATCTGACTGTTGTGCAGTAGCACCGTGCCGAGATTGGTCCAGATGAATGCCTCGCGATCATGGCTGTTCAGGGCCCTGACCAGGTAGCTGTAGGCCTGTGGCAACTCCCCGGCGACAAGAGCCTCCATGGCCAGGTTGTTGTAGTGGTGGGCCAGGGCTTCGGCGTCGCTCATGCGCCGGCTGTCCAGGCCGCGGCTGCCCTGGCGCCGATCCACATCCGCCACGTAGTGCTGGCCGCGCCCGGCGCGCCCGGCTACGTTGACATGCTGCATGATCAGTACCCAGTCCCTCTGGCGCTGCCAGTCCGGCGCTACGTTCACCAGCTGGTAGTGGGCGTCCAGCCCTGCATCCCGCGCCAGGGCGATAAACAGGTGGGAAAAGGTCAGGCAGTTGGCCCGGCCCGTAACGAAGGCCTCGCTGGCGGTGGCAGTGGTGTGGCCGTCATAGTGCAGGGCCAGGCCAGCGGGGCTGAACAGCATCTGCTGCAGAGCCTGCAGGCGCTGCTGCGGGTTGGGCACGGAGTGCAGGTAGCGCTGGCTGAAGGCGCGCATGGCCGGTGTCAGTACCAGGGGTTCGACCGGCTGCGTCAAGGCCAACAGTTGCTGTTCGCTCAGGGCTTCCTCGCGGTACACAAACTCCGGTACCGTCTGCGCCGCTGGGCGGCCTGGCAGGCTGTTGCAGGCGGCCAGCACCAGAATCAGGCCGGCGACGATGCTCCGCTGCAGCGTGGATCTCGCTGGAGTATGGCGCATGGCACCTCCCGGGGATGCCCTGCCGTGACCGATGGCGAGCCCGGCATTGCCGGGCTCCTGTGGTCGGGTTAATAGAAGCGGCCCTGTTGATAGTCCTCCACCGCCTGCATCAGCTGTTCGCGGGTGTTCATCACGAACGGCCCCCACTGGGCGATAGTTTCGCGCAGCGGGCGCCCCGCCACCAGCAGCAGCTCCACCGCCTCATCACTGGCGATCCGTACGCCCGCGGCAGCATCGCTGTTGTCGAGGATGGCCATGCAGCGTGCAGGCAGGGTGCGTGGAACCTCACCGATGGTGGCGCTGCCGCGGATCGCGAACAGGAAGGCGTTGTGCCCCTGGGGAATGTCGATGAACTCATTCACCCCCGCCGCCAGTTGCAGGTGCAGGATCAGCGGCTCCGTGCGCGGTCGCGTCACGGCGCCCGCGACGCCGGCCCAGTGTCCGGCGATGACCCGGGCATGGTGGCTGTCGCCGAAGCTGTGCAGCGGGATCGCGTCCGCGGGGATGTCCCGGTAGCCCGGCGCGCAGAGCTTGTCTTCCGCGGGCAGGTTGAGCCACAGCTGGAAGCCATCCATCAGACCCTGCTCCTGCTCCGGTATCTCCGAATGCACGATACCGCGCCCGGCGGTCATCCACTGCACATCGCCGGCTTCGAGCAGGCCTTCGTTGCCGGTGTTGTCACGATGACGCATGCGGCCCGCCAGCATATAGGTGATGGTCTCGAAACCACGGTGCGGGTGGTCCGGAAAACCGGCGATGTAATCCCCGGGGTTGTCGGAGCGAAAAGCATCCAGCATCAGGAACGGGTCCAGGCGCTGTTGCAGTTCGCGCGTGAGATAGCGCCGCAGCTTGACACCGGCGCCGTCGCTGGTGGCGATGCCCTGCACGATGTGCTCGATGTCGCGGCTGCGTGTCCGGGTGGTGATACCGGCTGTCCTCATGTTGCCCCCTTCCCGGTAAACCGGGCTGTGTCATGGCGGCAGTATGGGGCAGCGCCGGGTGGGCAACCAGCAGGCGATTCTGATCGAGGCGTTCAAAATCCCTGAACCTCCTCCGGGCTGTTCCCATCGTCTGAACCCGCTCCCCGGGAGGGCCCTGCGTTCCCGCAGCGGTGCGCGGGAGCCTCCATGAGCAAACTTTAATGAGAGAAAAATCATTTATTATCAATATATTGTCATTTTTTGGCGAAAAAGTTATACATCTGTCACCCAATTTTTCCGCGACTGGGAATAGACTAGAGACTTGACTGTCGATTTCACCCAGCCATGCGGGGCCGTCACCATGTCTGACAAACTGATCATCGCCTCATCGGATTGCCATGCCGGCCTGCCGATCCAGCAATATCGCGACTACCTCGACCCGAACTATCGGGAGATTTTCGATCATGCCGTAGGCATCGAGCTGGAGCGTATCCAGGCCGCGGAGAAGAGCTTCCTGATCAAGGAAATCAACGACGAATGGCGGCGTGGCAACGAAAAGCCGCTGTCTGGCGCCTGGGTCTACGACGAGCGCATCAAGGTGCTGGACCGCGATGGTATCGCGGTCGAGGTGGTGTTCCCCGATGGCATCACCGAGCACAACACACCGCCTTTTGGTTCCGGGTTGTCCCTGCCCACCAAGGACATCGTGCCGGAGCTGCAGTGGGCCGGTGCCCGCGCCCACAATCGCTGGCTGCGCGAGTTCTTCCCCTCGGATTCAGTGCGCCACATCCCGGTGGCGGTCGTGCCGTTGCTGTGGGACGTGCAGCAGGCCATGGATGAAGTGAAGGCACTGCGCCAGCAGGGCTTCCGCTCCATCCTGATTCCGGCCATGTGGGGGGAGCTGGATCCGTACCACCATCCGAAGTACCGCCCCTTCTGGGCCCTGTGCGAGGACCTCGGCGTAGTGGTGAATTTCCACTCCGGCCCCGGCCCGATGGGGGATTTCTTCGGCAAGGACTGGCCCCAGGAAGGCATCGAGGGCATGCAGGGCAGCATGGGCCTGTACGTGGGCGAGGTGTTCTGGTGGACCTTCCGCCCCCTGGCATTCATGATCTGGGGCGGCGTGTTCGAGCGCTATCCGAAGCTCAAGGTGGCGGTGACCGAAACCGGCACCAACTGGATGCTCAGGTCCTGGCTGGCGATGCTTGACTTCAACTACACCGAGAAGGGCTTCAGCGCCAAGCTCGGCGACTACACCAGCCATCTGTCGATGAAGCCCAGCGACTACTTCCGCCGCAACGTCGCCCTCGGTGCGTCCTGCATCCCCCGGGGCGATGTCGAGATTCGTCATGAGGTGGGCCTGTCCCAGATCATGTGGGGCAGCGACTACCCCCACCCCGAGGGCACCTGGCCGCAAACGGCACAGGCCCTGAAAGACACGTTCTCCGGCTTCCCCGAGGATGACGTCCGCGCCATTCTCGGCGAGAACCTGGTGCGCTTCTATGAGCTCGATCGCGCCGCCGTAGCCCAGGTGGCGGAGCGCATCGGGCCTGAGTTCAAGACCTTTGCGGCCTGACCACGGGCGATGAATTTTCGGGAGATTCCGACATGAGCCTTGCACCCTGCGAATCCAAGACCAATGAGTTGCCGCCGATCCCCAGCGGCTGGTATGCCGCTGCCTGGAGCCGCGACCTGCGCAAGGGGGAGGCGCAGCGCCTGTATGCCTTCGAGCGCGAGCTGGTGCTGTTCCGCACCCGTTCCGGCGAAGCCGTGGTACTCGATGCCTTCTGTCCGCACATGGGAGCACACCTGGGCATCGAAGGGCGCGTGGTCGGCGAGACCGTCGCCTGCCCCTATCACGGCTGGCAGTTCGATCGCAGCGGCCAGTGCACCAGCATTCCCTACTGCGACGAGATTCCCAGCCGGGCGAAGGTGCGGCCCTGGCATGTGGTCGAGCGCAACCACATGATCTTCGTCTGGTACCACCCGGAGGCCAAGGCGCCGGACTGGGAACCGAACGAGGTGCCGGAGCTGAACAGCCCGGGCTGGTCCGAGGTGCGCTTTGCCGAGTTCGAAACCGATGTCCACGTTCAGGACATGGCGGAGAACAGCTGCGACCCGGTGCATTTCCAGTATGTGCACAAGTGTCCGGAGATTCCCCAGCTCGAGGCCAACACCGAGGGCCGCGTGCTCAAGATGTGGTCGAAGTTCAAGAACATCCGCGCGGAGGGCTACCACGAGCTGACCTCCGATGTGGAGTGCATCGGCCTCGCCACCGTGCGCAGCAGCTATGGTCCTGGCATGGAGATGATCACCTACTCCAGTTCCTTGCCGATCGAGCGCAACCGCACCCTGACGCGCTGGGCGCTGACGGTCACCGAGAACATCGTCGATTTCGTTGGTGACGAGCATATGAACGGCATCATCGCCGGGGTGCAGCAGGACGTGCCCATCTGGAAGCACAAGGTGCATCGCACCAAGCCGCTGTTCTGCAAGGCGGATGGCTACCTGGTCGAATTCAGAAAGTGGATCCGGCGGTTTTATTAACCTCGCGACCGGGCTTCGCCTGGCGGCGGCACATCCATGTGCCACACCCCCCGAGCCAAGCCTACCCGCGAACTCACCGTCTGCGCCGCATCCGCCAATGCTCGAACCCGGGGTGCCGGGTGCCACCCGTTTTGATTGGGCACGCTGCGATAAGGATATGCGCGGCCTGTTATGTCTCCCCCTGGTGACAGGGCCGCGGTCGCGCGATATTCTCTGCTGGCCCTGAACCTGTGAGCGCCATCGGGTCATGTGCCCTGGCCGGGTCCGGGCCATACCTCCCAGGCAACGGAGTCATGCCATGGCCGAGCAGCGCACCACCTTCTGTCGCATCTGCGAAAACCAGTGCGGCCTCCGGGTCACTGTCGACGACAACCGCATTACCCATATCGAACCCGATACGGATCACGTCGTCAGCAAGGGCTACGCCTGCATCAAGGGCCTCACCTTCGAGAACGTGCGCGCCAACCCGGACCGCCTGACCCGGCCGCTGAAGCGCCGTGGCGAGCAGTTCGAGCCCGTGGGCTGGGAGCAGGCGCTGGGGGAAATCGGCGACAAGCTGCGCGAACTGCGTGCCCGCTACGGTGACGACAGCGTTGCCCTGTACTTCGGCAACCCGATCAGCTTCAGCGCCATGGTGCCACTGTGGATTGCGGGCCTGGTGCGTGGCCTCAACACCAGCAAGTTCTTCAATACCGGCTCCCTGGATTGCAACAACAAATTTGCAGTCAGTGAGCAGATGTACGGCGCCGGCATGGCGCTGACCTTTCCCGATGTGGACCACACCCGATTCCTGATGGTGATCGGTGGCAACCCGGCGATCTCGAAGATGAGCTTCATTCATCTGCCCGACCCGGTGAAGCGCCTGAGGGGCATTGTCGAGCGCGGCGGGCGAGTGGTGCACCTCAATCCACGCCTCACCGAGACCGCCAAGGCGGTGGGGGAGCAGGTGTTCATCCGCCCGGACACGGACGAGATCTACAAGTTTGCCTTCCTGCACGAAGTCCTGCGCCGCGACGCCGTCGACCACGCCCGGGTCGCGGCACACATGAGTGGCTTCGATGCCCTGTGGCCGGTGGTGGAGCACTGGACGCCCGAGCGCCAGGCCGCGGTGACCGGGGTGGCGGCGGATACTCTGCGCGAGCTGGTGGACGCCTGGCAGGCGGCGGATGGCGCGGCCCTGTATGCCTCCACCGGCATCAACCAGGGACGCAATGGTACCCTCGCCTTCTGGGCCCTCGAAGTGATCAATGCCATCAGTGGCAACTTCGACCGGCGCGGCGGCACCCTGATGGGCCAGGGCATCATCGACTACGGCAAGCTGATGGCGAAGAACCCGTCACCGACGCGCTACTCGCGCATTGGCAATACACCAAGCCTGCTGGATGCCCTGCCGACGCCCCTGCTGGCGGATGAAATCCTCACCCCCGGTGAGGGGCAGGTGAAGGCGCTGCTGGTGATTTCCGGCAACCCGCTGCTGACCGCCACCCACAGCGAAAAGATGGCTCGTGCCCTGAGCCAGCTGGAGCTGCTGGTCAGCGTCGAGATCGTGCGCAACGAAACCGCGGAATTTGCCCACTATGTGCTGCCGGGCAGCCATTTTGCCGAACGGCCGGATATTCCCTTCACTTTTTTCAGCTTTTCCGGGCTGACGCCAGTGCCCTGGTTCCAGTACACCGATGCACTGGTCAAGCCTCCGGGCGAGGCTCGGGATGAGTTGTGGATCATCAGCCAGCTGGCGCGCGTGGCCGGGGCACCGCTGTATGGCTCGCGGTTGCTGCAGGGGCTGGTCAATCTCGGCGGGCAAGTGGGGCGCCTGCCGTGGCTGGGTCCGCGCCTGACCCGACTGCCCGAGCGCCTGCTGGGCCTGTGCTGCCGCATCGGCGGCATGGGCTCACTGCGCCGGCTGCGGCGCCATCCCCACGGGCTGCTGCGCGAGCCGATTGGCGGTGACAGTGCCCTGGGCAAACGCATTCACACCGGCGACGGCAAGCTGCAGCTGGCGCCGCCGGCCTTTGTCGAGCTGGCCCGCACACGGCTGCCCGGGATTTACGATGCGGAACTGGCCGCACCCGCCCAGCTCAAGCTGATCACCAAGCGCGAGCGCTTCAGCCACAACAGCTGGGCGCACAACGACCCCGCCTACATCAAGGGCCAGCGCCAGACCAATTATCTTTACATGCACCCGCAGGATGCCGCGGCCCGGCAACTGCGGGATGGGCAGCCGGTGCAGGTCAGCGCGGCGGTGGGCCGGGTCGAGGTGCCGCTGCGGCTGTGCCCGGACATGATGCCGGGCAGCGTGGCCCTGCCCCACGGCTGGGGCCATCAGCGCAGCGGCCAGAGCGTAGCCCGCACCACCACCGGTGCCAACGCCAACATCCTCGCCGCCGATGGCCCCGATGCCATCGAACCGATTTCCGGCATGGCCCAGTTCAACGGCATTCCTGTCGAGGTGGCTGCAGTCGTGCCATCATATTAACCCGGCAATGAATATTGTCGGGTTAATGC
>JBJHBY010000142.1:0-9443 GCA_050485745.1 Gammaproteobacteria bacterium | reverse complement strand
GCCTTGAGCTGTAGGCTGGGTTAGCCGCGCAGCGGCGTAACCCGGCGCTTTTGACGTCGTCACGGCAGGTTGCGGACGATGGCGGGGCCAAGCAGTCGGGTCAGGGCCACCGGCAGGCGTTGCCAGGTGCGGATCATCAGGCGGTACTTCGGATTGTTCGGATTCAGTGCCGGCAGGGGCTGCCCCCGGGGCAGCCAGTAGTGCCAGGAATGAGGGACGGGCTCCGCTCCCCACTGGCGCTTGAAGCGATAGGTGCCGGCGTCCTGGCTGGAGCGGCCGAAGTCGAACCAGGCATAGCCCCGCTCCACCGCGCCGCTGAGCACCTGCCAGTACATCAGCATATTGATCCCCAGCGGGTTGCTCTCACGCAGGGTCGAGGCCCAGGGAATCTCCAGCACCTCTGCGTGACCGAGCAGAAACGCCGCCCCCACCGGGCGCCGCCCCAGATACACCACCAGCAGCTCGCTCTCGGGCCAGGCATCCAGCACTTCACGAAAAAAGCCGCGGGCGTACACCGGCGTGCCGAGGTCGCGCATGTTGCGGGCAAACACCCGGTAGAAATCCGCCAGCAGGGCGTCGTCACGGCCACGCCGGCTGTGTGGCCCCTCGCGCTCCGCTCGCCGTACCTGGGCGCGGAGCTTGCTGCCCACCTCGGCATCCAGGGCCGCGACGCTGTCCGGCAGGCGCCGCAGCATCGACACTTTGTCCGTGCGTGCCGGCCAGCCCTCGCGCGGGCACAGCTCGCGGTATTCCACATGGGCCAGCCCCAGAGACTCGGCCTGCTGCGCCGCGGCCTGCAACAGGGCCTGCTCCACCGCCTGATCATCCGCCAGCGGGCCGCCATAGTTGAAGTAGGGCAGGGATACGGCGAAATCCCCGAACAGGCGGCTGCGCAGTCGGGTGAGTGGTAACACACCGGCCACCCCACCATTGGCGCGGCAGGCGACCAGGGAGAGATCCTGCTGGCGGAAGCTGCGGGCGATCACCCCGCGCCACGCACTGAAGTGGTAGGGGGATGCGGCCGGGTGTGCCCGCACGTAGGCATCCCAGGCGGCGGCCGCATCCGGTTGCAGCCGGTCGACCCGCAGGCCGGGGTCGGGCTGCCCGGCGGGCACTGCATGACGAAAGCGCTGTGGCAGGAGCGGGTGCTCACTGCCGGATGCGTCGGGGACCGGTGGTGTGGCTGCAGCCGCTGGCTCCGGGGCGAGCAGTGCCAGCAGGTCCGCCTCCAGCGCCTGCTGCCGGGCCTCCAGCTCCGCAAGCTGCGAGGACACGGCCTGCATGTTCGCCTTCAGCGGCGCCAGATCCGCCCCCTGACGACGCGCCTCGCCAAAGGCCCTGGCCGCCAGTTGCTTGGCCTCACGCTGTTGCTTCAGGGCCTCGCGGCCCTGTGTCCAGGCATCGGCCAGCTCCCGGGCACGGGCCTGGGCCGCGCTCGCCAGGCCCTCCCCGGCGGCCTGGTCGATCGCCTGGTCGAGGTCGGCGAACAGCTGCTTGCGCATTGCCGCGGGTTGGTGGGTGCTCACGCCGCGACAGCTTCCATACGAAAACCGGGCATCTCACCCCCGGACCGGGCCGCGGCCAGGGCGTCGGACACGCTGCCGAAGGGGAAGTCCCCCAGCAGGCGCTCGAGGCGCGGCAGGCAGCGCTCCAGGTTGTTGTAGTGGCGGAAGCGCGACAGCGCGCTCGCCCCCGGCACCCGGGGCTGCTCCGGGTCCACCTCCCAGGGGTGCAGGTAGAAGATCATCGGCGTGCCGCCCCGGGTGGCGCGGCGCAGCAGCCAGCGCGACAGCGCGTAGGGGTACAGCCTGAAGTAACCGCCACCGGCGGCGGGGATGCGCTGCCCCAACAGGGGGGCGGTGGTCAGGGGGTATTCCAGGAGCTCGGCGCCGTTGGGGGTGGTGAGCCGGTAGGGCCGGGTCGGGGTACCGGGGATGCCGTAGCGATCGTGGCGCACCGGGAAGATACTCGAATCCCAGCGGTAGCCCTCCTCGGCGAGGATATCCAGGGCCCAGAGGCTGTTGCGGGTGATGGAATAGGAGGCGGCGCGGTAGCCGCTGACGGGCTGGCCGCAGAGGTCTTCCAGCATCTGCTTCGAGCGCCGGGCTTCATCGCGGAACACCTCGGGCGTTTGATTGTAAACGAGCTGATGGCTGTAGCCGTGGGAGGCGATTTCGTGCCCGGCCGCGGCGATCTCGCGGATCAGCGCCGGGTAACGCTCCGCCACCCAGCCCAGCACAAAGAAGGTGGCGCGCACCCCGCGTGACTCAAACAGGGCGAGCAGGCGCCGGGTATTGGCCTCGACCCGCGACGGCCAGCCCTCCCAGTCGCCGCGGATCACGTTCTCGAAGGCGGAGACGTGGTAGTAGTCTTCGACATCGACGGTCATCGCGTGCACGACGCCGCCATGGGGCTGGGCCTGGGTTGTGGTCATGGCATGGGGAACTGGCTACATCGGAACCACAAGACTAGCACAGCGCTGTGAGGGCCTGTCAGAACGGCCCACGCACGGGCATTTATGAAGCCGCTGTCTGGCAGGGTGCCGGCCTTGAAAAAGCGATCCCAGGCGGCATCCGCCTGCGCTGTACTGAACAGGGCGCCGGGCGGTCATGCTGAGGAAGACCCTTGCGGTCAGTCGCTATCGTTGCACCCAAATGAGGTCATAAAATCCTTTAAATTCATTGGATAAGCAGTGGTCGTGGTGTAACATAAAAATAATTAAGTAAAGGCTTGGCGCGAATATGTCTCCCAATCAGGCTTGGTCTTTCTATGGCCGTCGCAACGAACTCCAGCAGATGCAGCGCATTCTGGAACGACGCCGCTGGTTTTTCCTGCAGATTTCCGGCCGTCGCCGAATTGGAAAGACCACCTTGATTCAACAAGCCCTGCAGGCCGCGGGTGTCGAGAAGACACTGTATATCCAGATTCCGGATTCAGATCCGGCGGGGGTGGTCACAGCCTGCAATGAATATCTGGAGACATTTGGCATTACGGAACGTATCTCGAGCCTGAGCGGGCTTGCCGGACTGATCGGTCGACTGGCGAGGCAGGGTTACGTCATCGCGCTGGATGAGTTTCAGTATTTTCATCGCAAGCAGTTGTCAGATTTCTGTTCAATGCTGCAGGCGGAGGTTGACCGCCTGGCGGCGCGCCCTGCGGAAGTCCCGGGTGGGTTGATTATCCTTGGGTCTCTGCATGCGGAAATGACGGCTTTGCTGGAGCATCGCGATGCGCCACTGTTCAATCGCACTACAGATGTATTGGCCCTGGATCACCTGGACATCGCCTCTGTTCTGGAAATCCTGCACGAACATGCCGACGATTCGCCACAGCGGCTGCTGTTTCTGTGGAATCTTTTCGAAGGGGTTCCAAAATTCTATCGGGATGCTTATGAGCAGGGAGTGCTTGGCAAGGACCGGCGTGTGGTTCTGAGAGACCTGTTTTTTGTGAGTTCTTCACCGCTCCGTAATGAGGCGGATAACTGGTTCCTGAGGGAGCTGAGAGGCCGTTACGACATGGTGCTGCAGTATCTGGCCACCCATCCTGGCTGTACCAGTGCAGACATTGAGGCTGCTGTTGCGAGCTTGTCGGGCCCCGGTGAGCAGCGCCAGGTGGGGGGGTATCTGAAAATTCTTTCCGAGCGCTATCGGATGATCGAGCGGCGTCTGCCGATCTTTGCTCGACCCAAGGCGCGGAGTGGTCGTTACTACATACGGGACAATTTTCTGAGGGCCTGGCTGGCCGCGCTGCAGAGACCTGTTTCTGCATTGGCGTTTCGTCCCATGGAAACGTTGATTGATCAGGCGGATCAACGCCTTGCCGACATCGAGGGGTACGCACTCGAGGATCTGGCCGCACAGCTATATGAGGAGCGCAGCCGCAGCGGTGTGGGGGACTTCCCGTTGACGACACATATCCGGGGGTTCTGGGATCGGTCTGACGTGGAAATCGACCTGGTTGCAGTGAGTGATGACGCACGCCGAATCCGTTTTGGTACTTGCAAGCGCAATCCCACTCGGCTTCCGGCGGCTGTTGCCCGACTGAGGCAGGATGTACAGCGATTCCTCAAGGCCCAGCCTCGCTTCAACAACTGGCACATCGAGTTGGTCGGCATTGCCCCGGAGCTTTCCGCTGACACCAGGGCTTATCTCGGCCGTGAGGGTGTGCTGGCCGAGAGTCTTGCGGACCTGACCCAGGGGCTGTTGTAAGGCGCCTTTGCGGCGGCTGCCCACTCGGCGGGCGCTTCCGCGACAGGGCTGCTACACTGCCTGCGCTGAACAGGGAATTGCACGGTAATGTCAAGGAACACCACTCCGGCCCCGTGGCTGTCGGGGCCGCTGCTGCCTTTGGGCCTGATGCTTCTGGGCCTTGCCCTGCTGGGAATCGCTTATGCTGACACACTGGCCAGCTTTCACGACCGCTGGTCCAGCACCGTGCTGGGCTATTCCCATGGTTATCTGCTGCTGCTGGTCGGCGCCTACCTGATCTACCGGCGCCGCTTCGAGCTGGCCGCCACCCCGGTGCAGCCCCTGCACTGGATGGCCCTGCCTCTGCTGGGTGTGGCCCTGTTCTGGCTGGCGGGCCACGTCGCCCATGTGCGTATCGCCGAGCAAATCGCCCTGCCGGCCCTGTTCTGGTGCTGGGTCACCCTGATCTTCGGCTGGCGCGTGGGCCGCATCGCCCTGTTTCCCTTCGCCATCCTCTACATGGGCATCCCCCTGTGGGATGGGCTGGGCCTGCCGCTGCGCCAGATCACCGTGGTGGTGACCCAGTGGTTCCTCAACGTGATGAGCATCCCCGCCCTGGTGGACGGCTTTTACATCACGGTGCCCGCGGGCACCTTTGTGGTGGCGGGGGGCTGCAGTGGCCTGAACTATCTGCTGATCGGCGTGGTATTGGGCCTGTTGCAGGCACATTTGTCCTACCGCAGCGTGCATGGACGGCTGCTGGTGATTCTGGTGGCCATCGCCCTGGCCCTGCTCAGCAACTGGGTGCGAGTGGTTGCCCTGGTGCTGATCGGCTATTACACCGACATGCAGAGCAGCCTGGTGGATGACCACGAGACCTTTGGCTGGGTGGTGTTCGCCGTGGCCCTGGTGCCGTACTTCTGGCTGACCAACCATTTTGCCGAGGGCGAGCCCGAGCGCCGCGGCAGCCATGCCGGTAGCCGCCCGCACTGGCCGACCCTGGTGCCCGCGGTGCTGCTGGCAACGGCGGTGGCCCTGAGCGCCCCGTTGCTGGCGCTGCTGGCCGGGCAGGTGGAGCGCAACAATCCCGCGGCGGGCCTGCTCACCCCGGCGGATTTCGCCCGGTCGCTGGTGGAGCCGGCCTGGCAACCGCGCTTTCATGATTTCGATGAACAGCAGGCCTGGCAGTTGCGCCTGGACGGCCGCGAGGCCGAGGTGCTGGCACTGACCTGGCTGGAGCAGACCCAGACCCGCAAGATGATCTACTTCAGCCACCGCATTGCCAGCGAGAGCCAGACCATCCGCCAGCGCCGCGTGGCCCTGGACGATGGATTCAGCGTGCGCGAGACCCTGGTGCGCGACGGCCCGGTGCGCAACCGTGTGGTGTGGTCGTTCTATCTGGTGGGCGGGCAGGCCACCGCGGACGAGCGCATGGCCCGGCTGCTGCAACTGCGCGGTTTTGTGACCGGCCACCCGGAGGCGGTGCTGCTGACCGTTTCCATGCCCTGCCGCCGCCTCGACTGCAGCGACGAGCAGGCCTCACTGCAGCGCGGCGAGGCCGGTGCCTGGCTGCGCACCCTGCGCGACCGCCTCGAGGGCCGCCCAACTGCGGGCATCACCCCCGCGCCACCGGGTTAGCGGCTATGCCGCGTAACCCGGCGTTCTCACTCCAGGTCCGCCACCTCAACACCCAGCGCTGTCGCCAGTCTTTGGCAGGTGCCATCGGATGGTTGACGTTTGCCCGTCTCGATCATGGACAGATAGGCCCGGCTGATGCCCGCGCCGTGGGCGACAGCTTCCAGCGTATGACCCCGGTACTCACGCCAGGCGCGAAACGGGTTATCTGTCAGCAGGCGCTGTGCCATGTCTGCGCTCACCCGCTCTTCCGTACCGGCAGCCAGGCTCGCTCGGGCTGCTTCCAACGCCTCAAGGTCGGCTTGCCGCTCCAGTCGCTTGAGCAGACCGCGATATTCCGCGTAGGGAATCACCGCCCATTCCGGACGACCATCCTTCTCGATGATCTGGATTGTCACTGATAAACTCCTCCTCGTGATGCGACCCTGACGATCGTCACTTCGGATTGCTCGTCCTCAACAAGAAAGATAACCCGCCAGTCGCCCACTCGCAGCCTGTAACCCTTCTGGCCCGTCAGGCGTTTGACATTGTTGCCCTGACTTGCCGGGTCCGCTGCATACTGCCTCAATTTCAGAAGTATGCGCCTGGATAAATCCGGTGGCAGACGCCGCAAATCACGAATCGACTGACGCGTAAACGTCAATGTGTACATCGCAGTTAACTTCCCTGTTAACTTCTGGTAACTATGTTAGTGCCAGAGCTGGCACCTTGTCCATCCTTGCCTGACTGCGCACCCTGCACGACCGCCTCAAGGACCGCCAAGCCTATGGCGCGGGTTGCGGTTCCGCCCGGCGGACGAGGGGAGGGGCGCCAGCCTGCCTGGCTTGCCACAGATCGCGCGCCAGCTGATTCCTGAGCCAGGACTCGGCGCTGGGGCCTTGCTCGGGGCCATCCAGCCACACTTCCAGGCGGCGAGCCAGGTCCACTGAAATGGCCGCGTGGCCGTGGAGAACCCGCGACAGGGCAACCCGGCTGATGCCCAGCTGCCGGGCAGCTTCAGAGACGCTCAGCCCCAGGGCCGGCAATACATCCTCGCGCAACGTCTCGCCCGGGTGTGGGGGGGTGAGCATGCTGTCCATGACTAAGCCCTTGTGGCGAAAACCCTTGATCATGCGTCACTCCATTGACGGACCCGGCTGTATCTCATGGGGATACAGTTTGCAACTTGCTCCCCCTTACACCCCCACAGCCCGATACACCGCCTCGTACTGATCCACCATCGCCTCGATATCAAACCGCGCCAGGGCATCCGCCCGCCCGGCAGCGGCCAGGCGTGTGGCCAGGGCCGGGTCATCAAGCAACTGTGCCAGGCCCTCCGCCAGGTTAGCCGGGTCCGCCGGGGGCACCATCAGCCCGGTCTCGCCGTCGCGCACAATCTCCTCCGGCCCCCCGCAGCGGGTCACCAGCACCGGCAGGCCGCTGGCCATCGCCTCGATGGTGGAGATGGAAAAACCCTCGGACGTGGACGACAGCAGGAACAGGTCCACCCCGGCGAGAAAATCCGCGCTGTCATCGCAAAAGCCGAGAAAGTGCACCCGATCCGCCACCCGCAGTTCCCCCATCAGGGCCTGCAGGGGCTGCATCACACTCTGCTTGATATGCCCGGCGATGACGAAGTGCAACCGTGGATAGCGCTCCGCCAGCAGGGCAGCACTGCGGATCAGCTGGTCATAGCCCTTGGCCGGGCGCACATTGCCCAGGCTGCCCACCAGCAGCGCATCCTGCGGCAGCCCCAGCCGCGCGACCAGCTCGCGGTGCCGCGGGCGCTGGTAGCGTGCCGTATCGATGCCGTTGTAGATCACGCTGGTCTTCTTCGGGTTGAGCAGCCCCTCCGCGGCGACGGCCCGCGCCAGCCCGTCGGACACCGCCACAAAGCGGCGGATGCCGCGCTCCATCACCCACAGCTTGAGGCCGCGCCGGCGCTCGTTGGGGGAGATATCCACCATGCCGTGGAAGGTGCCCACCACCGGGCGTCGCGTCAGTGCCCCGGCCAGGGCGCAATACACATTGGAGCCCAGCAGGTGAGACTGGATCAGGTCCACCTGTTCGCGCCGGATCAGGCCCCCCAGGGCGCGCAGAAAGCCCAGGTTGAAGCTGCCTTTGGCGTCCAGCTCGATCGGCTCCAGCCCGCGCTGCTCCAGGGTGCTTTTCACCCAGCCCGGGCCGCGCACCAGCACCAGGCTGCGATAACCACGCCGGCGCAGCCGGTCCGCCAGTTCGATGAACACCGTCTCCGCCCCGCCGGGGCCGGTGGTGTCGATAACGTGCAAGAGAGTTTTCATGGGCCTGCTAGAATGAAAGGGTTTTGTGCGAGCCGGCGCCGCCGCCGGCCAGCGCGACAGTCTACAGGATAGCCGCAAGTGGCCCGGTGTGTGCCCTGCGGGCGGGTCGAGGAGTGTGGTACCGCGTGAGCACCATTCATTGGAGCAGCCTGTTCTGGCGTCTGCTGGCGACCCGCCCGGTGGATGCCCTGGGGCGCCGCATGGCGGGGCCCTTCGTGCCCGTGTTCCTGCTGCACCGCAGCGAGCAGCCCGAACATCGCATCTCCGGCGTGCAGCCGGCCTACCTGCGCCGCTGCCTGGACTGGCTGGCCCGGCATCGCTACCGCCACCTGGCGCTGGCGCAACTGGCGGAGACCCTGCGCAACGGCGAGCCCCTGCCACAGCGCGCCGTGGTGTTCTGCATGGACGACGGCTATGCCGACCAGGCCCAGGTGCTGGCGCCGTTGTTCCTCGAATACGACAGCCCGGTCACCTGCTTTTTGATCACCGACCTGCTCGACCGCAGGGACTGGCCCTGGGACGACAAGGTCGCCTGGTTGATCAACCACACCGGGGTAAGCCGTATCAGCCTCGAGGTGGGTGGCGAGGCGCTGCTCTATCGCCTGGAAAAACCTGAACACCGCCGCGAGGCGCGGCATGACGTGTGGGACCGGCTCAAGGCCTTGCCGGCGGCCGAGGTGCCGGAGGTGCTGGAGCGCCTGGCCCGCGCCTGCCACCTGGCGCTGCCCGACGCCGCGCCCGCGGGCTATGAGCCCATGGCCTGGGATCAGGCCCGGGCCCTGGCGGCCCGGGGCGTGCAGTTTGGCCCCCACTCCCGCAGCCACCGCATTCTCAGCCGCCTGGGGGCTGAAGACTCGGAACAAGAGATTATCCACTCCTGGCAGCGCCTGCGCGAGGAATTGCCTGCACCTGCGCCTGTGTTCTGCTACCCCACCGGCCGTGCCGAGGACTTCGGCCCGCGGGAGCAGGCCACCGTGGAGCGGCTGGGCCTGCGCGCCGCGGCCTGCGCCATCCCCGCGCCGCTGCGCCTGCAGGCCCACCGGCCACCCCCGCTTTACGCCATCCCGCGCATGGACCTGCCACGGGACTTCGGCACCTTTGTGCGCTACTGCGCCTGGATGGAGGCTTTTCGTGATCGCTTTCGCTGAGTACGGCGGAGCCCTTGGCAGCCTGGAACCGGATAGCAGGGGGCACATCCCATGCTGAACCGTGTGCTGGCACCGCTGAACAACCGCTACGGCTCCAAGCGTGGCTGCCTCAACCACTGGCAGCACCGGGTGCTGGGCCTGACCGGCCAGTATCGCGACCTGCAGCAGGTCGACTGGGAGCGGGTGGAGCG
>JBJHBY010000141.1:0-9458 GCA_050485745.1 Gammaproteobacteria bacterium | reverse complement strand
GATGTACCACCACTGCAAGGCCGGGGCGCGGACTGCGCTCGATTTCCGAGAAGGCCCGGTCGAGGGCGGCCCGGGCACCGGGGTCGAGCCGCGCGGCGGGGGTCGCACAGGCCGACAGCAACAACGCCGATAGCAGCGCAGGCGCCAGGATCGAGACCAGGGTCCGGCTGCGGCGCATGCGGATCATGCAACGGCTCAGCGGTCGTAAAGACCCACCAGCCGGTTCATGCCGATGACATGGGGCTCGATCTTCTGCAGCAGCTCCTGCAGACCCAGGCCCGCGGGCAGTTGCAGCTCGCGATCCAGTGCCAGCACCCAGAAGTAGTAATGGTGGACGCCGTGTCCCGGCGGCGGCATCGGCCCGTTGTAGCCGGTGTTGCCGAAATCATTCTTGCCCCGGGTACCAACGCTGCTGCCTTCCTCCAGCGTATTCACCGAGGCCGCCAGGTTGTACAGCACCCAGTGCACAAAACCGTAGCTGCCGTTACCGCTCACCAGCGGCGCATCCGGGTCGTGGCAGATCACGGCCCAGGCTTTGACACCCTCGGGCGCATGGGCCCAGGACAGCTGCGGCGAGACGTCCGGCCCCTCGCCGGTATGGCGCTCGGGGATACGGCCCAGCGCCTCGAATGCGCTGCTGGTAACGGTCAGGTCGGAAAGTGCAAATCCCATGGTGAGCCTCCCTTGGTCTGGTCGATGGTTGAATCTCGACAGTCTGTGGCTACAGTCTATGGCTATCGCTGGTCATGGGCCATGGTACCACCAAGGTAGAACAGTGTAGGGTGTCAGGGATCCATCAGCAGCAGCGGGGGAGGCGACATGATCGTGACGTCAAGCGACCCTGGCGGGATGCCTGCCATTCTCTACGGCACGGCATGGAAGAAGGATCGCACCGCGACGCTCGTACAGCAGGCCATCGAACAGGGCTTCCGCGGTATCGATACGGCTTGCCAGCCCAAACATTATCACGAGCCCGGAGTCGGCGAGGGCATCGCGGCGAGCCTGGCCACCGGAGTTCGCCGCGCGGATCTCTATCTGCAGACCAAGTTCACGCCGCTGTCCGGCCAGGATCCGGCGCGCCTGCCCTATGACCCGGCGAGCCCGCTGCCGGCCCAGGTCCGGCAGTCCTTCGAGACATCTCTCCACAACCTGCGGACCGACTACCTCGACGGGCTGATCCTGCACTCGCCGTTGCCCCGAACCCGTGACCTGCAGGCGGTCTGGCAGGCGCTGGAAAGCATCGCTGATCACGGCGGTGCGCGCCTGCTGGGAATCAGCAACTGCTATGACCTGGAAGTATTGCAAGCTCTCCACCAATGGGCTCGCATCAAGCCCGCCATTGTGCAAAACCGCTTCTATGCGGAAACCGGCTACGATCGGGCGCTGCGAGCCTGGTGCCGTGAACAGGGAGTGGTGTACCAGAGCTTCTGGACCCTGACAGCCAACCCACAATTACTGGCGGACCCCGTGATCACCACATTGGCCAAACGCTATCAGCGCACGCCGCCACAAATTCTGTTCCGCTATCTGGTGCAGGAGGGTGTCACACCCTTGACCGGAACCACCTCGGTGCAGCACATGCGCGAGGATCTGGCGGTCCTGGATTTCTCCCTGGGCGGGGACGAGTGTGCCGGTATCAGCCGTCTGCTTCGGATTAATCCTTGATCCAGTCTTCTGGTGGACCGTACATCTGCTCCACCGTCGCCTTGAGATCGGGGAATGCCCGCAAGGTGTGACCACCATCAACGGTGATGCACTGGCCCGTCATCCAGCTGGAGGCGCGGCTGGCGAGGAAGAGCAGGGCGCCGGCGATATCCATTGGCTCACCAAGACGGGGCAGGGGAACCTGTTCGCGAAATTTCCCGAGCAGTTCCGGGTGCGCGAACATGGCATCGGTGGCGCCGGTATGGGTCAACCCCGGCCGCACCGCATTGATGCGGATGTTCTGTTCACCGAGCTCGTCCGCCGCGGTGCGGATGAAGCCCTCCAGTGCCGCCTTGCCGGCACAATAGGCGCTGAGGTAGCGCGAGCTCATCACCGCCGCCGTGGATGACAACGCCACCAGGCTGCCGCCGCGTTGCTGCATATGGGGTACGGCGGCCTTGAGCAGGGTGAGGAAGGGCACGACGTTACTGGCCAGTTCCTCCGCCAGGCTGTGTTCATCGTGCAACAGCACCGGACGAAACTGGCCACCGCCAGGCACAAAGATTGCCGCATCCAGTTGGGACCCGTCATCACAGGCGCTCGCAACCATGGCCACGACCTGCTCCCTTTCGGCGGCATCCCCGGGCTGCTGACGCAGCCGCCCGCTATCGACCCCGGTGCGTTGCAGCAGGGCATCATGGGCGGCCTGCAATCTGTCTGAATCGCGCCCCGCCAGGGTGACCACCGCACCGGCGTTCAGCAAGGCTTCCGCTGTGGCCAGGCCAATGCCACTGCTGGCACCGAGGACCAGGACATGCTGCTGATTCATGGTGGTGTTCATTTGGCGCTCCTGCGGTTGATTTGGCTTGGGCGGAGCTTGTTCTGGCCTGATCCGCGTATGCATTCCCGCCCGATTCCAGCAGCATGCGTCATGGGGGCCGCGAAGTCATCACTCAGTTGAAGGCAGCCTTTCCGGATCCGGAAAGCGGCCGCAGACGGCAAGCACCTCATGGGTTGTCCGGCGCTGCTCGCACCGTTATGCTGTACAAATACACAGCTCTTCGTGCTCCCATGCCTGCCCTCGACGACCCGTTCTATTATCTGGCCAATTTCCACACCGTCCTGGACTGGGTCGAGGCGCGCAGTGGCGATTTGCTCGATACCGAAGAGCAGGCCTTTCTCGCGGATTTTCGCGTACTGCCGCGCGCCTCGCAGGCGCTGCTGGTGCGCCTGGTGATGCGCAAGGGCACCCTGTTCCGCAGTGAGCGCCTGCGTTATGTCGAAATCGGCGAGATTGGCCCGGCGCTGTCACCCCTGCTGGCCCACGACTGGGTCGAAGCGGACCCGGTGGTATCTCTCGACGACGTGGCAGCGCTGCTCACCCGGGACGAATTGATCGCCGCGTTCGCTTCCCACATCACACACCGGTCGGCGCGCAAGCCGGAAATGCTCGCCCAGGTCCGTACCACCCTTGCCGGCAGCGATCTGTCCCGGCGCTGGTCGTCATGGCTTGGCGAGGCCCTGCCCCGCCTCAGCGAAAGCCCCCTGCTGGCACTGCGCATCATGGAACGGTGTGATCGCCTGCGCCTGATGTTCTTCGGCAACCTGCATCAGGACTGGGCCACCTTCGTGCTCGCCGACCTCGGCCTGTACCAGTACGAGCGCGTGGCTTTCGATGCGCAATCCCGCGCCTTTCGGCACCGCGGTGAGGTGGATGCGTGGCTGCAGCTGCACCGCTGCCGGGAGGATTTCGAAGGGGGTGCGCTGAGCCTGGAACAGGCCCGGGCGGCATTGCCCCCGGCATTTTCGGACAATCCCTGGCTGGAAGCCCGGCGTGGACGGCTGCTGTTCGGCCTCGGCCAGGCGGCCGAGCGGGCAGGGGAGGTCACCCAGGCCCTGCAGTGTTACCAGCACAGCAACCATCGGGAGTCTCGCATCCGTGCCATGCGCGTGGCCGAGCGCAATGGCGATCCAGCCCTGGCGTTGTCTCTGGCCCTCGAGCTGGTCGAAAACCCGAGGGTTGAGGCGGAGGCCCAGGCGGGCGCCCGCGCACTGCCGCGCCTGCAGCGCCGCCTCGACCTGCCCCGTCAGGCGCCGCGACGCCCGGCGGAACCGGCACGCATCGACCTGACACTGCCACCACCCGCGCAGCCCGTAGCGGTGGAGCAGCAGGTCGCGCAGCATCTGGCCCGTGCGCATGCACCCGTGTTCTACGTCGAGAACCAGCTGATCAACAGCCTGTTCGGGCTACTCTGCTGGGAAGCGATTTTCGCGCCACTGCCCGGCGCCTTCTTTCACCCCTTTCAGAGCGGCCCGGCCGACCTGTTTCGTCCGGAGTTCCACGAGCGCCGGCACAGGCTGTTCGAACACTGCTTCGCACAGCTTGCCGATGGCCGCTACCG
Organism: Gammaproteobacteria bacterium; assembly: GCA_050485745.1. GTDB lineage: Bacteria > Pseudomonadota > Gammaproteobacteria > Pseudomonadales > CAMLJR01 > JBJHBY01. Next base: position 5,412 of record JBJHBY010000141.1, on the reverse strand, counting down.
CGACACCATCCGCGCCAACTATCACCGTCGGCAGGGCCTGTTGTCGCCCTTCGTGCATTGGCAGGGCCTGGACCCGGAGCTGCTGGAACTGGCGCTGCTGTGCCTGCCGGCTGCGCATCTGAGCCTGTTTTTCGGGCGCATCCTGGCGGACCTCAAGGCCAATCGTTCCGGTTTGCCCGATCTGATCCAGTTCTGGCCTGCGCAGGGCCGCTATCGCCTGGTGGAGGTCAAGGGCCCCGGTGACCGCCTGCAGGACAACCAGCTCCGCTGGCTTGCGTTTTGCGGGCAGCACGATATTCCCGCCGCAGTGTGTTATCTGCGCCATACGGCGCCTTCCGGCTCCGATACCTGTCCCGGTGTCAGCGAGGCCTGCGACCCCGCACTCACGACTGGTGCGAGAGCAGGACGATGACCGCGAGCTACACCATCGCGGTGCGCGCCCTGTGCGAGTTCAGCGCCCGCCGGGGCGACCTGGACTGGCGCTTCACTCCCGCACCCAGCGCACGGGAAGGCGTGACCGGGCACCAGCGCGTGACCGCACGGCGCGGACCCCGCTACCAGCGGGAAGTAGCCCTGCAGGGAAGCTGGGAAGAACTGCAGGTGCGGGGCCGTGCCGATGGCTACGACCCGGACCGCAATTGTCTCGAGGAGATCAAGACACACCGCGGCGACCTGGCGCTGCAGCCGGACAATCACCGCCAACTGCACTGGGCGCAGGCCCGTATCTACGGCTTCCTGATGTGTCAGGACCGCGGCCTGGACGACATCGAACTGGCGCTGGTCTATTACGATGTCGGCAGCGACAGCGAAACCCGCCTGTGCGAACACCACGCTGCCGATGAACTCCGCGCCTTTTTCGAGCAACAGTGCCAGCTTTTTCTGCACTGGGCGCGACAGGAGCTCGCCCATCGCCAGGCACGGGACCACTGGCTGGAACAGCTGGACTTTCCCCGCCCTGAGTTCCGCCGGGGGCAGCGGACGCTGGCGGAGGCGGTGTACCGGGCGGCTGCCACAGGCAGCACACTGCTGGCACAGGCGCCCACCGGCATCGGCAAGACACTCGGCACCCTGTTCCCCATGCTCAGGGCGATGCCCCGGCAGGGCATCGACCGCCTGTTGTTTCTCAGCGCCCGCACCCCCGGACGGGCGCTGGGGCTGGCGGCCCTGCGCCAACTGCTGGCCAATGACGACGGCGTACCACTGCGGGTTCTCGAGCGCGTGGCCCGGGACAAGGCCTGTGAATATCCGGGCAGGGCCTGCCACGGTGGTGACTGCCCCCTGGCCCGGGGTTTCTACGACCGCCTGCCGGTGGCGCGCAACCAGGCCGTCGCTTACAGCCTGCTTGACCAGGCACGGGTACGCGAAGTGGCGCTCGCCAACGAAGTGTGTCCTTACTACCTTGGCCAGGAACTGTCTCTCTGGTCCGATGTGCAGGTGGGCGATTACAACCACTACTTCGACGTCGATGCAGGCCTGTACGGCCTCGCGCGCAGTCGGGATTGGCGCGTCGCCCTGTTGGTCGACGAAGCCCATAACCTGGTGGAGCGCGGTCGCGAGATGTACAGCGCTCGCCTGGATCAACGGCAGTGGCGGGCGCTGGCCCGCAACCAGTCAGCCCCGCTGAAGCGAGCACTCAGCAACGCGCTGCGGCAGTGGTCCCGCCTCAATGGTGATGCCCTGGGTCGCGATGATTCCGGCGCAAAGCCAGGGGCGAACCCGACCCACGCCGTGCTCGAGACGGCATTGCCCGGGGCGCTGATGTCCGCCTTCCAGCGACTGATCGCCGCATTATCGGATCATTTCAGCGAGAATCGCCGGGACATCGACCCGGATCTGCAGACGCTGCATTTCAGCCTGCTGCACTTCTGTCAGCTGGCGGAGCGCTTCGACCAGCACTCGTTTTACCTCCTGGAGATCATCCCCGGTTCCCGCGGGGCCACGACCCTGAGCCTGCGCAACGCGATCCCGGGGCCGTTTCTCGGGCCGCGGCTGCAACAGGCCCGGAGCAGCGTACTGTTCTCCGCCACCCTGTCGCCACCCGGCTATTATCGGGATTTGCTGGGCCTGCCGGGGAATACGCCCTGGATCGAGATCGACGGCCCGTTTCACAGCGCGCAGCTGGCGGTGCGAATCCACCGGAATATTTCCACCCGCTACCGTGACCGGCAGGCCTCGCTGCAGCCGATCATTGAGCTGATCACTCAACGCTTCCGGCAGGCGCCGGGGAACTACCTGGCCTTCTTCAGCAGTTTTGAATACCTTGGCCAGGTGCTGTCCCTGCTGCGGCAGGCCCACGCAGACCTTCCCTGCTGGGAGCAAACCCGCGACATGGACGAGGACGCACGCCACACCTTTCTGCAGCGGTTCGTCCCGGGCGGGCAGGGAATCGGGTTCGCGGTGCTGGGTGGCGCTTTTGCGGAAGGTATCGATCTGCCGGGGCAACGCCTGATCGGCGTATTCGTCGCCACCCTGGGCCTGCCCCAGCTCAACCCTCTTAACGAGCAGCTGCGCCGGCGGCTACAGATGCAGTTCGGTCGTGGCTATGACTATGCCTACCTGTACCCGGGGTTGCGCAAGGTGACACAGGCCGCCGGTCGCGTACTGCGCTCGGAGAGTGACCGCGGCAGCCTGGACCTGATCGACGACCGTTTCGACACCCCGGCGGTCCGCGCCTTGCTACCCGCCTGGTGGCAGCCCGGCTGAGCAAGGCATAACCTGGCCGCTCATGCCTTGCTCACATCGACCAGGCCATGTACAAGTTCAGGTTGGCGCACATCGGGCCGGGGATGCCCGGTGGAGAACTCCGCCAGGTGCAAACCGAGTCGCTGGGGAGCAACACTGATGCACACCTCTGGTACGGACACCGGGCAAGCCCGCTGGCACTGGCTGGCCCGGCTGGGCGGTTTTTCACTGGCCTTGGCCTACCTGATCATCGGCACGCTGTTTCTGCTGGTGCTATTGGTCGGCGGCCTGTGGGAGGGCTTTGCCCGCGACACTTACAGGCTGATGTTCCTGGGGGCCTTTGTCTATGTTTATGGCACCGCCTGGCTGGCATTCAGCTTCGGTCGCCGGCCGGAGCGGGTACGGGGCGTAACCCTGGCGGTTCTCGTGGCCCCGGTCGCGGTACAGATGTTCCTCGGCATCCACTCCGCCACCCAGCTCAGGTCCGCAGCGAAGGTTTATGTGGCAGATGTCGATCCCGTGGCCGTTGCGGAGGCCCGGGAAACCCTGCTGGCTCGCGGACAGCGTTCAGGGCGCCACGATTACATCGACCTGCTGCTCGACGGGCTGGAAGACGCGGCGGATGACAAGCAGCGCATCCGCCTGGTGGAGTTGCTCGGCAAGCTCAGTTATCAGCATCAACCACTGCTTGAAACCCTGCGAACCCTGCACCGGGAAACGGAAAACATCCCGGAGAGACGTGATCTGCACAAGGCCTCTCTCGAGGCCATCCTCAGCGTCAACCCCCATGAGCAGGGCTTGCCCGATGCCAGAGCCGCCGCTGAACCTCTGCCGCGACGAGCGGCGGGACAACTGGAGGTTGAGATGGAGGTCCGCTAGGCTCTTGTACAGGCACGCTCGCTCAACCCGGGGCAGCCCCCGGGCGCAAGCCTGTTTGCCAAACCACTGACCTCAGACTTCAGACATCAAGATTTGCGACCTTCAGGGCATTTTCCTCGATGAACTCCCGACGGGGCTCGACGTTGTCGCCCATCAGGGTGGTAAAGATCTGGTCGGCGGCAATGGCATCCTCGACGGTAACCTGCAGCATGCGGCGACCGGCCGGATCCATCGTGGTTTCCCACAACTGCTCGGGGTTCATCTCGCCCAGCCCCTTGTAGCGCTGGATGCCGTAGCCTTTTTCAGCCTGCGTCATCAGCCAGTCCAGGGCCTCGCCAAAACTCCTGACCGGCTGGCGCTTCTCGCCACGCTGAACAAAGCCGCCGTCCTCGATCAGACCCTCGAGCTGAGCACCCAGCTCGGTGATCGAGCGGTACTCACTGGAGGTGAAGAAATCGTGGCTGAACCGATAGTCAGTGCTCACTCCGTGCGCTACCAGGCGTACCGCGGGCAGGAACAGGTGGCGCTCGGTATCTTCGTGCACGGTCATCAGGTACTGCTCATCACCATGGCGAATAATGACGTCGAGGTGACTGGCCAGGGCGGAGATCCACTGCTCCACTGCGGTACGATCGCTCAGCTGCTCGCGCGTCAGCACGGGCTGGCTGATCATCAGACGCATGATTTTTGCGGGGTACACGCGGGACAGCCGATCGATGGTTTTCATCACCGCGCGGTAGTCATTGACCATGGTCTCCAGCGTCGCGCCGGTGATTGGCGGTGCTTCCGGGTTGACGTGCAGGGCGGCACCCTCCAGGGCTGACTGGGTCAGGTACTGGGCAAGGGCATCGTTGTCTTTCAGATACTGGTGCTGTTTGCCCTTGCTGATCTTGTACAAGGGTGGCTGCGCGATAAAGATGTGGCCACGCTCGATCAGCTCCGGCATCTGGCGGAAAAAGAAAGTCAGCAACAGTGTGCGGATGTGGGAGCCGTCGACGTCGGCGTCCGTCATGATGATGATGCTGTGGTAGCGCAGCTTTTCCGGATTGAATTCTTCCTTGCCGATACCACAGCCCAGGGCGGTAACAATCGTGCCGACCTCTGCGGAGGACAGCATCTTGTCGAAGCGGGCCTTTTCGACGTTCAGGATCTTGCCCTTGAGGGGCAGGATAGCCTGGGTACGCCGGTCACGGCCCTGCTTGGCGGATCCGCCCGCAGAGTCACCCTCTACGAGGTAGATCTCGGACAGGGCAGGGTCCTTTTCCTGGCAGTCCGCCAGCTTGCCGGGCAGCCCTGCAATATCCAGGGCGCCCTTGCGCCGCGTCATCTCCCGGGCCTTGCGCGCCGCTTCCCGCGCCCGGGCAGCGTCCAGCATTTTCTGCACAATGATCTTGGCGTCCTGCGGTTTTTCCAGCAGGTAATCATTGAGCTGGGTATTCATGGTTTGTTCAACGGCCGTTTTAACCTCGGAGGAGACCAGCTTGTCCTTGGTCTGGGAGGAAAACTTCGGGTCCGGCACTTTCACGGAAATGATGGCGGTCAGGCCTTCCCGGGCATCGTCCCCCGTCGCGTTGATCTTGGCCTTTTTCGCCAGGCCTTCCTGCTCGATATAACTATTCAGGGTGCGGGTCAGTGCTGCACGGAACCCAGCCAGGTGTGTACCACCATCACGCTGTGGAATGTTGTTGGTATAGCAGTAGATATTTTCCTGGAAGCCGTCATTCCACTGCAGGGCAACCTCGACGCCGATCCCCTGTTCTGCCTCCACATTGAAGTGGAAGACGCTGTTGATGGGGCTCTTGTTCTGGTTCAGGTACTCGACAAAGGCGCGCAGGCGCCCTTCGTAGGCAT